>NZ_MUKA01000046.1 GCF_002150735.1 Streptomyces africanus
GACACCCGGCCGGGGGCGCCCGGCTCCGTGGAGTTTTCGGATCCATGGACAAGACCTGTCGAGGGCTTTACTGCACATGGATTGCAGGTACTGGAGGATGGCGCGACGCTGTTTCCCGCAGCCGTCCGTCCGACAGAAAGACCTCCCCCCCGATGACGGCCGCCCCTGAGTCCACTCCGCCCCTCCCCGCCCCGGCTGCGGACCAGCGCACGGCCCGGCACCGCGTCCGCACCTCCATGACGCGGCAGGAGTGGACCAGGGTCGGGGGGATGGCCGCCGTCATCGTGGCCCTGCACGTGATCGGCTGGTTCACCCTCGTCGTGATCGTCGCCCCCGAGCACCACGCCATCGGCACGCAGACCTTCGGCGTCGGCATCGGCGTCACCGCGTACACGCTCGGCATGCGGCACGCCTTCGACGCCGACCACATCGCCGCCATCGACAACACCACCCGCACACTCATGGGCGAGGGGCAGCGGCCGCTGTCCGTCGGCTTCTGGTTCTCCCTCGGTCACTCCAGCGTCGTCTTCGTCCTGGCCTTCCTGCTCACCCTCGGCGTGAAGACCCTGGCCGGGCCGGTCCGCGACGGCGGCTCCTCGCTGCACGACGTCACCGGCCTGATCGGCACGACCGTCTCCGGGACGTTCCTCTACCTCATCGCGGCCGTCAACCTCGTCGTCCTCGCCGGCATCTGGAAGCTCTTCCGCCGGATGCGCTCGGGCCACTACGACGAGGCAGCCCTGGAGGAACAACTGAACAACCGCGGCTTCATGAACCGGCTCCTGGGCCGTGTCATGCAGTCGGTCACCAAGCCCGGGCAGATGTACCCGCTGGGCCTCCTGTTCGGCCTCGGCTTCGACACCGCCACCGAGATCGCCCTGCTCGTCCTGGCCGGCTCCGGCGCCGCGTCCGGTCTGCCCTGGTACGCGATCCTGTGCCTGCCCGTCCTGTTCGCCGCCGGGATGTGCCTCCTCGACACCGTCGACGGCTCGTTCATGAACTTCGCCTACGGCTGGGCCTTCTCCGAGCCGGTCCGCAAGGTCTACTACAACCTCACGATCACCGGCCTGTCCGTCGCCGTGGCCCTGCTCATCGGGACCGTCGAACTCCTCGGTCTGCTCGTGACGCGGCTCGGCCTGCACGGCCCCTTCTGGGACTGGATCTCCGGCCTCGACCTCAACGTCCTCGGGTACGTCGTCGTAGCGCTGTTCGTCGCCACGTGGGTCGTCGCGCTGCTGGTGTGGAGGCTGGGACGCCTCGAGGAGAAGTGGACGGCCGGCCCGGCCCGGCCGGGGCGGGAAGGTTAGAGCCCGCGTAACGGGAAACGCGGAACGGGCACATGAGACAGACGAACGAGACGCACGAGTCGACGCAGCGCGACAGGGAGGCAGAAGTGATGGGCACGGAACCGATGCGCCCCGAGCCGATGGCGGACGACGCGTACCAGCCCACCGGGAGCAACGAGGAGCAGGAGGACGCCGCGCCTCTGGACCTCCAGGACGCCGTCGACGAACGGACCTACGACGACACCCTCGACGAGGGCTACTCCCCGCCGGAGAAGCCGCTCGGCGTCACCAAGCGCGGCACCACCGCCGCCGAGCAGCACGAGGGCGAGACGCTCGACGACCGGCTCGCCCAGGAGGTCCCCGACGTGTCCGCCGAGCCCGTCGGGGACGGCGTGGGGGACACCCCCGACAGCGACGGCGAGCCGGTCGACCCCGAGGCGGGCACCGCCCGTGCGGGCCGCCTGGTCGCCCCGGACGAGGGCGCCCACCCCGACACGACGAAGGAGACCGTCGCCACGGACATCGGCATCGACGGGGGTGCGGCCGGCGCGGAGGAGGCGGCGGTCCACGTCGTGGAGGACGACAGCGCCCTGCCGGAGGACGACGACAGGGCGTGACGCTCTGCCGGGGGCTACGGCAGCAGCTTCTCCAGCGCGGCCGGGCCCTCCGCCGCCAGCTTGCGCCTGGCCCATTCCAGGGTGTGCGGGGTGAGGTCCTTGCCCGAGGCCAGGACGAGGTCCTCCGGCGACACGTCGGTGCCGGTGCGGGCGTGGAGCAGACGGTCCGGGGTGGTGCGGTCCTCGGGCGGCCGGGACGCGGCGGGCTGTGAAGTCGACATGTTCTCTGCTCCTAGGGTCCGGATCGCTGGTGCGGCCCCGGTGCTGAAAAACGGGTCCGCTATCACCATTCACCGCGAGAGCCCGGCGTGCATCCGGAGAGCCCCGCCCCCGGGCACCGGAACCCCGCCGACCATGCGGCGCGAGCCCCGCCGGCCGCCGTCAGGGGCCGCCCCGCGGACGGGGCGCGAGCACGAGCATCGTGACGTCGTCCCGCACATCCGGGCAGTACCGGACGAGGTCGGCCCACACCCGCTCCGCCAGGGCCGCCGGATCCCTGTCGGCGAAGCCCGGCAGCCGCTCGGCGAGGGGATAGAAGACCCCGCCCGCGTCCCTGGCCTCGGTGACACCGTCGGACGCGAGGAACAGCCGGTCACCGGCCCGCAGCCGCACCGAGACGACCTTCGGTCCAGTGGCCTCGGCGAGGCCCAGCCCCAGCGGCGTGCACGGCTCGACGTCCAGCTCGACGACCCGCCCCTCCCGCAGCAGCAACGGCCCGGACTGCCCGCACGCCACGATCCGCACCACCCGCGCGTCGGCGGAGAAGTCCAAGAGCACCGCCGTCGCGAACAGCTCGGCATGCGGCTCGCCCGCGGAGTCCACCACCAGTCTCCGGTCGAGCCGGGCCGCCACCGCCTCCGGATCCGGCTGGTCCAGCACCGCCTCCCGGAACGCCCCCAGCAGGGAAGCGACCGTCGCCACCGCGGACAGCCCGTGCCCCTGCACATCGCCCATGACCGCCCGTACGCCGTAGGGGCCCGCGCGTACGTCGAAGAAGTCACCCCCGACCAGCGTCCCGCTCTGCGCGGCCCGGTACAGCCCCGCGCACCGCACCGGCCCGACCCGCTCCGGCAGCGGCGGCACCACGGCCCGCTGCGCCGCCTCGGCGACGGCCCGCTCGGTCACCAGTTGCGCGTCACGCCTGCCGCGCACGTACGACAGCAGCACGCTCAGCACCGCGACGAAGCACACGGTCAGCAGATCGGTGCTGCCCGGGTCGTTCAGATGGAAGAAGGGAACCGTCAGCACGGCCACCGCCAGCGCGCCGAGCACGGCCGTCACGATCGGCCCGTGCGCCAGCACGGCCAGCGGCGGGATCGCACCCAGCAGGAAGCCGATGTCGAGCGGCTCCGGACTGATCAGCTCAGCCGCGCAGACGCCCGCCAGCAGTACGGACGGCAGCAGCCGCGCCCAGACCGGCGGGGGTGCGCCGCGCAGCCAGCCCCGCCGGTCCGGGCCGATGTCCCGGTCCAGGTCCCGATCCCGGCCACGGCCCCTGTCCCGGCGCGGCAGCCGGGCGCGTGCACCACTCACACCACCACGCTGCTACGCCCCACCCGGCACCGCACTCCGGGCCCGCGCCGGCTGCTGCTCTGACCACACAGGAGGAAATTTGCCTCCATGACTCATGACGGCCCGGCGGACCATGTGGAGCGGAACCGGCGCTTCTGGGATGACGAGGCGGCCGCGTGGCACGGGCCGCTCGCCCGTGATCACTGGGCGCAGGCGGAACCGTCCTGGGCATTGTGGGCCACCCCTGAGTCGCAGGTGTCCCTCTTGTCCTGGGCGATGCCGAGAAAGTGCCCTACGAGGACAGCTGTGGTGCGACCTGTGTGTACCGCCCGTGGAGTTCGTCCTGCCGCACGGTGAGATGCTCCGTCTGTTGCGGGACTGCGGCTTCGTCGTTGAAGACCTGATCGAGGTCCAGGCACCCCGGACTGCGCGGGACTACACGGAAGTCTCCGCCGACTGGGCCCGGCGATGGCCCAGCGAGGAGATCTGGAAAGCCCGGCTGGCAGGCTCTGCCGGCGTTGTCCCGGGCAGCGCCTGAGCGTGTTGACCCACGCATGTCCCGGCAGTCACGCGGGAGCTGACGTGGGCGAGTTGGCCGGTGCCGCACGCCAGATCCACCAGGCGTCCGCGCTCCGAGGGGGCGGCTCGGCGTGCGAGGTCGGCGATCATCCCGAAATCCCTTGCTGAAGCCGCCACTCGGGGACATCATTGATCGCTTGGCTGGCTCTCGAGGGCCACTTGAGGGCGCGTCGGAAAGCGCGTTGGACGGTGCCTCGCCCACCACGTATCCCGGAGGAATTGCGTGACCGATGCGGTCATCCGCGCGCTCGACGCGACCGACGCCGATCTCTTCGACGCCCTGCCCGATCCGCTGGGCGCCCGTGAGGCCCACCGGCTGACCCGGCACCGTCCCGACTGGAAGCGGGTGGCCCTGCGCGACGGCAGGGTCGTGGCCCGCGGCGCCTGGTGGGGCGGCCCCGACGACACCGAGCCCGTCAACCTCAACTGGTTCGACATGGCGGACGGCGAGGAGGAAGCGGGCGCCGCCCTCCTGCGCTCCGCCCCCTGGCAGGTGGAACTGGAACTGAACCTGCCCGCGGGCTGGCGCGACGACCCGGCCCTGCGCAGCGCGGCCGAGACCCGTGTCACCGCCGCGCGGAAGGCCGGCTACGACCTCCTGGTGGAACGCCTGTTGTACCGCTGGACCCCGGACCGCGGCCTGCCCGAGCGGCCCGGGCGTCTGGTGTTCCGCGCCGAACCGGACGACGCCGTGTTCTTCGACGCGCTGCGCCGCATCCACTCCGCCACGCTGGACGCCCACGCGCTGAAGGCCATCGAGCAGGGCGGACTCGACCGGGCGGCCCGGGAGGAACTCGACTTCTTCCACTGGTGCCCCTCGCCCCGCGAGTGGTGGCAGGTCGCGCACACACCACAGGGCGAACCGGTCGGCATCCACATCCCGGCCCACAATCCGTCGGGCCCGTGCATCGGCTTCATCGGAGTCCTGCCCGAACATCGGGGCCACGGCTACGCCTACGACCTGCTGGCCGAGTGCACCCACTTCCTGGCCGAGCGCGGCGCCGAGTTCATCGCGGCCGCCACGGACCAGGGCAACTTCCCCATGGCCGCGAACTTCACCAAGGCCGGTTTCCCGGTGGTCAAGGAACGCCTCAACTTCGAACCGGCGCAGGGCTAACGTGCCCCGCCGTTCAGCAGGTCGTCGGCCGCCGTGAGGATCTCCGTGACCCGCAGGCCGAACGCCGCGTCGCACGCGTGCGGGCGGCCGGTCCGGGCGGCGGCGCGCAGGGCGTCCGCGGCCCGCATCAACGGAGGGACCGCTCCGTCGGAGCTGTCCGGCAGGACCGCGACCCCGGCCTCCCCGAGGAGTTCCACGGCGGCACAGGACGCGGCGGGCGGTGCTGTCAGGCTCAGGGTGAGCGTGCTCGACGCGCCGCCGGTGTGGTCGAGGACGACATGGACCGTGTCGCCGGGGCCGTACGCCGCCGCCGTCACGCGTCGCACGTCGCCGAGCACCGGCAGCAGGACGGACAGGGCGTGCGGCCCGACGTCCCACAGGGCGCCCTTCTCCCGCCGCCACGGCGTCGCGAAGGGGCTCTCGCTGCTGAACACCGCCCCGAGCCACTGCGCCCGCCCCGTGAACCAGCCCGGCACCGCCGCCTGCTCGGTGATCCACGCCGCCGGCTCGGGCTGGAAACGGGTCGTGAAGAACACGACGGAGGCGACCCCCGCCTCCTCGACGGCCTCGACCACCGCCCGGCCCTGCTCCACCGAGACCGCCAGCGGCTTGTCGAGCAGCAGATGACACCCGGCCCGCGCCGCCCGCGCGGCGAGCTGGGCCTGCACCTCGGGAGGCAGGGCCACGGCGACCGCGTCCACGTCGGCGAACATCGCGTCCACGTCGTCGTAGGCCCGGACGCCGTGCCGCTCCGCCAGCTCCTTCGCCGCCTCGGGACGGCGCCCCCACACCCCGGCGAAGTCGAGCCCGTCGTGCCCGCTGAGGGCCGGTGCGTGGGCCAGCTGCGCCCATGGGCCGGTGCCGAGCAGTCCTATGCGCATGCCGCCGCCTCTCCACGGTGCCGTGACAGCCGACGGCCGTACCCCGGCCGCCCGCTCGCCGAAGAGCGTGTCATACGGAACCGGACGCGGGGGAGTACAGGTGCCCTGCGGACCTCAGTCGCCGGGAAGTGACTGCTCAGCCCAGATGGTCTTGCCGTCGGCCATCTGGCGGGATCCCCAGCCCTGGGTGAGCTGAGCGACGAGCAGCAACCCGCGTCCGCCTTCGTCGAAGGTATGGGCCCGGCGCAGATGGGGCGCGGTACTGCTGCCGTCGGACACCTCACAGATGAGGGTGCGGTCGTAGATCAGTCTGAGCTCGATCGGAGGCCGGCCGTACCGGATGGCGTTGGTGACCAGCTCGCTGACGACCAGCTCGGTGACGATCACGGCGTCGTCCAAGCCCCAGTCGGACAGTTGCAGGCAAGCGGCCTTGCGCACTTCGGCGACCGCGGCGGGGTCCGGCGGCACCTGCCAGGTCGCCACGTGCGAGGCGTCGAGGGCGCGGGTGCGGGCCACGAGGAGCGCCACGTCATCGGAGGGGCGATCCCCGAGCAGGGTGCGCAGCAGGGCATCGCACATGGCCTCCAGATCCTGGGCCGGTCGCCGCAGCACCTCGCGCATGGCGGCGATCCCCTGGTCGATGTCACGGCCGCGAACCTCGACGAGCCCGTCCGTGAAGAGGACGAGGAGGCTGCCCTCGGCCAGCTCCAGCTCGGTCGACTCGAAGGGCAGGCCGCCCAGGCCGAGGGGAGGGCCCGCCGGAACATCGAGGAACTCGACCGTGCCGTCAGGTGCCACGAGGGCCGGCCCGGGGTGGCCCGCGCGGGCGACCGTGCAGTGGCGCGAGACGGGATCGTAGACGGCGTACAGACAGGTGGCGCCGATGTCGCCGTCGAGCGGGGCCGTGGTGTCGCCGCCGGCACCATGGTTGACCAGGTCGTCGAGGTGGGTCAGCAACTCGTCGGGGCGAAGGTCGACATCGGCCAGCGTGCGCACGGCGGTGCGCAGCCGCCCCATGGTCGCCGAGGCCTGGATGCCGTGCCCCACGACGTCACCGACGACCAGAGCGACCCGGGCGCCGGAGAGCGGAATGACGTCGAACCAGTCGCCGCCGACACCGGCCCGGGTACTGGCGGGCAGATAACGGGAGGCGACATCGAGAGCCGCCTGCTCGGGGAGACGCCGCGGCAGCAGGCTGCTCTGCAAGGTGAGGGAGGTGTCGCGCTCGCGGGTGTACCGCCGGGCGTTGTCGATGCACACGGCGGCGCGAGCGGTGATCTCCTGGGCCAGCAGCAGGTCGTCCTGCTGGAAGCGCTCGGGCCGGCGATGGCGGGAGAACGTGGCCACGCCCAGGGTGAGGCCACGCGCCCGCATGGGTACCGCCAGCACCGAGTGGAACCCGTACCGCCGCATGCGTTCGGCCCGCTCCGGGGCCGTCCGGTCCAGATCCTCCAGGGCGGCGGGCGTGATGTGCTCGATGAGCGGCCGCTCGGCGGTCAGGCACTCCGCCGCGGTGGAGCCCTCCGGGTAGGCCGCCACCGTCCCGAGCGACACCACGGCTTCGGGGCAGCCCTCCAGCACCGACTGACAGGCGACCCGGCGCAGCATCACCGGACCGTGCGGAGAACCCTGCGGCGGATCCTCGCCCCCCTCGATCGACGGCAGGAGATCGACCGTGACGAAGTCCGCCAACCGCGGGACGGCCACGTCGGCGAGTTCCTGAGCGGTACGGGGCAGGTCGAGAGTGCTGCCGATCCGCAGGCTGGCGTCGTTGACCAGAACCAGTCGCTGCCGTGCGAGGTGTTGCTCCGTCACGTCGTGTGCCGACAGCAGGACACCTTCGAGCCGGCCGTCGGAGCCCCGCACAGGGACGAGGGACACCGACCACACGCTCTCCCGCTCATGGCCGGCCAGGTGCAGCGCGGCTCCGAGCTCCTGGAGACGACCGGTCTCCAGCGCGGTTCGCATGCCCTCCTCGGCCCGTTCGCTCTCCGGGTCGACGACGATCTCCGTCACCCGCAGGCCGCGCATCTCCTGCTCTGACAGGCCCATCACACGTTCCATGTCCGCGTTCGCCCACCGCAGCCGCAGCCCGGTGTCGTACAGCGCCATGGCGTAGGGCGCCTGGGCGAAACTACGCCGCAGGAACGCATCGTCCTCAGGCGTCGGTCCCGGCCTGGCCACGGGTGACACCAGCAGCCAGTCGACCCCGTCGATCCCCCCGTGATGGGCCAGCAGCCCGACGGTGACGCGGTGGCCGTCCCGGTGCAGCAGCGTGGCCGTCCCGCTCCACCTGCGCAGGCCGGTCAGCGAGGGCAGCGCGTGGCTCGGAGCGGCGTCACCGAGAAGCACGGCCGCCTTCCGGCCGACCACCTCGGCGGCACGGTAACCGAGCAGCCGCCGCGCCCCTTCGTTCCACGCGGTCACGATTCCGAGGTCATTGACGACGACCCTGGCGGTGGCCGCACCGTCGACGCGTTCCTGCGACCAAGCGCTCGGGCCGTCGTCCGAGGCGGACGCGGATCCGATCATGACGTCATCTGCCCTCGATCCCGCCTTGGTGGCCTTCTGCCCAGGAGCGCCCTGAACCCGAGGTGCGTCGCACCTTCACTATTACGACACTAGACAACAAGAGTGACAGACGGGCGTGTATCGGTCCTCATGTCAGGGCGGCGGCACCGCCCCCGGACGGAGGGCGGCACCCATGACGGGCAACGGCAAGAGGTGGCCGGACCCGGCCGAGTGGTCCGGGAAGATCTACAGCTCGGGCTGGCGCGCATCCGAGGGCGGCACACGCCAGGTGATCGAGCCGGCCACGGGGCATGCGCTGGCCGAGGTCGGCGTCGCCTCGTCTGCGGACGTCGCCCGGGCCGGCGCACGGGCCGCCGAGGCCGCCGGAGACTGGGCTGCGGCAGCTCCGTCCGACCGTGTCGAGGTCCTGCTGCGCGCATCCTCCGCGCTGCGTGAACACAGCTCCACGTTCCGCGACTGGATCGTCCGCGAGTCGGCCGGCGTCCCCGCCAAGGGCGACTACGAGATCACCGCCGCCCTCGCCCAGCTGACGCACGCCGTGGGACTCGCGTCCCTGCCCAGGGGCGAGGTCCTGGCCCCGCAGACCCCCGGTGGAACGAGTCTGGCGTGGCGGGTGCCCCTGGGCGTCGTCGGCGTCATCAACCCATGGAACGCGCCGCTCCTGTTCGCGGTGCGCGCGCTGGCGCCCGCACTGGCGCTGGGCAACACCGTGCTGCTCAAGCCCGACCCCCTGACTCCGGTGTCCGGGGGAGTCCTCGTCGCGCGGCTCTTCGAGGACGCC
Organism: Streptomyces africanus; assembly: GCF_002150735.1. Taxonomy (GTDB): domain Bacteria; phylum Actinomycetota; class Actinomycetes; order Streptomycetales; family Streptomycetaceae; genus Streptomyces; species Streptomyces africanus. Next base: position 9,306 of record NZ_MUKA01000046.1, read on the forward strand.
GGACTGCCCGACGGGGTGCTGCACGTCCTGCCGGGCGGCGCGCAGACCGGGCAGGCGGTCGCGGCGGATCCTCATGTCGCCATGGTCGCGTTCACCGGTTCCGCCGAGGTCGGACGCGTCGTGGCCCGCGTGGCGGGGGAGGGGCTGAAACGGGTCGTCCTGGAGCTCGGCGGCAAGAACGCGCTCGTCGTGCTGGAGGACGCCGATGTGGACGCGGCCGCCTTGGCCGGGGCCGTGAGCAGCTTCGGATACCAGGGCCAGGCGTGCGTCGCCGCCGGCCGTCACCTGGTCCATGCCGATCTGGTCGAGGCGTACACCGACGCCCTGATCGGGCACGCGCGGGCCCTGCGCGTCGGTGACCCCCGCGTGGAGGGCGTCAGCCTCGGCCCGATCATCAGCGAGCGGCTGGCCACCAGGATCGAGCGCATCGTCGACGAGAGCGTGGCCGGCGGGGCGCGAGTGCTCACGGGCGGGCGACGCGACGGACTCTTCTACCCGCCCACCGTCCTGGACCGCGTCGACCGGGCCATGCCCGCGTTCACCGAGGAGATCTTCGGTCCCGTGGCCCCTGTCGTTCCCTTTCACAGCGAGGCGGAGGCCGTCGAGATCGCCAACGACACCGCGTACGGCCTGACGGCCGCGGTGCACTCCGGCTCCGTACCCAGGGCGACCGCTGTCGCCGAGCGACTGCGCACCGGCATGGTCCACATCAACGACGTCTCCGCCAAGGACGCCGCGAACGCCCCCTTCGGAGGCATGGGCATCTCCGGCAACGGCTCCCGCATCGGCGGCACGGCCAGCCTGGAGGAGTTCACCCAGTGGCGCTGGATGACGGCACCCGGACCGGTGTGACACAACAAGAAAGGCAAGGAGTCCTCTCCTTGCCACTCTCAAGCTATAACACACGGGGGGTCTTGCGGCAAGGCCCCATGTCTCCCGCACACTGTCCCGCCTAGGCCAAGGACCTGCGGAAACGGGAGCATGACGTGACCCCCCTGACCACGAGCGCGTTCGACCTTCCCGACCGCCTCTCGCACAAAGCCGACCCGGCGCTGATCGCCGGGGACGAGCGGCACTTCGCCGCCGTCGCCGACTGCCTGGAGCAGTCGATCGCCGAACTGTCCGGGCGTCTCGAAGCCGAGCGCAAGGCCCCCGGCGGCAAGGGGCGGCAGGCCATGGACCGGGACGCCGAGATCCACCGGCTCACCGCCCGCCTGCGCGCACTGCGCCGCTTCGGACTCGACCTGTGCCTCGGGCACATGGTCGCCACCGACGGCTCCGAGCCCGTGTACGTGGGACGGCTCGGCCTCACGGACCGTGAGGGACGCCGTCTGCTGGTCGACTGGCGATCCCCCGCGGCCGAGCCGTTCTTCGGGGCCACCCATGCCAACCCGATGGGGCTCGCCAGCCGTCGCCGGTACCGCTGGACCGGCGGCCGGGTCAGCGACTACTGGGACGAGGTGTTCACCGCCGACGCCTTCGACGGGCACGCCGCGCTCGACGACCAGTCCGCCTTCATCGCCAGCCTGGGCACCAACCGCTCGCCCCGGATGCGGGACGTGCTCGGCACCATCCAGGCCGACCAGGACGCCATCATCCGCGCCGGTTCGCGCGGTGCCCTCGTCGTCGACGGCGGCCCGGGCACCGGCAAGACCGTCGTCGCCCTGCACCGCTCCGCCTACCTCCTCTACTCCGACCCGCGCCTCGGGCAGCACCGCCGGGGCGGCGTGCTGTTCGTCGGCCCGCACCGGCCCTACCTGTCCTACGTCTCCGACGTCCTGCCCAGCCTCGGCGAGGAGGGCGTGCAGACCTGCGTCCTGCGGGACCTCGTCGACGAGGGAGCCACGGCCGGGGAAGAGACCGACCCGGAGGGGGCCCGGCTGAAGTCGTCCGCGGACATGGTGCGCGCGATCGAGAAGGCCGTCCGGTTCTACGAGGAACCGCCCACCGAGGCCATGACGGTCACGACCCACTGGTCCGACATCCGCCTGAGCGCCGCCGACTGGGCCGTGGCGTTCTCGGCGGCGGAACCCGGCACGCCGCACAACGAGGCCCGCGACCAGGTCTGGGAGGAACTGCTCACGATCCTGGTGGACAAGCACGAGGGCGAGGTCCCGGAGGCCCTGCTGCGCAAGTCGCTGGCACAGGACCGGGAGTTGCTCACGGCATTCAACCGGGCCTGGCCCATCCTGGAGGCGACCGACCTCGTCGGGGACCTCTGGTCGGTGCCGGCCTACCTTCGGATGTGCGCTCCCTGGCTCAGCCGCGACGAGGTGCGCACGCTGCAACGCGCGCGGCCCCAGGCCTGGACGGTGTCCGACCTGCCGCTGCTGGACGCGGCCCGGCAGCGGCTCGGCGACCCGGAGGCCTCCCGGCGCGAGCGCCGGAGGGAGGCCGCCGTCTCCGCCCAGCGCGAGCGGATGGCCGACGTCATCGACGACCTGCTGGAGGCGCACAGCTACGACGACGGCGAGGGCGTGCTGGTCATGCTGCACGGGCAGGACATGCGCAACTCCCTGGTCGACGAGAGCGCCCTGCCCACCGCCGACCCGGACCGGCTCGCCGGGCCGTTCGTGCACATCGTCGTGGACGAGGCGCAGGAACTGACCGACGCGGAGTGGCAGATGCTGCTGCAGCGCTGCCCGTCCCGCAGCTTCACCATCGTCGGGGACCGTGCCCAGGCCCGGCACGGGTTCACGGAGTCGTGGCGGGAACGGCTGGAGCGGGTCGGGTTCGACCGGGTCGACCTGGCCTCGCTGAGCATCAACTACCGGACGCCGGCGGAGATCATGGCGGAGGCCGAGCCGGTCATCCGGGCCGCGCTGCCGGACGCCAACGTGCCGACGTCGATCCGCAGCGGCGGCGTTCCGGTCGAGTACGGGCCGGTCTCGGAGCTGAGCTCGGTCCTCGACACCTGGCTCGCCGCCCATGCCGACGGGATCGCCTGTGTCATCGGCGATCCCGCGTTCCGCCCGGCGTCCTCCCGCGTCCGTTCGCTGACCCCGGAGCTGTCGAAGGGGCTGGAGTTCGACCTCGTCGTCCTCGTCGACCCGCAGGACTTCGGTACGGGCATCGAAGGGGCGGTCGACCACTATGTGGCGATGACCCGGGCGACCCAGCAGCTCGTCGTCCTCACGAGCTCCTGACGCGGGCTCCGGCCGGGGCCCTCCCGCAGTGGGGGCCCCGGCCGGAGGTTCAAGGACGCCGCCTACGCGGCGAGCTCCTTGCGGATGCGGTCCAGCATGAACGCCGACGACTCCCGGGCCCGCTCCTCCCAGGCGAAGACACAGGACGTGGCGACACCGTCGAAGCCCACCTCGCGCAGCGTGCCGAAGAAGGCGTCCCAGTCGACCTCGCCCTGGCCGATGTCCAGGTGCTGGTGGATACGGGCCGGGGTGCCCGGCGGGTTGAGGATGTAGCGCAGGCCGGACGAGCCCTTGTGGTTGAAGGAGTCCGCGATGTGCACGTGCTGGAGCTTGTCACGGGCGTAGCGCATCATCGCCGCGATGTCCGCCCCGACCTCGTCAGGCCCGGAGAGGTGGAAGGAGTGCGGGGCGCAGTACAGGTAGTTCACCCACGGCTTGTCGATCGCGCGGACGAGATCGACGGCGGGTGTGTTCTCCTCGCAGAAGTCGTCCGGGTGCGCCTCCAGGTTCAGAGCGATGCCTTCGCGCTCGAACACCGGCAGCAGCTCCTCCAGCGAGCGCCAGAAGGCGGCCTCGCTCTCGGCGGCGCGCTCGGGGCGCCCGTTGAACTCCGAGTTCATCAGCGGGCATTCGAGCTCGACGGTGATCTCGATCATCCGCTTCCAGTAGCGGACGGCCGCCTGCCGCTCGGTCTCGTCCGGCGAGGACCACTTGTACAGCGGCAGCACCGAGGACAGCCGCACGCCGTGCCGGCGCAGCGCCTGCTTCAGCTCCGCCACCCGCGCCTCGTCCGCACGCGGGTGCAGGAAGAACGGCATGAAGTCCGCGCGCGGCGACAACTCGATGTACTCGTAGCCGAGTTCGGCCACCGTGCGCACCATGTCGTCGATCGGCAGCGCACGGAACATATAGGGGTCGAGGGCGATCTTCACGCGGTCCCTCCGTAGAACGCGGGGCGGGGCTTCATGTCGGTGGTGACGCTCTCGCCGCCGGTCTCCAGGGACCGGACGGCGGCGTCGGTGATGACGGTGGCGGCATAGCCGTCCCAGGAGGACGGGCCGGTGGGCTCGGTACCGGCGGCCACCGAGGCGACCCACTCGCGGAACTCGGTGTCGAAGGCCTCCGCGAACCGGTCCTTCCAGTCCTGGAGCACACCCGTGCCGTGCCGGGCCGCGGTGCGGATCCCGACGGCCGCCGGGTCGGGCAGCCGGACCAGGCCGTCCTCGCCGACGACCTCGCACTGGATGTCGTAGCCGTACTGGCAGTTGACGAAGACCTCCAGGTCGATACGGACGCCCTCGGCGGTCTCGAAGACCATGATCTGCGGGTCCTTCAGGTGCGCGAACCGCTTGCTCGTCGGACGCGGGGTGACCACCTGCGCGGAGACGATCTCGTCGTCGAGCAGCCAGCGCAGCACGTCGATCTCGTGCACGGCCGTGTCCTGGGCGGCCATGGCGGAGTGGTACGACTCGGGCACCGTCGGGTTGCGGTGGGCGCAGTGCACGATCAGCGGGGCCCCGAGCGAGCCGGTCGACAAAACCTCCTTCATCTGGCGGTAGCCGGCGTCGAAGCGGCGCATGAAGCCGACCTGCACCAGGCGGCGGCCGTGCGCCCGCTCGGCCTCGACGATCCGCAGACAGTCCTCGGCGGTCGTGGCCAGCGGTTTCTCGCAGAACACCGGCTTGCCGGCCGCGATCGCGTCCAGGACGTGCTCGGCGTGGGTGGGTCCCCAGGAGGTGACGAGGACGGCGTCCACGTCGGGAGAGGCGATCAGCTCCGCGCCCGTGGGCAGCGCGGTGGCCCCCACCCGGGCCGCCACCTCGGCGGCGCGCTCGGCGTCGATGTCGGTCACGGCCGTGACGGCGGCCCCGGTGACGACCTCGGTGAGCCGCCGGATGTGGTCCTGGCCGATCATTCCGGCGCCGATGACGCCTACACGTACGGTCATGGTCGTTCCTTCGAAGGGAGGGTCAGGAGAAGCGGGTGCGGAGTTCGGCTTCGAGGGTTTCGAGGGTGCGGCCCTTGGTCTCGGGGACGTAGCGCTTGACGAAGGCGAGCGACAGCAGGCCCGCCGCCACGAACAGGAAGAAGGTGTTGGAGATCCCGATCCCGGAGACCAGGGACGGGAAGACCAGCCCGATCACGAAGTTGGTCAGCCACAGCACCACGGCCGCGATGCCCATGCCGAAGCCGCGCATCCGCATCGGGAAGATCTCCGACAGCATCAGCCAGGTCACCGGGGAGATCGCGCCCTGCTGGAAGGCGAGGAACGTGACCGTCATGGCGAGCACCGCGAACGCCCGCGCGTCACCCGAGGGCAGGGCCAGGGAGAACACGCCGATCAGCAACAGCGCGGCGGTCGTGCCGGCCTGGCCGGTCATCAGCATCGGGCGGCGCGGTACCCGGCCCAGCAGCCAGATGCCGACGAAGGTGGCCAGCACCGAGATCACACCGTTGGCGATGTTCGCCGTCAGCGCGCTGTCGGCGGCGAAACCGGCGTCGGTGAGGATCTGCGTGCCGTAGTACATGATCGTGTTGACGCCGGTGATCTGCTGCACGATCGCGATGCCGAACCCGACGAACATCAGCTTGCGCACCCACGGCGTGCTCCTCATGTCCTGCCAGCCGCCGAGCTTGGCCTGCTCGTCCTTGACGGCGAGCGCGGACACCTCCTTCAGCTCGGCCTCGGCCCGGGCCTGGGAGCGCACCTGCTTGAGGACCTCGAGTGCCTCCCCGAAGCGGCTCCGGGAGGCCAGCCAGCGCGGGCTCTCCGGCATCACGAGCATGCCGAACCAGAGCACCACGGCCGGCACCGTCGCGATGACCAGCATCCAGCGCCACACGCCACCGGACTCGCCGCCGACCTGGGCGATGATCGCGTTGGACGTGAAGGCCAGCAGCTGACCGCTGACGATCATCAGCTCGTTGCGCGTGACGAGGGCACCGCGCCGCTCGGCGGGCGACACCTCCGCGAGATACACCGGCACCGTCACCGACGCGCCGCCGACCGCGAGACCGAGCACGAACCGCGCCACGATCATCACCTCGGTCGTGGGCGCGAGCGTGCAGCCGAGCGCGCCGACGAAGAACAGCACGGCCAGCAGCAGGATGTTGCGCCGCCTGCCGCGCGCGTCCGACAACCGGCCGCCGGTCACCGCGCCCAGCGCGGCACCCAGCAGCAGCGAGCTGGTGACCATGCCCTCGGTGACCGGGGTCAGGCCGAGGTCCTCGGTCATGTAGGGCAGGGCGCCGTTGATGACGCCGGTGTCGTAGCCGAAGAGCAGACCACCGAACGTGGCGATGATCGTGATCAGCCTCAGCCGCCGCCTGACCGCCGGGGGAGCGTCGTCCGCGACGGCGGTGGCGGGGGGCGGGATGGGGGCCGGTGTCGTGTCGTCCCTGACGTCCATGGCCGCTCCTTACCTGTCGATGTTCGGGCGCCGGGTACCCGACAGGCCGCAGCCGGCCAGGTGTTCACGGGTGCTGACCGCGATCGGCAGCGGCACCTCGGGAGCACACGGGTACAGGTCCTGCTCGACGATCACGAACAACTCGGCGTCGAGCCCCGCGAGTTCGGCCACCACCTCGGCCGGCTTCGGCACCCCGGCCGGCGGTGACACGCACACCCCGCGCTTCACGGCCTCGCCGAACGACAGGTCCTCGGCCGCGACCTGCGCCAGGATCTCCGGGTCCATCTGCTTGATGTGCACGTAACCGATCCGCTCGCCGAAACGGCGGATCAGATCGAGGTTGTCCCCGCCGCCGTAGGCGACATGGCCCGTGTCCAGGCAGAGGTTGGTGTAACGGCTGTCGGACTCGTTGAGCAGCCGTTCGATCTCGGCCTGGGTCTGGATGTGGCTGTCGGCGTGCGGATGGACGACGAGCCGTACGTCGTACTCCTCCAGCAGCAGTTTGCCCAGCCGGTCGGCGGCCCGGCCGAATCCGGCCCACTGCTCGGCGGTCAGCTCGGGCGACTCGGTGAACGCACCCGTCTTCTCGTCCCGGTACATCGGCGGGATGAAGACGAGATGGTGCGCCCCTGCGGCGGCGGTCAGCGCGGCGACCTGCCGGACATGGGCGAGCATCTCGTCCCAGGCCCCGGGCCGGTGCAGCGCGCCGAACGCGGTGCCGCCGGAGACCTTCAGCCCCCGGGCGTCCAGTTCGGCCTTCAGCCGCCGCGGGTCGGTGGGGAGATAGCCGTACGGGCCGAGCTCCAGCCACTCGTACCCGGCCCGGGCCAGCTCGTCGAGGAAACGGGTGTACGACACCTGGTGCTCGTCCTCGGGGAACCAGACCCCCCAGGAGTCGGGGGCGGAGCCGAGGCACAGGTTGCCGACGGTCGTACGCAGCGGGGCTGGCACCGTTGCCATGGTGAGAGTCCTTCGGGGAGAGGAAGGGGGGCAGCGTAAAACTGATGCGCTCTACTAGCGCGCTCTAGTTCGAGTACGATGACCCCTGTCCAAATGTCATGTCAATAGGTTGTTGCCGGGAGATTGCCGAGTCCTGGTGCGGGCCCCGGGCGGGACCCCCGTAAGGTGGTCGGCGTCGGAGGGTGGGTTCACACGTGGATGCATCGGGCAGGCAGCGGCCCACGATGGCGGATGTCGCCGAGAAGGCGGGCGTGTCCCGCGCCCTCGTCTCGATCATCTTCCGCAACCAGGCGGGGGCCAGCCAGGAGACCCGGGAACGGGTCCTGCGCGTCGCCGACGAGATCGGTTACCGGCCCGACAGCGCGGCCCGGCTGCTGGCCCGTGGCCGCAGTCGCACGCTCGGCGTGATGTTCACCGTGCACCAGACCTTCCACACGGACCTCATCACCGGCATCTACCCCGAGGCCGAGCGCCTCGGGTACGACGTCCTGCTCTCCGGCGCCACCCACGGCCGCAGCGAGGCCAAGGCGGTCGAGGCGCTGCTCAGCCACCGCTGCGAGGCGGTGATCCTGCTCGGCCCGGACGCCGACCCCGCCTACCTCGCCGAGCTCGGACAGCGCACGGTCACCGTCTCGATCAGCCGCCGGGTGCCCCAGGCCCATGTCGACTTCGTGCACTCCGCCGAGGGCAAGGGCGTCCGGCAGGCCATGGACCACCTGGTGGAGCTGGGGCACCGCCGGATCGTGCACATCGACGGCGGACGCGGTCCCGGTTCGGCGGAGCGGCGGCGTGCCTACCGGGCCGCTATGCGGCGCCACGGACTGGCGGACCGGGCGCGGGTGATCCCCGGCGAGCACACCGAGGAGTCCGGTATCGAGACCGGCCGGCTGCTGCTGGCCGAACGCGACAGCGGGCAGCCGCTGCCGACGGCGGTCCTCGCCGGCAACGACCGCTGTGCCATGGGGCTGCTGATGGCCCTGACCCGGGCGGGCGTCGAGGTCCCGCGCGACCTGTCCGTCGTCGGCTACGACGACAGCCACCTCTCCCACCTGATGCCGATCGGCCTGACCACCGTCCGCCAGGACGCGTCCCTCATGGCCGAGCACGCGGTCCGCTTCGCCGTCGAACGGCTGGAGAACCGTGAACTGCCGCCGAGGGAGGCGGTGCTGGACCCCAAGCTGGTGGTACGGGGGACGAGCGGGCCTGCCCCGGCGGTGGGTTCCTAGTGGTCTGCGCCGGAAATTCGTTCAACAAGTAGGGGTGTCTGCCTCGAACGCCTCGCCTCACATCTTGATCGAATTTCCGGCGCAGGACACTACCTCATCCGGTCGGCGACCTCGCAGAGTTCGCCGGCAGAGGCGATCTCCGTCAGGTAGCCACTCAGTGCGGCCACTCGCCGCTCAGCCTCGTCCATCAGCTGGCGAGCGATCTTGGCCCAGTCGTCAGGCTGGGGGTCAGGGGGCAGGTTCGCAAGCAGCTCCGCGATCTCGCGAACGGTCAAGCCGACACCCTGGGCCAACTTGGCCACCTTGATCCGACACGTCGTCGACTGATCAAAAACCCGGTGGTTCACGCTGGTTCGTTCCGCCTCGATCACGCCGTACCGCTCGTAGAAGCGGACGGCCGAAGTGGCGACCCCTGATGCCCGGGCGACGTCACCAACGGTCAAGCCGGCATCGCGTGGCCCCACGGTCGGCGGCGCATCAGTCAGATTCCTGGTGTCTGCCATGACATCACTCTCCCAGCACCGAGACCTTGCCTTCAACAAATGTTCAACACCCAGAGTGGCAGCATGACCGATCAGCAGTCCCAGACCCGAGCGATGCGGCCAACACACGTTGCCACTCACCATGACGATGCCAAGGCCCGAATTGACAGCTGGTGGCGGTTGCCCACGGCGGCCGAGGCGGACAAAGCGGCTCGCGGCGCATTGGAGGTGATGCCCTGGTCCGACGGGCTGATCCAGTTCTCGGTGCTGCGCTCGCCGGCAGAACCGACGCTGTTCCTCCAGTCGCTGTGGACCAGCGCAACCGCACGCGACCACTACGTCCACCACGTCGCGTCGATCCCTGGCGCGGCGATCGACCGCCGGGTCCCCGATGTCGAGCGGGACCGGTCGCTGACCGAGATTGTCGCTGTGGTTGCGCACGTCGACACGGTCGCCGAGAAGTGGACAACACGGCGGCTCCCCGTCACGGACGGCGGGGGCGTCCAAGCGCTGGTGAAACAGCAGACAGCCCGGCTGCGCGGCGAACAAACGCCGGGTCTGGTCCGCGCCACACTCGGAATCGGCCGCGACCAGGACGGAAATCCGATCGAGGCCATCGTCATCAAAGAATGGTCCGACTCGACTCACTCGGACGTTCTTGCTTATGAACCGTTCGGCGCCATCACCCCGACGGCCTAGCGTCCCGCGCCGTCTGGAGGTTCTCGTGGACTCCGCGTCGCGGCTCGTCATATGCCCACCATCTGTGGCCAGATGCCGAGTACGGCAACGCTGGACCAGCGCCTGAGTACACGATGGAGCTGGTCGAGGGCCACGCGGACGACGATGGCCTGCACAACCCCTACGGGGTCGCGCAGGCCGTCGTCATGGAGGTCCCAGATCTCCGGTCCGGCACCTGCCATGAGACCATCAGATGGTCTGGACGAGACGCTTCAGCAAGCGTCGACGTACCACACGGGACGCCAGTCGGCTTGCGCATCCCAAGAAGGAGCGCCCGGGGTCGTGTAGATGAGCCTCTTGTTCTTGTCGTACATGCGGGCCTTCGTCCCGGCCGACTGGTTGTTGTACCAGGAGCCGCCGCCGTTCAGGCCGTCGGGGATCTCCTGGAGGTAGCAGTCCTTGAACTTGAAGGCCAGCTCCTTGAAGTTCGCCTTCTTGTAGCCACAGAAGTAGTACTTCGGGCAGTCGGACGGCGCCGCCGCCACCTGAGGCTGCGCCGAGGCGGTGGCGGTGAGGGTGCCGGCCAAGCCGAGCACCACGGCCGACGCTGCCAGGCCGAACTTGTGCGATGTCCGCATGGGAAATCACCTTTCAACGGTAGGCGGCACGCCGTCGGATCCTGGTGCGTGCCGTTCGGTTGGTTCGGCATCGAGTTCATAGGACTGAGGGTTGTTGCACAGCCGTCTCCCGGGCGTGAAACAAAGCAGGTCACAAGCCCGGGTTGGCGAGATGGTGTCTTTCGCGGTCGTGGGGCGCGTGCTGGGATGAGACGCCCGCGGGCGTGAGGCTCGACGTTGTACCGACGGATGGGCGGGGGAGGGGATGGGCCGTAGCGAACGCGAGCTGGACCCGGCGGCAGGCCCGGTTCAGGCGTTCGCTTTCGAGTTGCGCAAACTGCGTCGGGAAGGCGGGGCTCTCACCTACCGGGTTTTGGCGCAGCGCACGTCGTATTCGGCGGCCACGCTGTCACGGGCGGCATCGGGGGAGCGGTTGCCGTCCCTCGCGGTGGTACTGGCCTTTGTGCAAGCGTGCGGTGCGGATGTCTCGGAGTGGGAAGAACGCTGGCACGCGGCGGCCCGGGCGGTGGCCGCCGAACCGCAGTACGGGGAGGATGCACAGGCTGCGCCCTACCGTGGGTTGGCCCGCTTCGAACCTGCCGACGCTGACATGTTCTTCGGCCGGGACCAGCTTTCGGCTCAGCTTGCCGAGTGGGTGCATGCCCATCGTCTGGTCGCTGTCGTCGGGGCTTCTGGGAGCGGCAAGTCCTCTCTGCTGCGTGCGGGACTGATTCCTCTGTTGCGGAGCGAGGCAGCCACGGACAGGCGGCCGGCGGCGATCCGCATCCTCACTCCCGGTCCCCGGCCCCTGTCCGCCCTCGCCGCCGTGATGAAGGCAAGCGATGAGCGCGGGGACACGGTCGTCGTAGTCGACCAGTTCGAAGAGCTGTTCACCCTCTGCGCCGACCCCGCTGAACGACGGGCCTGCCTGGACCTGCTGCTGACCGCGACGGACCCGGAGAACAACGTACGGGCCGTTATCGCGGTACGTGCGGACTTCTTCGGCCACTGCGCCGAGCACCATGCATGGGCAGCGGTACTGCGCCGCGCCACTCTGCTCGTCGGACCCATGAGTCCCACCGAACTACGGCAGGCGATCGTCAGGCCCGCAGCTGCCGCCGGTCTGATCGTCGAGCGGGACCTGACCGCACAGATCATCAAGGACGTCACCGAGAAACCCGGCGGGCTGCCGTTGATGTCCCACGCCCTGCTGGAGACCTGGCGCCGACGCAGAGGACGCACCCTCACCCTGACGGCCTACGACGCCGCCGGAGGCGTCGCGGGCGCTCTCGCCCAGACCGCGGAGCAGCTCTACGCTCGTCTGTCCATCCACGAGGCCCGATCAGCCCGGCGCATCCTTCTCCGGCTGGTCACTCCAGGAGAAGGCGCGCAGAACACCTGCCGGCCCGTGTCGCTCAAGGAACTGGACCTGGCCAACGCAGACGGCTTCGCCGCCACTGGTGAGGTTCTGGAGCGGCTGGTCAAGGCCCGCCTCGTGACACTCGACGGGCAGACGCTCAGCCTCGCGCACGAAGCCCTCATCGCGGCCTGGCCGCGCTTGCGCGGATGGATCGACGAGAACCGCGAACGCCTGCGTCTGCATCGGCGACTGACCGAAGCAGCCCAGAATTGGGAGGAACTGGGCCGAGATCCAGGCGCTTTATACCGGGGCAGCCGTCTGACCGCCGCCGACGAGCATCTGGAGCGCCGGGAGCTGACAGGTCTGGAGCACGCCTTTCTCACAGCCGGCCTTGACGCCCGCGACCACGAGCAGTGGGCGACTCGCCGGGCGGCGAGGCGGCTTCGTCGACTGAGGACGGCCCTGTGCATAGCTGCTGCACTAGCGCTGATCGCAGGTCTGGTGGCCTGGCAGTGGAACCGCCTCGGCGAGCGGCGGCTGGCTGAGGCGACATCCCGGCGGGTCGCGTCCGTCGCGGAGAGCTTGCGCTATGCCGACCCGCAGACCGCGCTGCGGCTGAGCGTCGCAGCCTGGCGTATCAGCCCCACCCTGGAAGCCCGGGCTGCCCTGATGAGCGCCTTGACCCAGCCCGAGCAGGACGCCTTCACTGAGCCCGGCACGGCGGTCAATGACCCTGTCCTGGGCCCTTTCTTGAGCAGCGACGGCGACAGGCTGGTCGCCGGTGGCGCCGGACGGGTACGGCTGTGGAACCTGAGCACGCACCGGCTAACCCGTTCGGTGCACGTCGGGAAAGACGACGACTTGTTCCGCATCTCTCCCGACGGGCGGCGGCTGCTGCTTCTCGCCGCGGGCAGATGGCAGCTGAGAGACGCTACGTCCGGCGCGGCGACCCAGCTTCCGTTTACGTTGACCGACGGCACGGTGAGCTTCGGGCCCACAGACGACATGCTCTTTCTGCATGACGACAACGGCCGCTTGACGGGGTTGTGGGATCTGCGACGTCACCGCAGACTGCCGCCGCACGGATCCGCGCAGACCTCGGGCAACTCGCGCGGGGGCCGGAAGCATCAGGCAGAGTGCACGCCTTCCGGTGAACTCCAACTCTGGGATGGCGGCACTGCGCGTCGGTTCAACAGCGCGGGCCCCTTGGCCCTCGCAGCTCGCCTGTCCTGTGGCCCGCGTCCCCCCGACGTCGTCTGGCCGTACCCCCTGTATCCGGGCAAGGAACGCCTGATCGTCGTCACCGGCTCCCGGATACGTACCTGGGACGTGCGAACCGGTAAAGAGGGGCCGTCCGTCCGCACATCCCCACACTCTTCCGTCACCGTGACAGCCGATGGAGATTTCCTTACCCACGCAGACAGCGGGGCCATCCTGGTATGGCGGCTCAGCAACCCCGGCAAGCCGGTCTACCGCTACCCGCTGCACGGCCGAATCGTCTCGGACGTGCGGCTGGAACCGCGCCACAAAGTGATCCGGTACATAGAGCAGCAGCCCGCCTCAACGCCCGTCGTGCGCTCCCTGTACCTGGGTAACGCCGTGGATCCTGGTTGGAGAGCCCACGCCTCGGAGGATGCATCGTCACCCGTCGAACCCGGAGGCCAAGTCACTACCCGCCTGACCTCCGTCGCTGCTGACCCGGTGCACGGCGATCGGATGGCGGTCGGTGACGAGTACGGGTGGGTGACCATCTGGGACCGCGCGCTCAAGCACCGCTTCGCCATGTTCGATGCTCTCTCTGCAGGCAAGAACGAAGCCCCCCAGGAGGTCTCAGCACTCGCCTACTCATCCGACGGCCGTATCTTGGCCGTTGCGGGCGGCAGCACCGTGCGGCTGTGGGATCCGACGACGACAAGGCCTCTCGGGGACGCTCTGCTTACTTCCGGGGACCAGGTAGGCTCCCTCGCTTTCAGCCGCAACGGAGCCACACTCATAGTCCGCGGCGCCCACACCCCCTCGCACACCTACCCTGTAGCGCCCGACCTGGTAGCCAAAGCCGTGTGCGCCCGGGCAGGAAGCGGATTGTCCGGCCGAGACTGGAGGGCCTACATACCGGGCTTTCCCTACCAACGGACCTGCTGAGTGTCCATCGGACCGTTGCCGCGACGCCCATGCCGCCCGTGTGTGGACACCGCTCGGCGGCGTACGGCGCGGCGGAGTTCGGGATCTCCCGCGCGCAGGCGCACCGGCTGCTGGACGTCGCCCGCGCCCTGGGCGCCATGACCCATCACCCAGACGTTCGGCCATGTCGGCTTCGATGCACTCCGGCTTTGGCGAAGCTGTCAGTCGTCGGCCTCATGGGAGAGGCCGGCCGCGCATCCCTCGGTCAGCATCAGGGCCGGTACGCGACGCGGGAGATCGTCAACGCGCTGCTCTACCAGGGCCGTTCAGGCTGTCAGTGGGACCTGCTCCCACACGACGTCCCGCCGCCCGGCGCGGTGAAGTACTACTTCTACACCTGGCGCGACGACGGCACCGACCAGACCATCCACGACCTGCTGCGCTGGCAGGTGCGGGAGAAGATGGGCCGGAAGGCGGATCCGAGCCTGGTGGTGCTCGACACCCAGAGCGTGCACGCCGCGGCCGGAGTGCCCGCGCAGTCGACGGGACGTGATGCGGCAAAAAAGTACCGGGCCGCAAGCGCGGCCTGGCCGTTGACGTGCTGGGGCTGGTGATCGCGGTGGTCGTGGCGGCCGCGTCGGCGCACGAGAACGCCGTCGGGATCGCGCTGCTGGACAAGGTCGCCGCCGACACCGACGCCGTGCAGAAGGCCCTGGTCGACCAGGGCTTCAAGAACGCGGTTGTCGCGCACGGGTAGAAGGTGGGCATCGCGGTGGAGGTCGTGGAGCGCAACCCTGCGCAGACCGGGTTCGTTCCCCAGGCCAAGCGGTGGGTCGGGGAGCGCGCCTTTGGAGTCTTGGTGTTGTCCCGCAGGCTGGTGCGCGACTACGAACACCGGCCCCGCAGTTCGGAGTCGCGGGTGTACTGGGCGATGACCGCAGTGATACTGCGCCGGCTGACCGGGGCGACCGCGCCGGCCTGGCGCACCGCATGACCAGCGGGGAGCTGACGCTCGGCGCGGTGCTGGCGCGGCACGCTTCGCGTCCCGAACGCGTCCCGAATCGGCCGTTGGACACCAACAACCCGGCCTGCGCGGAGCAGTGACCTTCCCACGCCCAGAGGCTCCGCCCCGGCACTCGGGGCGGAGCCTCCGCGTCCGTTGCCGCAGGCCCTGAGCCTGCGCACAGGAACTCGATCGACGGCGCACTCCACCAGGGTGAGCTGGTGGCCGACAGGGGACCTGGCATGCGCCGAGCAGCCGTGACTCAGCCTCGCGGTCCTGCGCCATGCAGCAGGGTGTCGATGACGAGCGCGGCCAGCGCGTCCGGGTCCTGCGCTGCTGGATCCTGATCGGCGCCGGGCCTGTCGAGGGCTTCGCTGAGGAGGGCGTAGTACACCTGCCGCGTCCACTCCAGGTCCGCGTCCGGCGCGAGCAGTCCCTCTCCCTGCGCACGGGTCAGGAGTTCCACGGTGTGCGCGTCGATCTCGGCCCAGAGGGCGACCGCGGCGGGGGTGTGGGCAGTGGCGTGGCTGAGGGTGAAGCGCCAGGTGTTCTTGACCCGCAGTACGTTCGCGGTCACTCGGTACAGCGCCACGAGCGCGGGTGCGGAGTCGGGCCGGGCTTCCTCGATCGCGTCGATGATCTGCTGCTTCGCGGAGACGGCGAGCGCCTCCAGCAGCGCCTGCCGGTTCGCGAACCGGCGGTGAACGGTGATCCTCGTCAGCCCCGCCGCCTCGGCGATCTGCTCCATGGAAGCGCTGGCGTCCTGGGCGAGGACCCGCTCGGCCGCCTCCAGAATCGCGCGCACACTGCGCTCGGCATCTGCCCGCAGTGCTCGGCCCATGTCTGTCTCCTGTCTGGTTCGCTACCCGGCTCCCTTGTAGAGGATACGTGAACGCTACGGGTACCTCATTAACTGATTCTCTAATGTTGCAACACTAGATATATTCGATACGCTAGTGACACGGATAAGGG
Source organism: Streptomyces africanus (assembly GCF_002150735.1). Classification (GTDB taxonomy): domain Bacteria; phylum Actinomycetota; class Actinomycetes; order Streptomycetales; family Streptomycetaceae; genus Streptomyces; species Streptomyces africanus. Next base: position 25,281 of record NZ_MUKA01000046.1, read on the forward strand.
ATCACTCCGCACCAATGAGCCTTTGCCAACCTGGCTGACGGTGGCGTGAGTTGGTGTGGGGGCCGAGTGCGGGAAGAGGTGAAGCTCCTGGTAGATGGGTTGTCGACCAAGAGCAACCGGTCCGCCCGGAGCTTCATGTGCCTGCCTGCCCATCGGGGCTGCATCTGTCCAGCTCGACTTTTCGGTTCCTGTCCCGCCTGCTAGCTGCCCGGCGACGTGAGCTCGGTACCCGAAGCGCAAACGAAGACTCTTCGACAGTATGGAGATAGGCGACATGCCACTTAAAGGCGAGTATGAGCCGAGTGCGATGCAGTTGGTACGTGACCAGGTGGAGCTGTACGAAAGCTCCGGTGGTACGGAAGGAACGACGCTGAACGAGCTGATGGGTCCGGATGCGGGGCGGGACCTGCCTGTCGTCATCCTGACCACCCTGGGCGCGAAGAGCGGCAAGATCCGCAAGTCCCCGGTCATGCGGGTGGAGCACGACGGCTGCTACGTCGCCGTCGCCTCCATGGGAGGAGCCCCCAAGCACCCGGTCTGGTACCACAACCTGGTGGCCGACCCCCGGGTGGAGCTTCAGGACGGCCCGGTGCGCCAGGACATGGTGGCACGCGAGGTGACCGGGGACGAGAAGGCCGTCTGGTGGGCTCGCGCCGTCGAGGCGTTCCCGGACTATGCCGACTACCAGAAGAAGACGGACCGGGAGATCCCGGTCTTCGTTCTGGAGCCGGCGGCCGAGGAGCACTGACGCGGCACAGCTGCTTCATATCAGGTCAGAGGATTGCGGCGGCATGTTGAGGGTCAATCCCTGCCAACGGCCCCGAAGTCGTCCGGGCACGCAGTGGGCGCCGAACGAGACCCAGGCGTACTTCGTCCTACGGGAAGAATCTGAGGAAGCCTCGGCGATCCACCGGGCGCCCGTCGAGCGCCAGCAGGAGTTCTGGGCGAGCAGGTTCCATGACGCCGGATGGCAGACCGACCGTTTCATCGAGGGCATGAAGACCAGCCCGTTCTTCTACTCCCAGGAGGTCGTCCAGGTCCGCACCGACACCTGGTCCAAGGGCCGCGTGGTCCTGGCCGGCGACGCCGCCCACTGCGCCTCCCCCTACAGCGGTATGGGAGTCTCCGGCGGCCTGGTCGGCGCCCACGTCCTGGCCGGCGAGATCAACCGCCACCCTGGCGACCTGCCGACCGCGCTGGCGAACTACGACCGCGTGCTGCGACCCTTCGTCAACGAGATCCAGGGCGAAGTCAACCCGCGCCTGCTGCGCCTTGCCATGCCGATGACCCAGCGTGCGATCGATGCCTTCCGGGCTACCGCCGCAGTCGCCTGCTTCCTGCGCGTCCCCGGCCTCGCCGCGCGCCTTGCGAAGGAAGACCGCGGCGGCAACTGGCAACTCCCCGAGAACCCGGCACCGACCAGCACCATCTGAAAGCGATCGTGCAGTTCGCACCGAGGGCCACCATGACCACCCCCGATCAGCGGTGCGAACTGCGGCAGGACGAAGGCCCCCGCCTACAAGCTGATCAGCAACCACGCCTCGGCGTTCCTCATGCCCGCCGTCGCCATCCTCCTCGTCTGCGGGTAAGCGGGGCCCGGCACGGAGGGCCGCCGCAGGCGCCCTTGACCAGGCGGCCTCCCATACGCACCACGACCAGCATCACTGGTCGATTTCAAACGAGCCCTATCATCGCCCGGGGCGATGCGTCATGACGGGGGCCAACGTTGCCTGATGCGGCACTAGCTTGTCGGCTTCGGCGACGGCGGCGTTCCAGCTGAACTCGTTGTTGTCGCTGAAGTAATAGTAGGTGGCGCCGTTCGGCATCATCGCGACGGTGATGCCGCCGTATCCCGACATGAATGGCACGTAGAAGGGGGTGGTGTAGGCGGGGTTGTCGGCGGAGGTGAACTCGCGGCCCCAGAAACCGTTCTGGTACTTCATGGGCTTGGTCCCGGTGGTGGTCATGCCACGGGCTTCCGGTGTGCGTTGCATGCTGGCCGCGAGCAGTTTCGGGTCGAGTATCTGCGAACCGTTGACGGTGCCATGGTCGTTGTTGAGGAACTTCGCGAACTTGGCGACGGAGTCCTGCGTCCAGAACATGCCGTAGCCGCCGAAGGGAGCCCCGCCGGGGCTGTTGTCGGTGCGGGAGGAGACGAGGGAGTCGGGCCCGACGCCGATGGGTTCGAGCACGTCGCCACGGAGCATGTCGAAGACATCGGCGCCCGAACCGGCCTTGTCCTCCAAGTAGTTGTTCATCGCTCGGGTGGCGAGGAAGGTGTCCGAGGTGTGGTAGACCCACTTACTGCCCGGACGGGCCTTACGCGGGAAGGACAGGGCGAATCGCATCTTGTCGGCGTAGGGCTCGGCCGCGAAGAAGTCCGCCATGATGCGGCCCGATTCGTCGATCTCGTAGCCGGGCCGAGTGTAGTTCCCGGTGGCCATGTCGAGGGTGTGGTCGAGGGTGACGCCGCTCCAGGCAGTCTTGCCGGCGGTCTCGGGGATTCGGTCGGAGAGCTTCTCCTGGGCCACGGCCGGGCCGTATCGCTGGGCCAGACGCAGCATGGCTGTTCCCGCGAACGCCGACTTCGCGGTCGAGTACGAAGGCAGCAGCAGCTGGCCGCAGAACGGGTACTGCCCTTGCCGGGTCCGACAGTTGCCCACATAGTGCACTCCCCCGAAGTAGAAGCCGAAGGTGCTCAGCGCGGACGGCGTGATGCCGGAGCCGAGCTTCGCCACGTCCACCCCACTGTCCGGGTAGTCGGTGGCCAGCGCCGAGATGGGCTTGGTCGGGAGCCGGTCCTTGACCTCGGAGGCGTACGCGTGGCGCAGGTCCTCGGCGCCCTCGACGGGGCCGGGCCGGTAGTCGGCTGGTACCTGGCCCCACATGTCGAACTGGAAGTACTCGCAGGTCTCCGTGGTGATCTGGTAGCGGACTTCGGAGATCGATGTGTCGTCGAAGAGGAACGTCAGGGCGCCGTTGTGCACGCAGTTGGCGTTGCGCTCGACGAGCGCGAACGGCAGGGAGGCACGGGTGCGTTGGCCGTCGCCGTCCTCGTTCCACGCGCGGCCGGGTCCCACCGCCAGGTTCCACGCCGGGTTCCCCGTGTACTGCAACCCACGCTTCGCCGGGACGAGGTGGCTGCCGTTCTGCACGAGCGCGATGTCGACCGGTGGCAGGTGCCGGGTTGCCGCCGTGTCTCCGTATCCGTCCGGGTCCTTCAGTGCGCGGAAACCGCCGGCGGTGGAGAGGCCGTTGAGGGCGAGGGTGCCTTCGAAGCTGTGGGTGGGTGGCGCCGCTTGCGCCGGCAGGGCGAAGGCGCTGTCGGGCACGGTGTCCTCAGCGCTGCCTCCGGCGAGTTGGCCGGCGGTGAGTTCGGTCCGGTTCACCGCACCGCTTCCGGTGAGTGGATCACCCGGTACGGGTGCGGTTGCGGCGGGCGCCGCCATCGTCGGCAGCGGGACGGCGAACAGCCCCGCGAACACGGTGGCAGTGGCGGCGGCACGGCGTAGCCGTCGGGCATGGAACGGTCTCGGCATGGTCCGAGGTCCTCTCGGGCTGGCAGCTGACGCGGGATATCGCCGCATGGTGGGGCGCGCCGGGGCCGCCGTCCAATGCCTGCCCGATCTGGCCAGGCTGCCTGCCGGGCATACCTCCAGCTCTCCTTGGCCTGCCGGCCGTCGGGTCGGCGTGCGATCACGCGTCGTGGTGAGGGCCGTGGTCTGTCGTCGTCGCTGCAGTTCATAGGCGGGCGGCGACCTGTGGCCCGTACCGCTCGACACAAAAACGTGACAACCCGGCCGCGAATGCCTCGAGGCTGCGCAGCGCATAGTGGCTCGCGTCCCACGCCGCGTGCAGGTGGATCTGCAGCGGTTCGCCCGTGCTGTCGAGGATCAGCAGCGGGTGCAGTTCGAAGCGGGGATCGTCGGAGACCACCGCGACACCATGGCCCGAAGCCGCCATGGCCTGTGCGACGTGCGGGGTGTCGCATTCGAGCACGATGTCGTACGAGGCGTCCGCATCCTGCACGGCATGGTCCAGGATGCGGCGGGTGCCGTGCGCCGGGGTGAGGATGATGAGGGGCTCCGCGGCAAGTTCCCTGATGGTGACGCGGTCCCGGTCCGCCCAGGCATGGTCGGCACGGACGTAGGCCCACAGCGGCAGGCGGGCCACCGGGAGCCCGGCGAAACGGCGCCTCGGAGGAGCCGAGGAGATGGCTACGTCGGCGCCCCGCGCAAGGGCCTGGTACGCACGTGCCGGACTCTCCGCCTGCACGGTGACGAGCGGATCCTCCGGCCCCCAGGTGGCCAGGAACGGCGCGATCACGTCGGTGATGGTGGTGGGCGGCGCCGCCACGGTGATCCGCATGGCACGACCGGCAGCCAGCGCACCGACCGCGGCCTCGGCGGTGTCCGCGCGGGCGACCAGGTCGCGGGCCAGGGGAAGGAAGCGCCGGCCGGCCGCCGTCAGGACCATCTGCTTGCCGCCGCGGTCGAAGAGCGTCATCCCCAAGTCCCCTTCCAGGCCGCGCAGCTGGCGCGACAGTGAGGGCTGGGCGACGCGGACCACCTCGGCAGCCTTGGTGACCGAACCGGTCTCCACGATGGTCAGGAAGTAGCGCAGCACTCGGAGTTCCATGGTGGTGGCCCCTCGGGAGACGGAGGAGGCATGACACCTGCATGCCTCAAAGGCATGGTAATCACCCCTCACAAGTATTTGAGGCTATGGCTGACCAGCCGCATTCTTGTCCCACCGGAATTTCTGGTTATCGGCGCCCGAATCTCCGTCGACTTCTCCTCGAACAGTTCTTTCGATTGGCTGGTGTTCCCGCATGGCCCGCCCCCTGCCCCTGATCCTCGCCCAGGCGCCCGGCCGCCCGGCCGACGACCTCGCAGGCTTTGCCGCCGACGTGGAGCGGCGCGTGAAACTGCGCGCACCCGGCGCCCTCGTCGTCTACCCCGAACTGCACCTCGGCGAGAGCGCCCCCGGCGTCCCGGCCGCCCCGGAGAGGGCCGCCGAGCCGCTCGACGGCAAACGCGATGCGGCCTTCGCCGAGCTCGCGGGGGACCTGGGCATCTGGCTGGTACCCGGCAGCGTCTACGAGCGAGGCACCGACGACCGCGTCCACAACACGGCACCGGTCTATTCGCCCCGGGGTGAGCGCCTCGCCGCGTACCGCAAAGTCTTCCCATGGCGCCCGTACGAGACGACCACACCCGGCAACCGGTTCGAGGTCGTCGACCTCGCCGGGATCGGCCGCATCGGACTGTCCATCTGCTACGACACCTGGTTCCCGGAGATCTCCCGCCATCTGGCCTGGATGGGCGCAGAGTTGATCGTCAACGTGGTCCGCACGCCGACGAGCGACCGTGCGCAGGAAGTCGTTCTCAGCCGCGCCAACGCCATCACCAATCAGGTCTTCGTCGCCGGCGTCAACTCCGCCGCCCCCTCCGGGATCGGCCGCAGCCTCGTCATCGATCCACAGGGCACGGTGCGCGCCGAAACCGTCGATGCCGGCGACTCCACCCTCACCGACGTGATCGACCTCGACGAGGTCAGCAATGTCCGCCGCTACGGCACCGCCGGTCTCAACCGGATCTGGGACCAATTCCGCCCCGGTGACCCAGCCCTCGAGCTCCCGCTGTACGGGGGCCGCATCGACCCCGCCACCTGGAATCCCGCCCACACCGCCGAGGAGCCGCCACGATGAGCAGCGAGACCACAGAGAGCACCATGAGACTGAAGGGCGACCTGAGCCTCTTCTCCGTCGTCCTGTTCGGCCTGGCCTACATCTCTCCCGGCATCGTCGTCACAATCTTCGGCGTGGTCGCCGCCACCAGCGGCGGCGTGGCCCCGACCGCGTTCGCCGTCGCCACCCTCGCGATGCTGCTCACCGGGCTGAGTTACGCGAAGATGGCGCGCGCCGTGCCCGGCGCGGGGTCGGTCTACACCTACGCCCGCAAGATGCTCGACAGCCGCATCGGTTTCCTGTCCGGCTGGGCGATGCTGCTCGACTACTTCTTCATCCCGATGGTCGGCTGGCTGATCACGGCGATCTACTTCAACGCCCAGTTCCCTGACATACCCAAGTGGGTCTGGCTGATCGTCTCGGTGGGCATCACCACCGCTATCAACGTCTTCGGCATGAAGCTCGCGGACCGCGTCAACAAGGTCCTGATGTTCATCGCTCTGGGGTCGCTGGTCCTCTTCGCCACCCTGTGTGTCGTCTTCCTCGGCAAGCACGGCTCCTCCGCCCCCGCCACGGACGCCCTGTGGAACTCCGGAACGTCGATCAGCGCGGTCACCGCGGCCGCCGCCATCGCCGCATACTCCTTCCTCGGCTTCGACGCCGTCTCCACGCTGGGCGAGGAGGCCAGGGGCGGGGCGAGGACGATCGGCCGCGGCATCATCGGCTGCGTCATCGCCGCCGGAGCGATCTTCATCGTGCTGTCCTTCGTGATGCAACTGGTCCACCCCGGCGCGAAGTTCGCCGACGTCGACGCGGCCGCCTACCACCTGAAGGTCCAGGTCGGTGGCGAGACGTACGCCGAGATCATCAACTTCGTCACCATCGCCGGATCCATCGCCTCCTGTATCGCCCTGCAAGCCTCCGCCGCCCGCCTCATGTACGTCATGGGACGCGACGGCGCACTGCCCAAGGCCGTCTTCGGTAACCTGTCACAGAAGACCGGCACGCCCGTCCTGAACCTGCTGCTGACCGCGGCCGCCGGTGTCATCGCCATGAAACTCGACCTGACCACAGCCACCTCGTTCATCAACTTCGGGGCCTTCCTCGGCTTCACCCTGGTGAACGTCTGCGTGATCGCCCACCTGGTCCGCGAGCGCAGACATGGCCGCACCCCCAACCTCTTCCCGTACCTGGTGATGCCGGCCATCGGCGCCGGCGTTTCCCTCTATCTGCTCACGAAGCTCGGTGACGTCGCACTCCAGATCGGCGGCGTCTGGCTGGCGATCGGCGTCGTCTACCTGGCCGTCCTGACCAAGGGATTCCGTCGGCCCGCACCGGAGATGACCTTCGACGACGACACCGCGGCCCCGGACAGAGTCACCGCGTAGCTCCCCTTCCTCGCCCGGGCTCGTCGTGCGGTGTCGCGACGCAGAAGTCGGAACGACTGGGGCCGCGGAGATCGCCGCGCTGTTCGAACTGGCCTCAGGGTGCTGAAATCGCTGCCGGACCTGATGGGGCGCGAGAAGGTCGGGCCCGGCGAAATCGACGCCCCCCTGCTGGTCGGCTCGTGGCAGCGCCTGGTCCTGAGCGCGCCGCCGGACCGCACCTCGTCGCCGCCCGGGCGGTTCCGGCCCGCAAGCGCAAGCGCAAGCGCGAGCCGGGACGGCCCGGGGCCCCACTGTTCAAGCCGTTGCGGCAGGTCATCGAGGCGGTCGATTCTCGCGCTGTGTCCGCCTAGCGCGTGCCCTTCTTCGCGAACTCCGCGACGCTGTCGACGTTGTCCTTCGTGACGAAGGCCGGCCCGGTGAGCACGGGAGCGGCGCTGCCGCCGCTGAAGTTGCCGTTCGTCTTGTAGAGCCACAGCCCGTCGACGGCGAGGTAGCCCTGGAGGTAGGGCTGCTGGTCGACGGCGAACTCGATGTCCCCGCCCTGGATGGCGGCGACGAGATCCTTGTTGAGGTCGAAGGTGGCGACCTTGGCCTTGCTGCCGGCGTCCTTGACCGACTGTATGGCGGTCATGGCGATCGGGGCGCCCAGCGTGACCACCTGGTCGATGCTGGAGTCCTTCTGGAGCTTGGCCGTCAGGGTCGACTTCACGGAGGGCATGTCGGTGCCGTTGACGTACAGGTTCTCCGTCGTGCCCTTGAAGCCCTTCTTCAGGCCGGCGCAGCGTGCCTCCAGTGCGACCTGGCCCTGTTCCTGGATCACGCAGACGGCGTGCTTGGCGCCCTGCTGGTTGAGGCGCGCGCCGAAGGCCTGGCCGGCGATGTTCTCGTCCTGGCCGAAGTACTCGAGCATGCCGAGTTCCCGCCAGTTGTCCAGGCCGGAGTTGAAGCCGACGACGGGGATGCCGGCCGCCTTGGCCTTGGCCACGACCGCCTTCATGGCGTCGGGCTTGGCGGCGGTGAGCGCGATGCCGTCGACCTTCTGGTCGATGGCGTTCTGCACCAGGTTGGCCTGGTTCCCGGCGACCGGGTCGCTGGAGTAGACGAGCTTGATGTTGTCCTTCGCGGCCGCCGCCTGGGCGCCCTTGCGGATCAGGTCCCAGAAGGTGTCGCCGGGTGCCGCGTGCGTGACCATGGCGACGGTCATCCGCGGGGTGGTGGCCTTGCCCGCGGCGGCGGCGTCGCCGCCGGTCTCGGACTTCTTCCCGCCGGAGCCGCTGGAACAGCCGGCGGCGAGCAGGGCGCCCACGAGGACGGCGGTGGTCAGGGCGGCGGATCTGTGGTGTCTGCGCATGTCGGGTGCACCTCGGTGTGCTGGGGAGAGCGGGCCGTGCCCGGTCCGGGGAGGCAACTGGAGCGCGTCACTAGCGCGCTCTAGTGGCAGGTACTATGCGGGCGCCCCCGGGGGATGTCAACAGCTTTGTCAGGACGTACCAACAAACGTGACGTTCCGACGACCAGGACGTTCGACAGAACGGGGCCGCCCGCACACACCGGCAGTGCACGGTGTGTGCGGGCGGCCCCGCGCGGCGTACGGTCCCTGACCGTCCGCTCGGTCCTGCTCAGCTCTCCGATGCGCTGATGTTGACCATCCACGGGACGCCGAAGCGGTCCGTGCACATGCCGAAGACATCGCCCCACATCTGCTTCTCCAGCGGCACCGGCACCGAGCCGCCCGCGGACAGTTTCTCCCAGTAGCCGCGCAGCTCGGCGTCGTCGTCGCCGCTCAGGCTCACCGAGAAGGGCTGGCCCGGCGCGGACTCCATGCCCGGCGGGTTGTCGGCGCCCATCAGGGTGAAGCCGCCGGGGGTCTCCAGCAGGCCGTGCATGATCTTGTCGGCGTTCGGGGCGTCCGCGTGGCCGAAGTCGCCGTAGGTGTTGAGGGACAGGGTGCCGCCGAAGACCTCCTGGTAGAACTCCAGCGCCTGCCGGGCGTCACCGTTGAAGGACAGGTACGGGTTGAGACGCGAGACCATGAGAACCTCCGTGACGGGGCCGAGGGCCATGTGCGCGCAGCGTAACGCCGGGCACCGGCATCGGCTCGTCGAGCGGAACCGTGCGGAGGCGGAACGGCGCGTGCCGCGACCGGCGTCGCCGCCAACCGCGCTGTTGGTGTGACCCCTTGGGCAGAGGGGGAGGACAGCGCGATGCGCGCGACACCGACCTTGGTGGTGATCAGCAGCCTTTCCGAGTAGGGGTGCAGGGCCTCGGCGAGGAGCTCCTCGTTCGCTCCGCCGCCGTACAGGTGCGTCGTGTCGATCAGTGTGACGCCCAGCTCCACGGCCCGCCGGGCGACCGTGAGGGAGGGCGGGTGGAGGCTCGACGGGCGGCCAGGCACCCTGCGTGACCAGGTCGAGCAGGCCCTGCGCAGGCTGCGCGTCGAGCGGATCGAGCTGCTCCAGCTGCACCGCATCGACCCCGGGACACCGCTCGCCGACCAGCTCGGCACGCTGCGGGACCTCCAGGCCGAGGGCCTGGTCGGCCGGATCGGGCTGTCGGAGGTCACCGTCACCGAGCTGGCCCGGGCCCGGGAGATCGTCGACATCGCGAGCGTGCAGAACCGCTACAACCTGCTCGACCGTGAGCACGAGCCGGTACTCGACGCCTGTGCGGCGGCGGGGATGGCCTTCCTGCCGTGGCGGCCCGTGGCCTGGGGGAAGGCAGGGGCCGAGGCGGAGATCGCGGCCGTGGCGGCCGACCTCGGTGTCACGCCCACCCAGGTGGCGCTCGCCTGGCTCCTGCACTGCTCGCCGGTCGTCCTGCCGATCCCCGGCACAGCCCGCGTCGAGCACCTGGAGGAGAACCTCGCCGCTGCGGACCTCGACCTCACACCCGCCCACCGCGACCGCCTCGACCGGCTGGCCGAGGGGGCGGGCACCGCATCGGGAGAGGGCTGAGGCGGGGGCCTTGCCCCCAAGAGGGCGGGACGGAAGGGGGGCACACGGCAGGGGCCCCACGAAGGCTCACGCCTCCTCGGACGACCCGTTGTTCCAGTCGTACGGGCCGCCGCCGCGCCACTCGATCAGCTCGGTGTCGTCGACGGCCGTGTCGGTGGTGGGCAGGCCCTCGCGGTGCAGCAGGTCCAGTACGTCGAAGAGGCTGTAGGCGACGCCCATGCGCTCGCCGTGGATGGTCACCAGCCGTCCGCCGTCCGACGCGGGCGGCTGCACGACCACGGGGGGTTGACCGTCCATAGCCCCACCATGCTCCCGAAACCGCAGGTTCGCAGCTCGGCCGGGCCCATCAGGGGTCCGTGGCCGGGCGTCGGGGGCCCTGTGCGCCGGTGACAAGGCACGATCCGGAAACTGAGTTCTCATCAGCACCCCCTGAGGGACCACGTGCCGCGGCCCTAGCGTCCGTGGCATGGACATGAACCTTTCGAGAAGAGGGAAGTGGCGCGGCGCCGCACTGGCGGTGCTGCTCACCGCCGGAACGCTCACGGCCGCCGCTCCGGGTGCCCGGGCCGACGGCGCGCGGACCGAGACGCCGGTCGCGTCGACGTCGCCGGTGACCGGGGTGACGGAGTCGGTGGTGCGGGTGAAGGCGCCGCTGCCGGAGTCGGCCGGGCCGCGTCCGGCCGCCTGCGACTGGCTGTCGTACCTGCGCTACCGCTCCGCGGGCGGTCCGGCCGCCTCGGCCGACGCGGACCGGATCCTCGTCGCCCAGCCCGGCATCCTGGAAGGGGCCGGGGCGTTCGACAGCGTGGCCCGCAACACCGTGGCGCGGGCCGCCGAACAGGGCCTGCACATCGAGTTCTGGGCGCTGGACCGGCGCTCCAACTGCCTGGAGGACCGCACCGGCATCGCCTCCGGCGACCAGCACACCGCAGTCGACTACTACTACCGCGGCAAGCAGGTCGACGGCCGGACCTTCGGCGGTTACGCCCGCAACGCGGAACTGGGATGGATGGCGAAGCTCGGCATCGAGCAGACCGTACGCGACCAGTACGACCTGCTCACCGCCGAGTTGCCCGACCGCACGCAGCGCAAGCGGAAGGTGCTGTGCGGCGGGCACTCGCTGGGCGGTGTGATCACCGGGTACTTCGCCGCCGCCGACTTCGACGGCGACCGGGCCACCACGGCGGACGCCGGCTACAACCAGTGCGCCGGCTACTTCGCCCTCGACACGACCGTCTCCACCTCGCTCGCCGACCTCAGCGGCAGCCTGCCGGACGACACCAACCTGCCCGACATCGGCCTCGGTTACGGCGTGGTGCAGGCCGGCCTCGACACCGGGGTGCTGCCGCGCACGCTGTCCGCGCCGGTGCTGCTCAACCCCGAGACCATGACCCTGCTCGACATCGCCGGGATGGGCGCCCTGAAGGACCCGGACGCCGAGGCCGACCTGCCCCGGTACCTGCCCGCCAACCTCAACATCGAGGCGACCCACCGCTTCCTGTTCTCCAAGGACACCGCCGCCTTCCTCACCGGCAAGCCCGCCGTGAAGGACTTCCGCCTCACCAACGGGGCGGTGCTCGGGGCGCTGCTGGACGACAACTCCGTACCACTGGCGTTCCTCCAGACCAGTGTCGGCTTCTTCGACGGCGGGCCGATCGCCGACAAGAGCTTCCCCGTGGCCAACGGCGGTGCGCAGCAGCCGGGGCTGTACGGCACCGCGTACAAGGCCATCCCGGACCGGCCGCAGGGCCCGCTCTACACCTGGCGCAACTACGACCGCGTCGGCGACCCCGACGACCCCGGCCACCGGTCGGCCGACGGCACCCCGTTCACCGGCGCCGGCGAGGAGGTCACCGATGTGCGGCAACTGGCCCGCAGCCTGGCCGAGCAGCCGCTGGACTTCACCGAGCAGTACTTTCCGACCAAGCTGGTGACGGACATCCAGCTGGCCGGCTCGCCCCAGGTGAAGAAGCTCGTCGTGCATCCCGGCGGGCTCACCGCCAACCCGGTGCTCACCGTCCTCGCCGGTGAGGGACTCCTGGCCGGCCGGGTCCCGGCCGAGCTCCACCCCGTGGTCGCCGACGGCTACCAGCACCTCGACGTCCTGACCGCCGCGCCCGTCCAGAACAACGGCCGGCCCGAGATCGTCTCCACGAGTCTCGCCGGGTTCGCGCGGTCGCCGCGCTGACCTTCCGCGTACGCACACAAGGGGCCCGGGAGGAGATCCTCCCGGGCCCTTCTGTGCTGGCGGGGTCAGAGCCTGCCCGCGGCGAACGTGGCCGCCTGGTCGGCGTTGTCGCGGTAGCCGAGGTGCGCCCCGACGTTGCCGCCACCGCTCTCGCAGACGGGGTCACCCTTGGCGCAGATGTCCAGGGTGCGGCTCTGGTACGTGCCGGTGACGCTCTTGCCGAGGGCGCGGATCGGGTTGCCGAACAGCAGCACCGCGGCGACCTTCGGCTCGACCGCGGCGGGCAGCGTGGCCACGATGGGGCTGCCGACCACCGCGCCCGCGCTGCTGATGCCGATCGAGTTGTCGACGACGTTCGCGCCCTGCGAATAGCCGACGAGCACGAACCGCTGATTCGGGCAGGCGGCGGCCTGGCTCTTCACATGGTCCACCAGGTCCCTGTTGCCCTGCGCGGCGGACGTCAGGGAAAGGTCCGCCGGATAGTTCACCGCGTAGCTCGACAGGTTTTTGCCCGCCGCTTTCTTCTGCAGCGCGGAATACACCGGGTCGCCGACGATGAAGCCGAGCGTGCCCGGCTCGAAGGTGCCGCGCGCCGAGACGACTTCCACGTCGGAGCAGGCAGCGGCCGTGGCCGAGGGAGCCGAGAGGGTGGCCAGACCGGCCCCGCCGACCAGCGAGAGCGCGGCGAGACACAAACGGATACGCATGGGGAATCCTCCGCGGGTGAGGCGCGTGGAGCGCCTGCGAAAAAGGACGGCCCGAACGTATTCGCTGTGTCTGCCGGAGTGTTATGGACGGGATTATGGAATCGCCGCAGTTTTTTATCACCGATTGAGTACGCCGCGATCGAGCAGCGGCATTCAGTTCTGTGCTGTGCGCAGTGACTCCGCGCGCAGCGCGAGAATCAGGTCGAGGCGGGTTTCCGGGTCGTGCAGGGCGTCGCCGAAGAGCTTCTCCAGCTGGCGCAGGCGGTAGCGGACCGTCTGCGGGTGGATGTGCAGCCGGGTGGCGACGTCCGGCACGTTGCTGCCGCTGAGCAGCCACGCCAGGAGGGTCTCGGCGAGCCGCTCGCGCTGCCCGGCCGAGACCGTGTCGAGCGGCGCGAGAACCCGCGCCTGGAGCCGTTCCAGCAGCGGCTCGTCGCCGTACAGCACCAGCGTCGACAGATGGTCGGCGCACCGCACCACGCCCTGGCGGGGGAGGATCCCGCGGCCCATCAGCCCGAGCGCCCGGGTGGCGAGGCGCAGCGACTGCGCGGCGTCGGTGACCGCGACGGTCGGGCCGATCGCGGCGGGCCGGCCGCGCAGCGCGAGCGCGAACGCCCGGCCGCCGAAGCGGCCGGAGCTGTCCGGGTCGGGCACCAGCATGCGCGGCGGCCGGGACTCCATGTCCACCAGCGCGCCCGCCGCGGCCAGCGGCCGGTCCTCCTCCCGCCGGTCCGGAGCCGCCGCGAGCGCCACCACGGCGACCGTCCGGGGCACCGGCCAGCGCGCGCTGTGCGCCAGGTCCTGCACGGCCTCCAGCGCCACCGGCCCGTCCTCCAGCAGCAGGTCGAGCAGCCGTCTGCGGCGCCGCTCCAGCTCGTCCGAGTTGCGCAGCTGCGCCTCCGCGTAGCCGGCCGCGGCCGCCTCGGCGACCTCGTGCACGGTCCGGAACGCCAGCTCGCCGAGCGCCGCGACGACCGTGGAGTCCAGGCCGAGTTCCTCCGCCGTCTGCCCCATCAGCCGCCAGGCGTGCAGCCCCCCGACCCGCAGCGCGGACTGCAACGCGTCCAGGCTGCGGCCCTCCAGGGCCTCGCCGCGCCCCAGTTCGTAGTACGTCGCCGCGATCGCGCCCCCGTCGTCGCGCGGGTCGGCGATGTGGTCGACGAACAAGGTCAGCGCCTGCACCACCCCGGCCCGCAGGTTCCTGCCGTACGTCCCGTCGACGGGCCGCGCGTACTCGGGAACCTGACGGCGGACCTCCTCCTCCACCTGGTCGGCGACGGCCGCGAGCTGGGCGCGCAGCAGCTCCGCCAGCTCGGGCGGCATCGGTGGCATACCGGGGCGATCCGGTACGCCCTGTGGGGTGGGCACAGCCATCACGGGCACTCCTTTCGGCCGGAAGCGGCTCACCCGCGGGCTGTTGCCGCTGTGACGCGTGGGAAGTCCTGTGTTGGACGGACGACCCCTGCGCTCCGTTCCGTGCCCCGACGGCACCCCCGTCACTCCGGCACGCCCAGCGCTTGGGCGAGCATCGGCCACGAGGCGGTGAACTCCCGCTTCCAGTAGGGCCAGTCGTGCCCTCCTCCCGAGTAGAGGTGCGTGGTGGCCCGGATGCCGAGGCGGACGAGGGTGCCGGCGAAGCCCTGCGCCGAGGGCCACAGGGCGCTCTCCAGCACGCCGGGCAGCGGATCGCCGCCGCTGCCGCCGCCCACTCCGCTGCCCTGCGAGACGTACAGGGCGGTGCCGCGCAGCCCCGTGGCGCGGGCCCGCGGGTTGAAGTCGCGCCAGGTCAGGAGGTTCAGCAGCGGATGGCCCCACAGGGACGCGGCCGGCAGGTTCTCGCGGGCCACGATGGCGTCCATGATGGGGGGCACGCCGGGGGCCGTGGTGTCGAGGATGCCGCTGTAGGACGCAGCGGCCGTGAACGCCCCCGGGTGGCGGGCCGCGTGGGCCATCGCGCCGTAACCTCCGGTGGAGACCCCGGCCACCGCGCGTACGCCGGAGGCCCGGTAGTCCCGGGCGAGCAGCGCCGGCACCTCCTTGACCTGGAACGTCTCGTAGTCGGGGCCGCCGCGCCAGACGCTGGGGATGCCCGTGGGGCCGGCGTCCGGCATCGCCACGATCAGGTCGCGGCCCTCGGTGAAGGCCTCGATGCCGGTCTCCCGGGTCCAGGACGTGTAGTCGTCGTGGGCGCCGTGCAGCAGGTACAGCACGGGGTACTTCTTCTCGGGCCGCGCACCGAAGTCCGACGGCAGGATCAGCCGGACCGGCGCGCTGCGGCCGAGCGCGGCGGAGGGCACGGACACGTCCAGCGTGCGCGGCCCGAGCCGGGTGGCGGCCGCGGCACGGGCCGTGCCGCCCGCGGCCCCGAACAAGGCGGCGAGGCCGGCGGCGGCCGTCGCTCTGGCGACAGTGCGCCGGGACACTCCGGCAGCGGGCTTCGGCGGCAGGTCGGGCATGGCGGCTCCTCGGTCGGTGATTCAGGGGGCCCGTTCGGCGAGCACCCGGCTCAGGTGGGCGGCGATCTCGTCGACGTGCGGCGGATCGAGCAGCGACAGATGGTGACCGGGCACCGGCACGACCTCCAGGCGCGGGCACACCTCGTCCCAGCCCAGCGCCTCGTCGTCCCGCTCGTAGGCCGGGTCGCGCACGGTGTGGGGCGCGGGCTCGGTGGCGCGGTAGAGGAGGACCGGCCCGTCGTACCCGCCGGGCCGGTGCGCCTCCCCGATGCCCAGGTCCAGGTAGGAGGCGCGCTGGTGCTCCAGCGCCGCGGGCGGCACGTCGGCGGCCTCGCGCAGCGCCCGCAGCACGGTGTCGATGCGGTCCCGGTCGTCGTCCATGGCCACGAGCTCGTCGTACGGCAGCTCCAGCCGCACCCCGTAGGCGTCGGCGACATGGCCGGCGAAGCCCTCGAAATGCGTCCGGATCCGGTCGGCGCGCGTCACGCCGGGCCGGGGGAGGGGGCGTACGGAGTCGAGGAGCACGACCAGCGGTATGTCCCGTCCGGCGGCTTTCAGCTGCCGCGCGGTCTCCTGGGCGACGAACCCGCCGAAGGACCAACCACCCAGCAGACAGGGCCCGTCGGGGTGGGCGGCGGCGATCGCCTCGGCGTAGCGCCGGGCCTTCTCCGGCACGGTCCGGGCCTCCTCGATCCGCTCCAGCCCGTACACCGGCCGGTCCTCGCCGAGCCGCTCGGCGAGCGTCCGGTAGACGGTCACCGGGCCGCCGGCCGCGTGGACGAGGAACAGCGGGGGCCGGGAACCGGTGGCGCGCAGCGGGCGCAGCGGCGTGTCCTCGCGGGGGAGGGCGTTGCGGATCCGGGCGGCGGCCTCCTCGACCGTGGCGGCGGCGAACAGGTCGCGCAGGGCCAGTTCGACACCGAACTCGCGCTCCACGGCGGTGCGGATGCGGACGGCCATCAGCGAGTCCAGGCCGAGGTCCGCCAGGGCGGTGCCCGGGGTGACGCGGACCGGCGGATGGCCGGTGACGGCGGCGATGTGGTGGGTCAGCCGGGCCAGGACCGACTTGGGCTCCGCCACCTCGGCGGGAGCTTCCGCCCGTTCCGGCACCGGCTCGGTGCGGGCCCGGCCGTCCGTCCACCAGTGCCGGACGTGCCGCCACCGGGGCACCGGCAGGTCGACGACCCGCCCGGGCGGCACG
>NZ_MUKA01000374.1 GCF_002150735.1 Streptomyces africanus
CGGCCGGAACAGCCGGCGGCGCAGAAGTCGTTGCGTGGGCTGGTCGGTGAGCCCCGCCGCCGAGCGGTCCTGGCCGCGCGCCCGGCCCTCCGGCCGGCGTCGAGCCCGGCACGGGCGCGGGTGTGTCGTCCACGACGTCGACGCCGAAGTCCCGGGCGAGTCCCGCCAGTCCGTCGGCGTACCCCTGGCCCAGGGCGCGCAGCTTCCAGTGGTCGCCGCGCCGGTAGAGCTCCGCGAGCAGCAGGACCGTCTCCTGCCGGGGGCGCGGCGGGGTGAACCGGGCGAGCGGGCGGCCCGCCGCGTCGGTGACGTGCAGCGTGGGGGAGGGCAGGCGGCCGAGGGCCGTTCCGGGCTCGGCGGGGCTCACGGCGACGGTGACCCGGGCGGCGCCCGTCCGCAGCCTCGCCGGGTCCACCGTGAGCGCGTCGCCCCGCAGCGCCGCTCCCGGCGCGGCCGGCTGGTTGTAGAAGACGAAGTCGCCGTCGCCCCGCACCTTTCCGCCGTCGTCCGTGACGAGCGCGGACACGTCGAACGGGCCGGGCACCCGGACCGTCACCGCCCCACCCGGAAGCGGCAGATTGCCACCGGGGACCAACTCGTTCATCACGCCCCCCTGCTGTCGTCGCATCGGCCTCCCCGCGGGGACGCCGATGCCCCGACAACGGCCGTGGCGGCGCGAGGGTTCCCACGTCAGCCCCGGCCCACGGTCGCGCAGCCGGCGTCCGCCCGCGGCCCCCTCGAAGCCCGGCAGGCATCTTCCGGACCGACACGGCCCGGCACCCCCGCACAGAGGTGCAGGCCACACCACTACCGTGTGGTACGCCGGGACGGCACGGAGTGCCCGGCTCGCTCCCGGTGGCTCCGCGTCGCCATGGGAACCCGCCGCCTGACCGTGCACACCGGACGAAGGAGCGCCCCACGATGCCCCGCACCGCACGCCCCCGCGGCCGCACCGCCCCGGCCGCTCTCTGTCTGTGCCTGGCACTGGGCTGCGGTTCCGGCGGGACACCGCAGGGGGAGGAGCCCTCCCCGCCGGCCGGCGCCCCGACGGGGACCGGAAGCGACGTGGTCACCTGGGCGTCCTCCGCCGGCCGCGTCGGCGCGGCGGTCGACGGCCGCGGCTACCGGCTGGTCGTGCACACCAGCGTCGGCGGCACCGGCCTGCGGGTACGGCTGTCCAACGCCTTCGGGAACCAGCCGGTGACGTTCGGCACCGTCCACGCCGGTCTCCAGCGCCACGGAGCCGCACTCGTCCCTGGCAGCAACCGACGCCTGACCTTCGGCGGCGCCCGCTCCGTCACGGTCCCCGCCGGCGGCATCGTCTACAGCGACCCGCTGCCCGTCCGCGTCCCCGCCGCGAGCGATCTCGCCGTCAGCCTCTACGTGCCCCGGGCGGGCGGATTGCTCACCGGGCACTGGCTGGCGATGCAGACGTCGTACACCACCGACGGCGACCACACCGCGGAGGAGAGCGGCGCCCACTGGGCGCAGCGGACCCGCTCCTGGTTCTACCTCGACGCCGTCACCGTGCGGCCCCGGCCCGCGGCGGGCGCCGTGGCCGCCCTCGGCGACTCGATCACCGACGGCTGGCACTCCACGACCGCCCTCAACCGCCGCTGGCCGGACTACCTCGCGCGCCGGCTGCGCGCGTCCCCCACGTCGAGCGTCGAGGGAGTGGCCAACGCGGGCATCGCCGGCAACAAGGTCCTCACCGCCGGCCCCGGGCAGAGCGCCCTCGACCGCCTGTCGCGGGACGTGCTCCCACTGCCGGGCCTGCGCACGGTGTTCCTCTTCCAGGGCGTCAACGACATCAAGGCCGAGCCCGGCGCCACGGCCGACCAGCTCATCGCCGGATACCGCAGGCTGGCCGACCGGGTGCACGCGGCCGGGAAGTGCGTCGTCGCCGCCACCATCGCTCCCTACAAGGGCTGGCCGGAATGGGACCCCGCCGGGGAAGCGGTGCGCCGGAAGGTCAACACCTTCCTCCGCACCGGCGGCGAGTTCGACGCGGTCACCGACTTCGACCGCGTCCTGCGCAGCCCCCACGACCCCGAGCGGATCCTCCCCGCCTTCGACGGCGGCGACCATCTGCACCCCAACGACAAGGGGATGCGGGCGATGGCCGACGCCGTCGACCTGGAGAGCCTCGACTGCGGGAACCGGTAGCCCGGGTCAGGGATACGCAACGGCCCGTACCGAAGCCCGGCCGGTCAGCCGGACGCCGACGGCTCCGGAGCGATCAGACCCTCCCGGTAGGCGATCGCCACCGCCTCTCCGCGGCTCGACGCGCCCAGCTTGGCCAGGATGTTGGAGACGTGGACGCTCGCCGTCTTGCCGCTGATGAACAGCTCCTCGCCGATCTGCCGGTTGCTGCGGCCGAGCGCGAGCAGCCGCAGCACCTCCTGCTCGCGTGCGGTGAGCACACCGGCGCGCTCGTCGGCGTCCGGCGTGTCCGCCAGGCGGCCGCGCCGGACGAGGGCGTCCACCCGCTCCCGCAGCGGCGTGGCGCCGAGGCGATCGGCGGTCTTCCGGACCTCGCGGGCCTCGGCCGCCGCCTCCTCACGACGCCCCGCCGCCAGCAGGGCCTCGGCGTACCGCAGCCGGCAGCGCGCCCGCTCGTAGACGTCGCCGTAGCCGAACGCCGTCACCACAGCCGACCAGGCGGAGGCGTCCGGCCCCGAGACGGCCCGGAGCCACTCCGCCTCCGCACGGGCCAGCCACGCCTGCCCCTCGGGCCCCTGCGGGGTGCCGTTCTGGCCGCGGACCGCGGTGGGCCGCGCCAGTTCCACCAGTTCGGCCGCGCTGTCCGTCCAGCGTCGGGCCCCGGTCTCGTCACCGGCCGACCGCAGCTCGGCGGCCGCGTCGGCCACCGCGGACAGCGCCAGGGCGGCGAGCCGGACCGTGACGTCCGGGCGATCGCCCGCCTCGTC
>NZ_MUKA01000375.1 GCF_002150735.1 Streptomyces africanus
AGGCCGCCGCCGACGGCGACGCGGCGGCCTGGAAGGCGCTCGTGGAAGGGCTGAGCCCCCTGGTGTGGTCCGTGGTGCGGGCCCACCGGCTGTCCGACGCGGACGCCCACGAGGTGTACCAGACCGCCTGGTTCCGCTTCGCCCAGCACCTCGGGCGGATCCGGGAACCCGGCAAGGCGGGCGCCTGGCTGGCGAGCACCGCGCGCCACGAGTGCCTGAAGGTCATCCGGAGCTCGCAGCGGCTGACCCTGACGGACGATCCGCAGCTCCTGGACCGGGTCAGCGAGGACGGCACGCCGGAACAGTCGCTGCTCGACTCCGAGGAGGCCGCCGCACAGAGCGAACGCGTACGGCGGCTGTGGCAGGAGTTCGAGGAACTGGGCGAGCGGTGCCGGCAGTTGCTGCGGGTGCTGATGGCCACGCCGCCGCCCAGCTACCAGGACGTGTCCGCCGCGCTCGGGATCGCGGTGGGCAGCATCGGCCCGCTGCGCCAGCGCTGTCTGCGGCGCCTGCGGGCCCGGCTCGAAGCGCGGGGGGCGATGTGAGCGACATGGACGACGACGAGCTGTTCGGCGAATGGGGCGAAGAGGACTGGGGGGACGAGGAGTGGGACGCGGGGCTGCTGGAGGAGGAGCTCCGGCGGGCCGCCGCCGTCCTGGACCCCGTGCCGGCGGAGCTCCAGCAGATCGCCGTCGACGCCTACGCGCTGCACGACCTGGACGCCCGCGTCGCGGAACTGACCTTCGACTCGCTGGTCGACGCCCTCCCGGTCCGGGGAGCCGGCGACGCGCCCCGGATGCTGACCTTCCAGGCGGGCGAGGTGACCGTCGACGTCGAGGTCACCCCGCACGGCCTGATGGGCCAGGTGCTGCCGCCGCAGCCGGCCAGGATCGAGGTCCTGGGCGGACCGCGCCCCGGCTCCCCGCTCACGGCCGACGACCTGGGCCGCTTCACCGCCGACACACCGCCGTCGGGCCCGTTCGCCCTGCGGCTGCGGACCGGCGGGGATGTGGTCGTGACCCAGTGGCTGCGGGCGTAGGGGTGCTCCAGCAGGTGCCGGTCAGCCGGACGCGGCGTCGGCCAGGCGGGCCAGCGCGGCGGCGAGCCGCTCCAGACCGGGGCCGGCGGGACCGCCCGGCTCGGTCATGTACGTGTCCCGGCGGATCTCCACCATGAGCGCCTCGACCCGCGGGTCGGTCCCGTAGAACTCCAGCGGCACGTAGGCCCCCCTGAAGGGGCTGTCGAGTTCCGTCTCCCCGATGTCCCCGAAGGCCTGCCGCGCGGCGTCCAGCAGCCCGGGAGAGGTGTGGAAGGAGTCGGTGCCGAGACACACCGGCGGCCGGGGTCCCTGCCCGTGCAGCTCGTACGGCAGCCGGGTCCGCGGGTACGAGTGCACGTCGATGATCACGGCCCGCCCGGTGGCCGCCAGCCGGTCCGCCACCGCCTGGGTCATCGCCCGCGCGTACGGCAGGAAGTACCGCGCGACGAGCGGCCCGGCCTCGACGTCCCCGGACCGCAGCACGGCGCCGTGCGTGGTCCGGGTGTAGACCGCCCCCATGCCGACGGCCCGCATCTCCTCCCGTTCGTCGGGGAAGCGCTCGGGGTCGACGACCAGTCGCGACAGCCGGTTGACGAACCGCCAGGGGGCGACACCGGCCGCCCGGGCCGCCGCCTCGGCGATCCGAGCCGTGTGCGCGTCGGTGATGTGGTCGAGTTCCCGCGCGAGCTCGTCGTCGCCCAGCACGATGTCCGCCCGGACGGACGGCGGTATCTCCCGCGCCGAGTGCGGGACATGCAGGATCACGGGGGAGTGCCCGGCGCCGGGCAGGATGTCGAAGGACGGGGGGTCGTCGGTCACGCGGCGGCTCCACGGGGACGTGGTCGGGGGCTTCGCTCCGAAGCCCGGCCTCTTCGAACATAACTCCGCCCCGGCCGGGCGGTGCGCCGGCCGGGGCGGAGCGGAGGGACCGATGCGGCCCGGGGCGTCAGCTCAGGGACGCCAGCGCCTCGTTCCACGTCGCGGACGGGCGCATGACCTCGGCGGCCTTCGCCGGGTCGGGCTGGTAGTAGCCGCCGATGTCGGCCGGCTTGCCCTGGACGGCGGCCAGCTCGTCGACGATCTTCTGCTCGTTGGCGGCGAGCGTCTCGGCGATCGGCGCGAAGGCCTTCGCCAGGTCCGCGTCGTCGGTCTGCCGGGCCAGCTCCTGCGCCCAGTACAGGGACAGGTAGAAGTGGCTGCCGCGGTTGTCGATGCCGCCGACGCGCCGGGTCGGCGACTTGTCCTCGTTGAGGAAGGTCGCCGTGGCGCGGTCGAGGGTGTCGGCGAGGACCTGGGCGCGGGCGTTGCCCGTCACCTTCGCGAACTGCTCGAGGGACGGCACCAGGGCGAAGAACTCACCCAGGGAGTCCCAGCGCAGGTAGTTCTCCTTGACCAGCTGCTGCACGTGCTTCGGCGCCGAGCCGCCCGCACCCGTCTCGAACAGGCCGCCGCCCGCCATCAGCGGGACGACCGACAGCATCTTGGCGCTGGTGCCCAGCTCCAGGATCGGGAACAGGTCGGTCAGGTAGTCGCGCAGCACGTTGCCGGTCACCGAGATGGTGTTCTCGCCGCGGCGGATGCGCTCCACCGACAGCTTCGTGGCCTCGACCGGGTTCAGGATCCGGATGTCCAGGCCCTCGGTGTCGTGCTCCGGCAGGTACGCCTTGACCTTGGCGATCAGGTTGGCGTCGTGCGCGCGGGTCTCGTCCAGCCAGAACACCGCCGGGTCGCCGGTGGCGCGGGCGCGGGTGACGGCCAGCTTCACCCAGTCCCGGATCGGCGCGTCCTTGGTCTGGCAGGCGCGGAAGATGTCACCGGCCGAGACGGCCTGCTCGATGAGCGCGGTGCCGTTCTGGTCGACCAGGCGGACCGTGCCCGTGGTGGCGATCTCGAAGGTCTTGTCGTGGCTGCCGTACTCCTCGGCCTTCTGGGCCATGAGGCCGACGTTCGGCACCGTGCCCATGGTGGACGGGTCGAAGGCGCCGTTGGCCTTGCAGTCCTCGATCACGGCCTGGTAGACGCCCGCGTAGGAGGAGTCCGGGATGACCGCCAGGGCGTCGTGCTCCTGCCCGTCCGCGCCCCACATGTGGCCGGAGGTGCGGATCATGGCCGGCATGGAGGCGTCGATGATGACGTCGGAGGGCACGTGCAGGTTGGTGATGCCCTTGTCGGAGTCGACCATCGCCAGCTCCGGGCCCTCGGTGAGCTCGGCGTCGAAGGAGGCCTTGATCTCGGCGCCCTCCGGCAGGGCGTCCAGGCCCTTGTAGATGCCGCCCAGACCGTCGTTCGGGGTCAGGCCGGCCGCGGCGAGCTTGTCGCCGTACTTCGCGAACGTCTTCGGGAAGAAGGCGCGCACCACGTGGCCGAAGACGATCGGGTCGGAGACCTTCATCATCGTCGCCTTCAGGTGCACCGAGAACAGCACGCCCTGGGCCTTGGCCTCGGCGACCTGCGCCGTCAGGAACTCGCGCAGCGCGGCGACCCGCATCACGGAGGCGTCGACGACCTCGCCCTTCTGGACGGGTACGGACTCGCGCAGCACGGTGGTGGTGCCGTCGTCGCCGACGAGCTCGATGCGCAGGGCGCCGTCCTCGGCGATCACCACGGACTTCTCGGTGGAGCGGAAGTCGTTCTGGCCCATGGTCGCCACGCTCGTCTTCGACTCGGCGGACCAGGCACCCATGCGGTGCGGGTGGGACTTGGCGTAGTTCTTGACCGAGGCGGGGGCCCGGCGGTCCGAGTTGCCCTCACGCAGGACCGGGTTCACGGCGGAGCCCTTGACCTTGTCGTAGCGGGCCTGGATCTCGCGCTCCTCGTCGGTCTTCGGGTCGTCCGGGTAGTCCGGCAGCGCGTAGCCCTGGCCCTGGAGCTCGGCGATGGCGGCCTTGAGCTGCGGGATCGACGCCGAGATGTTCGGCAGCTTGATGATGTTGGCGGCGGGCGTCTTGGCCAGCTGGCCGAGCTCCGCGAGCGCGTCCGGGATGCGCTGGTCCTCCGTGAGGTACTCCGGGAACAGCGCGATGATGCGCCCGGCCAGCGAGATGTCGCGGGTTTCGACGGCGACACCCGCCTGCGAGGCGTACGCCTGGACCACCGGCAGGAAGGAATACGTCGCCAGGGCCGGGGCCTCGTCAGTGTGCGTATAGATGATGGTCGAGTCAGTCACCGGGTGCTCCGCTCCACGTCTGCAACATTGCTCGACATCAAGATATCTCCTGACGGACCTCGTCTCGACAGGGGTCCACGTCCAGTTTCCCGCCACCGATCTCCCCGGCCCCGGGCCGGGGAGACAGCGCGGCGGGTGGCGGCCCCGCGACTGCCCTGGTCGGCGCGGCGGCGGTTGCGACCGAAGGGCCGCCCCTCTCGACGGAACCGGCCTCTTTCGGCTCGTCCGGTGCGGAGCGACAGGTGACCGGCGCCGGGCGGCCGATCGGCGAGAGGATCGTCAGTCGAACCGGGCCGAGGAGATCTCGTTCGGCTCGATCTCGCCCGTGCGCTGCTGCGGGATGACGACCCCGCCCTGCTGGAGCGCCACCGTGCGGGCCGGGGCGGGGATGCGGATGCCCTCCGCGCGGTACCGCTTGTGCAGCCGCTTGATGAACTCGTGCTTGATCCGGTACTGGTCGCTGAACTCTCCGACGCCCAGGATCACCGTGAAGCCGATGCGGGAATCGCCGAAGGTGTGGAACCGGATGATCGGCTCGTGGTCCGGCACGGCGCCCTCGACCTCGGTCATCGTCTCGGCGATGACCTCGTTGGTCACCCGCTCCACGTGTTCCAGGTCACTGTCGTAGGCCACCCCGACCTGGACCAGGATGGTCAGCTGCTCCTCCGGCCGCATGAAGTTGGTCATGTTCGCCTTGGCGAGCTGGCCGTTGGGGATCACGACGAGGTTGTTGGACAGGTTGCGGATGGTCGTCTGCCGCCAGTTGATGTCCTCGACGTAGCCCTCCTCTGCGCTGCTGAGGCGGATGTAGTCGCCGGGCTGGACGGTCTTGGACGCGAGGATGTGGATGCCCGCGAAGAGGTTGGCGAGGGTGTCCTGGAGCGCCAGCGCCACCGCCAGACCGCCCACGCCCAGGGCGGTGAGCATGGGGGCTATGGAGATCCCCAGCGTCTGGAGCACCACCAGGAAGCCGATCGCCAGGACCAGGATCCGGGTGATGTTGACGAAGATCGTGGCCGAGCCGGCGACCCCGGAACGGGACTGGGTGACCGTGCGCACCAGACCGGTCACCACCCGCGCCGCCGACACCGTCGCCACGAAGATGAGCAGCACCGTCAGCACCTGGTTGGTGTGCTGCTGCACCGTCCGGGTCAGCGGCAGCACCGCCGCCGCGCCCGCCGCGCCGCCCACCACCGCGGCCCACGGCAGCACGGCCCGCAGCGCGTGCACGATGACGTCGTCCCCGCTCCAGCGGGTGCGGTCCGCGTGCCCGCCCAGCCAGCGCAGCAGCATGCGCAGCGCGAAGGCCGCCAGCAGGCCCGACGCCAGGGCGATGCCGGCAAAGACCAGATCGTCCGCGGTGAGCGCCCGGTTCACCTGTCACCTCCGGGAAGAAGAACTGCGGCGAGAGCCGTTGCCGGCCGCCGGATGTGAAGTTTCGTCACGTCGTCACCTGTTCGTCCTGCGGGATGTTCCACCGTGCCCGGCCACCCTGACCTGCGGTCGGCACGACCGTTCATCCTGCCGCATTCCGCACGGGGTTTCGTACCGGTGAACGGGCCGAGCCCGGGCGGTCAGATGACCTTCAGCCGTACCAGCGCCGCCAGCGTCAGGGCGCCCGGCAGCAGCGGCAGCCAGACCGTGATGACGCGGAAGGCCAGGACCACGGCCGTGGCCACCGCGGCCGGGCCGCCCGCCGCCACCAGCGCCATGACCAGCGCCGCCTCCACCGAGCCGATCCCGCCCGGGGTGGGGACCAGGGCGACGGCGACCGTCGCCGCCAGGTAGGCCACCGCCATGTGCACGGGCGGCACGTCCAGGCCCATCGCCCGGCCCACCAGCACCAGTACGGCCGCCTGCAACGCGGGGAAGGCGAAGGCACCGCCCCACAGGGCCAGGGCCCGGGCCGGGCGGGTGTGCACCGAGCGGGCCTCGCCGAGCGCCGTCCGCAGGAAGGACAGCACGGCCGAACGGACCCGGCGGACCAGGGTCAGCACGGCCACCGCGATGACGAGCACCACACCGGCACCGGCCAGCAGCGGACCGAACGCCGTCTCGGGAACCAGCGTGCCGAGCCGCAACGCGTCGGGGAACGCGACGAGCAGGGCGCCCAGCAGGGCCACCCGGCCGACGCTCTCCGCCAGCAGATACAGCGCGAGAGCCGCCGAGGAACGGGCGAGCGGCAGCCCGCAGACCGTCATGAACCGCAGGTTGACCGCGCTCGCGCCCAGGCCGGTCGGCAGCAGGTGGTTGGCCGCGCCCGCCGCGAACTGCGTGGCCACCAGCCGCCGTCGGGGCAGCCGCTCGACGACCGCGCCCTGCCGGGTGCAGGCGGCGGCGACCCAGGTCAGACAGGTCGCGCCGATCGCGGCCAGCAGCCACGGCCACTCGGCGCTGCCCAGATGCGCGAAGCCCTCGGCGAGCACCGACCGGTGGCGCACCGCGACCACGGTGACCAGCAGGAGCGGGAGCAGACACAGGATCTGACGCAGGCGGCGGACCGGGACGCGACGGGGGAGTCGTCCCGGGCGGAGTTCGGGGAGTTGTACCGCTGTCACATCCGCAGAGGCTTCCCAGGCCCCGCCAACGGCGGGTTGCGGACGTGCGGACGGCGTCTTACGTACGGGGAGCGGCTGGGAGGAGAGCGTCATCGGGGCCTTTGCGGGGGGAACGG
>NZ_MUKA01000376.1 GCF_002150735.1 Streptomyces africanus
AGACGTACTGGTCGAGGTCGAACGTGGTGAGCATCAGCGCCTTGGTGGCGCCGTCGGTCTCCCTCAGGATCGTGCGCGCGGCCTGGATGCCGTCCAGCCCAGGCATCCTGATGTCCAGCAGGGCCACGTCCGGCCGGTGAGCCAGGGCGAGGGCGACGGCCCGTTCGCCGTCCTCCGCCTCGCCCACGACGTCGATGTCGTCCTGGGTGGACAGCAGGTTCACGAACCCCGTGCGGACCACCGCCTGGTCGTCGGCCACGATCGCCCGTATCGGTTTCCCCGCCGTCACTCGTACACCCCCTCCGCGAAGCTCCTCGAGCCTGCCCGCACCGGCAGTCCGGCCTCGATCAGGAAACCGCCCCCGGGACCGGCGGGCCCGCAGGCCAGGCGCCCGCCGAGCAGGTTCGCACGCTCCCGCATGCCGCTCAACCCGTGTCCGCCGAGGTCGGGTCGGGAGCCCCGGGGGCCGGGGCCGGGACCGTCGTCGGTGATGCGGAGCCGGACCTCGTCCTCCTCGTACGTGAGGCGGATGTCGACCGCGGCGCCCCGGGCGTGCCGGCGGGCGTTGGTCAGGGCCTCCTGGACGATGCGGTAGACCGTGAGTTCGAGGGAGGGCGGGAGCACCGCCGGGCGGGTGCCTGCCGTGTGCAGGGTGACCTCCCCGCCGCCCGACCGGTGGGCCTCCAGCAGCGCCCTCAGGGAGTCGAGCGTCGGTTGCGGCACGACCGGTGCCGCTCCCTCCGCGCCGACCTCGTCCGCGCGCAGCACGCTCAGCAGCCGGCGCAGTTCGGTCAGGGCCGAGCGGGCCGACGAGGCGATCTGCTGGAAGCCGTCGCGGGCGGGCGGGGACAGGTCGGGTGTGGTGTAGGTGGCGCTCTCCGCCTGGACGGCGATCACGGACACCGAGTGCGCCACGATGTCGTGCAACTCCCTCGCTATGGCAGCCCGTTCCTGGGCCGCCGCATGCCTGCGCTCCATGGCGATCAGTTCCCGCTGGGCCGCCTCCCGCGCCCGCCGGGACTCCTCCCGGCTGCGGGTGCCGTCCGCGACACCGACCGTCGCCAGCACGCCCACGGCCAGGACGAACGACTCCGTGAAGTACGACAGCGAGCCGTCGGCACCGACGGCGGGCGCCCGGCCTCCGAGGTCGTACACGCCCACCGCCACATGGCCCACGTTGACCAGCAGAGACCCGGCGATCGCGGCCGCGCCGAGCAGCGCGGGGTGCAGGACCCGGTGGCGGGCGAGCGCGTAGAGGCCCATGACCCCCGCCACCGCCACCGTCATCAGCAGCTCGGGCCGGAAGAGGAAGTTCAGCAGCGCCGCCGGTACCACCAGCAGCCCGGTGCGGGGCTCGCGCCGCCGCCACAGCAGGGGGAGCACCACGAAGGGCAGGGTGGCCAGGACCGTCGTCGAGGTGACGCGGGAGTGCAGGACCTCGGCCGCGGCCAGGAGGACCAGCAGGATGCCGCTGACGTACGGGTAGCGGGGGGAGCGCGGCCATGCGAGGGGGCGCAGGGACGACTGACGCATCCCCACATTGTCGGCCGGGGCGGTCCGGCCCGCGTCACCGTACGGGTTGATCCGGGTGGCGGACGAGTACCACGGGTTGACCCCCAGGACCGGTGCCCGGTGTGACGCTTCCCGGCCGCGCCTTGCGAAGACTTGCCGAACGGAGGAAGGAAGGCCGGCCGGCGAGGGACAAGGGGAGTGCGATGCGGGGGAGTTCGCGAGGACCGCTGTTCGGCTCGGCAGCAGCCGTGCGTACCGCCGCCCCGGCAGGCCTCCCCGGCCCCGGCCCGGGCCCCGTCCGCGTCCCCATATCCCTTCCGCCGTCGGGGCGGAGCGCCGGTCGACGCTGGGAGCCCCTGTGCTGGGCCGCCTGTGCCCTCTTCGCCCTGCTGCTGTGTCTGCGTACGACGCTCGCCCCGCACCAGGTGTGGGGCGCCTGCGGCACCGCCGGATACGGACTCGCCGCGCTCGTCGCCCGTCTCTCCGCGCGGCCCTGGGGCCCGGCGAGCGCGGCGGTGGCCGTCGCCGGGTCCGTGCTGGTGCCGCTGGTGTTCCTGGTCGCGGACGGGGCACGGCAGTTGGAGGTCACGGTCGTCGAGCGGTCCGGCGGGCAGCTGCTGGACTCCGGCACGCCGTACGTCCCGGATCCGGCCGGGCTGCGGGACTACAACCCGTACCTGCCCGGCATGGCGCTCTTCGGGCTGCCCCGGGCCGTCCTCGGCGACGTCCCGCTCGCGGACGCCCGGCTGTGGTTCGCGCTGGTGTCGCTCGGGGCCATGGGGCTGGCCGCCGTGGTGTGCAGAAGCGCAGAGCCGTCCCCGCGTGGCACCGGCCCGCACCGCTCTCCGGCCCAGGCACTCCTCTGGCTCGCCGCCGCCCCCGCAGTCGCTCTCCCGCTCGCCGTCGGCGGTGTCGACCTGCCCGTCATCGCGCTGATGTGTCTCGCGCTCGCCCTCGCGGGGCGGGGCGGCCCCGTCGCCGCCGGGCTCGCGCTCGGTGCCGCCGCGTCGCTGAAGTGGACGGCCTGGCCGGTGCTGCCCGTCGGGCTCGCCCTGCTCGCGGTGACCGCCGGGCGGCGGGCCGCCGTACGGGCCGGTGTCACGGCCGTCGCTCTCGCCGTGTTCGCCGTGCTGCCGGTCGCGCTGGCCGACCCGCGGGCGTTCGCCGAGCACGCGCTGCTCTTCCCGCTCGGCGTGGGAGGCACCGGCTCCCCGGCGGCCAGCCCGCTGCCCGGGTATCTGCTGGCGACGCACGTGCCGGGGGGCTTCGCCCTCGCCGTGGCGGCGCTGGTACTCAGCGCGGTCGCGGTGGCCGGGTCCCTCGTGACGCGCCCGCCGCGCAGCACCGTCGCCGCCGCCGACCGGCTCGCGCTGGGCCTCGGGATCGCCATGTGCCTGATCCCCGCCACCCGCTTCGGATACGTCGTCTATCCGCTGGTGCTGCTCGGCTGGTTCCGGCTCGGGCCGGCCGGTGGTGTCCCGTGGGGCGGGTCACCAGGGCCCACCGCACACCCGTTCACCGTGAAGCCGCTGGAGGACTGACCGGCCATGCCGCGCACGCTCGTCGTCACCAACGACTTCCCGCCCCGGCAGGGCGGCATCGAGACCTTCGTCCACGCCATGACGGTCCGCTTCCCGCCCGACCGGGTCGCCGTCTACACCTCCGGCACACCGGGCGACCGGGCCTACGACGCCCGGCTGCCGTTCCCGGTGGTGCGGGACCGCACGCAGATGCTGCTGCCGACCCGGCGGGTCACCGCCCGGGCGGTGGAGCTGGCCCGCCGGTTCGACTGCGACAGTGTCTGGTTCGGGGCCGCGGCCCCG
>NZ_MUKA01000377.1 GCF_002150735.1 Streptomyces africanus
CCGTTCCCGTTCCCGGTCCCGGTCCCGCTCCCGGTCCCGCACCCGCTCCCGCTCCCGCTCTCCGAGCCGGCCGCCCCCGGCGAGCACCGGCTCACCGTCGAACGCGCCCCGGCCCCTTCACCCGCCGGCACCGGCACGCGCTCGTTCCCTCCCCCTCCCGAACCGCCCCTCACAGCAACCCGTGTTCCCCGGCGATCCGCGCCGCGTCGAACCGATTCCGTCCGCCCAGCTTCTTGATCGCGGCTGACGTCAGATTCCGTACCGTTCCCGCCGCCAGATACAGCTCGCCCGCGATCTCCTTCACGGTCGCCCCGCCGGCCGTCAGCCGCAGCACGTCCGTCTCCCGGGTGCTCAGGCACAACTCCCCTACGGCGACGGGCCGCAGCAGCGACGGATCGACGGTCAGACAGCCGCCCGCGACACCCATGAGCGTCGTGACGAGCTGGGGCAGCCGGGCGTTCTTCGGTACGACGCCCAGGGCGCCGGCCGCCACGGCCCGGTCCACGACCGACGACGTGGCCGCCCCCACCAGCAGCGCCACCCCGCACTTGGGATGCCGGCTCCGTACGTCGGTGGCGACGCGCAGCGCCTTGCCGCCCATCGTGGACTCGCCGAGCAACAGCACCGTCGGCCGGTGCCGTTCCACGGCAGGCTGGACGGAGTCGTACGACGTGGCCAGGCCGACGACCTCCAGTCCGTCGACGCCGTTGAGCGTCTCGGCGAAGGCCTCCAGCACGAGTTGATGATCACCTGCGAGGACTATGCGTATCGACATGCTCGACCCCCGTACGGCAGGACTAAGGCAAAGACTCGGGAAAAACAGGAGAGTTGATGGTGTGTCAGGTCAGGGTCGGGCGGAGGGGCCGCGCCAGGGCTCGTGCAGCCGGGCCAACCGCTCCACCACCGCCTGGGCCGCCTTCTCGAGGCCGGCGCCTTCACGCCCCACGTCGACCTCGATGTGCTCGGCGCCGGCCGGCAGGGAAGCCGCGACGACACCCGACAGGACGCGGAAGAACGAGGCCAGTTCCTCGCCTCCGCTTTCGCCGGGGACGACCACGACGCCGACGGTGACCGGCCCGAGGTCGGCGGCGATCTGACCGGTCAGCGCGGCGAAGCTCTCCGGCCGTTCCACATCGGCTTGATAGGGCAGTGCGACCAGTCCGATTCCGGCCAGTTCCTTGCACAGGAACGCCGCGTTCGTGGCGGCGTCGTCACCGCGACCGGGGTGCCCCGCCCCGACCACCGCGACGGCGGCACCCAGCGCGCAGAGCTGACTGGCGACCCGCCGCCCGACGCCGGTGGTGCCGTCGACGACAAGGGCGACACAGCCGTGCAAAGGCGGTAGTACATGTGCGACTGTGTGCGACACCGGAACTCCTGACCGGGTAACGTGGCCGATATGTGAACGATCTGCGAGGGTCTCTCGCATGCCTTGCGACGGGTGGTTCAAGGGGGAGGCGCCACGTGGACGAGGTTTCGCCACTCGATCAGCAGACCCTCGCGGTGTACCGCGCGATCCTTTTCCACAAGCAACATGATCCGGACAAGCTCGCCGAGCTCCTCGACATCAGCTGCGACGAGGTGCACAACGCGCTCACGCGCCTGTCCGACCTGTCGTTGCTGGCACCGTCCCAGGACTCACCCGGCACCCTGCGCGCGGTCAACCCGTCGCTCGGCCTGAAGGTCCTGCTCCAGCGGGAACAGGACGAACTGGCCTGGCGGCAGCAGCGCATCGAGCAGAACCGGGCCGCGCTCGCGGCGCTCGCCGCCGAGTACACGGCGTCGGCCGGGTCCGGCTCGGACGGCACGGAACAGCTCGACAACGTGGACGAGATCCGCACCCGGCTGGAGGCGCTCGCCGAGTCGTGCCAGCAGGAGTCCCTGGTCTTCCACCCCGTGGGCGGCCTGACCAAGGAGGCGATCGAGGCGTCCCGGCCGCTGAACGAGCGGGCACTGGCCCGGGGCGTCCGCTTCCGTTCGATCTACCTCGACAGCGCCGTGAACGACCGGGTGACGAGAGCCCACGCCCAGTGGATGGCGGAGCACAACAGCGAGATCCGCACGTCGCCGACCCTGCCGATGCGGCTGCTCATCATCGACACGACCGCGGCCATCGTGGCCAACCTGCCC
This sequence comes from Streptomyces africanus, assembly GCF_002150735.1. GTDB lineage: Bacteria > Actinomycetota > Actinomycetes > Streptomycetales > Streptomycetaceae > Streptomyces > Streptomyces africanus. The sequence continues at coordinate 2,131 of NZ_MUKA01000377.1, forward strand.
GGTCAGACGGGCCCCGCGGCCCTGATGTTCCACAGCCGGCCGGTGGTGCTCGCCATGCGGGCCCTGTTCGAGGCGTACTGGGAACACGCGAGCCCGTTCCATCAGAACTCCTCACCCGACGACGACCCGCAGGGGCTCACCCCGCAGGAGCGCAAACTCCTCCAGCTCCTCGCCACCGGCCTCACCGACGAGGCGGTGGCCCGGGCGCTCGGCATCGGAGTCCGCACGGAGCGCCGCATCATGGCGGAGCTCATGGAACGCCTGGGCGCTTCCAGCCGCTTCGAGGCGGGAGTCCAGGCGGCCCGCCGCCAGTGGATCTGACAGCCGGCCGTCGCGCGGTCCGCCGGATGCGCGGAGATCACCGCTCTGCCTGCGGACCGGGCTGCCATGTGAAGTCCTCGGTGTTGTCGACCGGCACCTGGTGCCAGGTGAAGTCGTCACTGCCGTGCAGCGGCCCCGGGATCCCGGTGAGGTCGCCGCCGCCCAGGGGCAGCGGAGTCCAGGTGAAGTCGTCGGGCGAACCGGGCAGGTGCGGCAGCGGCGGCAGCACGTCGCCGACGGAGCGGTCCGCCTGCGAGACGGCTGAACCGGCCGCCCGCGTCCCCTCGGTCTGCTCGGCGGCCTGCGCCGGCACCGCCCAGGCGAGGGTGGCCAGTACGGCCGAACCGAGGACGACGGCGGCGGAACAACGCTTGGTGATACGGATCATGGCTGGTCTCCATTCCATGCGTGAGTCAGGACCTTTGCGACGATGCATGGAGCCAGTAGTGCTTCAGCTCCCCCGGACCGTTCCGCGTTCCCCGCGCTTCCCGGCCGCTGATATGAGAGAACCATCCCGCCACCCCCGCTGTCCGCATCCGGCCGCGCCAGGAAGCTGCCTGGCAGGGAGTTGCACGCCGGGGCCCCTCAAGGGCGGGGGGTGTCCCCACCCACGAGCGGTGGCTCGCCGGATGGGCGACGGCATGCGCGAGAAGTGATCGTGTACCAACGGGAAAGACCGATCACAAGGGGGAACCGTGAAGCGTCCCACGGAGCACGCTCTGGCCCGCCGCACGCTGCTGGCGGCCGGCATGGCGGCGGCAGGCGGTGCCGCAGCCGCGTGGGGTACGGCAGGGAAGGCCGCCGCCGGCGGGTGGAGGGGACCGGTGGGAAACCGGGCGGTGGACGCCGAAGTGACGCGCCTGGAAACCGGGTTGATCGAGCTGCGGCGGGACCTCCACCGGCACCCCGAGCTGCCGGGGGAGGAGCGTCGTACCGCGGGCGTGGTCGCCCGGGAACTGCGGGCGGCCGGGCTGACCGTCACCACCGGGGTCGGCGGCCACGGTGTGGTCGGCGTCCTGCACGGCACGCTCCCGGGCCGGACGGTCGCGTACCGGGCGGACATGGACGCCGTGCCGCCGAAGGACATCGTCGGGGGCGGCCGGGCCGCGGCCCACCTCTGCGGACACGACATCCACACGACGGTGGCCCTGGGCGTCGCCAAGGTCCTGGCCAGACTGCGGCAGCACCTGAGCGGCACGGTGGTGTTCCTCTTCCAGCCCGCCGAGGAGAGCCTGTCCGGAGCCCGCGCGATGATCGAGGCGGGCGTGCTGGAGCGCACCCGCGTCGAGGAGATCCACGCGCTGCACTGCGGGCCCTTCCCCGTCGGCCGGTTCGCCGTGACCGGGGGCTACGGGATGCCGGGCCAGGACAAGGCGGAGGTGACGCTCCAGGGCCCGGACGCACCCGAGGCCGCGCGGCGCCTGGCCGCCGAGATCGGGGCGCTCGCCACGGTGACACCCCCGCAGACGCCCGCGGACATCGAGCGGATGGTCACCGACGCCCAGACGCCCGACGGACCGTTCGCCCGCTTCGTGGCGCTGCGGGCCTCGGCACAGGACACCAAGGTGAGCGTGTCCTACCGCTGTTGGCCGCAGGAGCGGTACACGGAGATACGCGGGGAGATCCGCCGGCTGGCCACGTCGTACGCGGGAGCCGCCGTGAGCTTCCCCGCCGAGCCGTTCCCGGCCCTGGTCTGCCCGGAACCCGACGCCCGCGCGCTCGCCCGGCATCTGCGCCGCGCACCGGGCCGTGACCCGGTCGTCACGCTCCACTCCGCGTTCCCGCCCTTCAGCGGCGAGGACTACGCCCTCTATCTGGACCGCGTCCCCGGCACCTACACCTTCCTCGGCGTCCGCGCCCCCGGCGCCCCCATCACGACCGGCTATCCCCACTTCCCCGACTTCGCCCCGGACGAGCGGTCCATCGGTATCGGGGTGCGGGCGATGGCAGGGTGGCTGGCGCAGCGGAGTCACCGGTAGCGCGTCCCCGGAGGTCACGCAGTCCGGGACCCGTGGGGCAGCAGCAGCGCGGAGCCGGTGTGCAGCGTGACGCGTATCGGTGTGAAGTCGACGGCGTCCACCGGGGACTTGCCGGTCCCCGGGTTGCGGGCGTAGCGCGGATGGGCCCCCGCACTGATCTGCCAGCGGATCCGGTGCCCGGCCGGGAAGCGGTAGGCGGTGGAGCTCATCCGGACGGTGACCTCCGAGGGCGCCTGCCCCACCGTCTCCAGCCGGGCCAGCCCGTCACAGACGTTGACGGAACGGCCCTGCGCGTCCACGTCGCACAGGCGGGTGAAGACATCGGCGTACCCGGTGTCCGTGGAGACGCTCAGTCGCGCGGAGACCGGACCGAGAAGGTCCACGGGTTCGGCCAGCGGTGGACCGGTGAACGTCAGGACGTCCTCTCGGCCCTCCAGGGCGCTGTTGTCACGGGGACCGGCCGTACGGGAGAGCAGGGGACCGCCGAGGGACGGGGTGGGGTCGGCGGTCCCCTGCTCTCCC
>NZ_MUKA01000378.1 GCF_002150735.1 Streptomyces africanus
GGGGGGTGCGGGAGGCCGGGGGGTCACATGAGAGGTGTCAGGAAGCGTCGCAGGGCTTCCTCGTAGGCCTGCGGGTCGGCGTTCCACATCGCACCGTGGGGCGCGTTGCCGACGGTGCGGAAGGCGACCATGTCGGGGCGGGCGTCGGCGAGCCGGCGGGAGAGCTGCCAGGGGGCCACCGTGTCGTCCGGTCCGTGGAAGACGAGTGCCGGGACCTGGAGCCCGGCGGCGGGGGACGCGTCCGGGGCTCGGTCGCCGTACAGACCGGTGCGGCCCTGCGCGGCGCGGACCGCCAGGGGCAGCAGCGGGCCCGGGGTGCGGCGGGCCGCGGCGAGGGCGCGCAGGGTGGTCTCCCAGCTGAGCACCGGGGAGTCCAGGACGAGCCCGGAGACGCGGTCGCGCAGTTCCGAGTGCGCGGCGGCGCGCAGGGCCATGGTGGCGCCGGAGGACCAGCCGTGCAGGACGACCTGCCGGGCGCCGTGGCGCACGGCGTGGCGGATCGCCGCGTCGAGGTCGCGCCACTCGGTCTCGCCGAGGTGGTTCAGGCCGCCGGGCGGGCGGGGCGCGCCGAGGTCGCCGCGGTAGGAGAGGGCGAGCACCGGGAAGTGGTTGCTGTGCAGGAACCCCATGACGTTCATGGCGAGTTCCCGGGTGGTTCCGAGGCCGTGCACGGCGATCACCCAGGTGTCCCGGGCGCCGGGCACGAACCACGCGGGCAGGGCGCCGAGTTCGCCGGGGATGTCGATGTCGGTGTGTTCGATGCCGAGGGCGGCGCTCGGGTTGCCGACGTACAGGTTCGGGGTGAGCCAGGCCTTGTCGCCGGGTTCCAGGGTGCCGTGCGTGACCCGCTCCAGGCGGCGTACGACGGTGTCGGCGGTGTCCGAGGCGTCGGCCAGGACGGGTCCGACGACCGCGTGGGAGCCGTCGCCGGACAGGCCGTAGCGGCCGGGCCGCAGGGCGGCCAGGTCCCGGGTGAGGCTGATCTGCCCCGCGGCGGTGCCGTGCACGGTGAGCCGGGGTTCGGTGGGCAGGGGCCTGCCGGGAGGCGCCTTCAGCGCGGCGTCACTGGCGAACCGTCCGGCGGCCACGGCGGCCGCACCGACTCCGAACAGGGCGGTGACGGCAGCGGCCGTCGCTCTGGCAGTGCGCACGTCACCAGTGTCCCGGCGGACCGGGCGACGGACCAGTGGGGGGCAGCGGCGGGGTGACCGGGGCGGGCGGCCGGGACGGAGGGTCAGCGGCGCTGGCCGTACCCCCGCAGCCGTTCCTGGACCTGCGCCAGCTGCTCGCCCGACAGCAGGCTCGGGGACAGCCCCGGGACCGATGTGGCGGTCAGCCACAGGCGGCACATCCATTCCAGCTGGGCCGTGCGGTCGTAGGCCTGGTCGAGGGACGCGCCGTGGGTGACGGTGCCGTGGTTCTGGAGGAGGCAGCCGGAGCGGTCGGCGAGGGCGTGGAGCATGTTCTCGGCCAACTCGTCGGTGCCGTACGTGGCATACGGGGCGACCCGGACGGGCCCGCCGAGCGCGGCGGCCATGTAGTGGATCAGTGGCAGCTCGCTCACGAGCGTGGAGACGGCCGTCGCGTGCACGGCGTGGGTGTGGACGACGGCACGGGCGCCGGTCGTGCGGTAGACCGCGAGGTGCATGGGCAGCTCGCTGGTCGGGACGAGGGTGCCGAGGACCTGCCGGCCGTCGAGGCCGACGCCCGTCACGTCGTCCGGCTGCAGCCGGTCGTAGGGGACGCCCGACGGCGTGACCAGGACCGTGTCCCCGACGCGCACCGAGACGTTCCCCGAGGTGCCGACGACGAGCCCGTCGGAGACGGTCCGGATGGCCGTCGTGACGAGTTCCTCCCAGGCGCGCGCCTCCTCGGGGCGCACGACCCTGTGCCGCGACTGCCCCGCATCCCGCCCGCCGTCCCGGCCGTCCCCCGCGCCTCGTCCGTCGCCTCGCTGCTCAGCCATGCGGCGATCCTGCCAGGCGGGTCCTCAACGCACCGCCGGGCGGGTCCACTTCAGGCCGGAAGCCGCGCCTACGGAAATTCGCATACCGGGACAGATACCCTTGTCGCGTATACGAACCTGGTCCCGCCCCCAGGACGGAACGGCAACCCTCGAATGCAGACACCCCTGCGCCCCTCCCAGTTCATCTTCCGTTCACTCGGGTTACCTACGTTCGACTGGCCAACGACCTCGAACGATTGCCTGGGTAAATGGAAAGCTTCTCGCTGATCCTCGCGATTGTGGTGGTAACCGCACTCGCGTTCGATTTCACGAACGGTTTCCACGACACCGCGAACGCGATGGCCACGACCATTTCCACGGGCGCCATGCGGCCCAAGGTCGCCGTCGCCATGTCGGCCGTCCTCAACCTGGTCGGCGCCTTCCTGTCCGTGGAAGTCGCCAACACGATCTCCAAAGGCCTCGTCGACGAGGCCGGCATCCGTCCCGAGGTCATCTTCGCCGCCCTGGTCGGCGCGATCCTCTGGAACCTGGTGACCTGGCTGGTCGGCCTGCCGTCCAGTTCCTCGCACGCCCTGATGGGCGGCCTGATCGGCGCCACGATCGCCTCGGCGGGCGTCGGCGCGGTCCACGGTGACGTCCTGGTCACCAAGGTGCTGATCCCGGCGATCGCCGCCCCGGTGGTCGCGGGCATCGCCGCACTGCTCGCCACCCGGCTGACGTACTCCCTCGGCAAGAAGGCCGACGGCAAGGCCTCCGAGAAGGGCTACCGGGCCGGCCAGATCGCCTCCGCGGGCCTGGTCTCGCTGGCCCACGGCACCAACGACGCCCAGAAGACCATGGGTGTCATCACCCTCGCCCTGGTCGCCGGCGGCGCCGTCGCCCCCGACTCCGACCCGCCCACCTGGGTCATCCTCTCGGCGGGTCTCGCCATCGCGCTCGGCACGTACCTCGGCGGCTGGCGCATCATCCGCACCATGGGCAAGGGCCTGACCGACCTCCGGCCGCAGCAGGGCTTCGCCGCCCAGACCAGCGCGGCCACGGTCATCCTGGCCTCCTCGCACATCGGCTTCTCCCTCTCCACCACCCACTCCGTGTCCGGCTCGGTGATGGGCGCGGGACTCGGCCGCAAGGGCGGTGTCGTCCGCTGGTCGACGGCGACGCGGATGTTCGTCGCGTGGGGCCTGACGCTGCCGGCGGCGGCCCTGGTGGGCGCGCTCGCCGAGTACGTCACCGGCTTCGGCAGCTGGGGCACCGCGGTGGTGGCCGTCTTCCTCGTCGCCTCCAGCGCGGCGATCTGGAAGCTCTCGCGGCGTGAGGTCGTCGACCACACCAACGTCAACGACGCCGACGAGGCGGAGCCGGCCGGTGTGGTGACCACGGCGATGGCCGCGGTGACGCCGCCGCCGGCGGGTGGCACGGCCACGGACGACCCGAGCGCCACGATCCCGGCGCCGGCCCCGGTCGAACGCCGGCCCTCCACCACGACCACCCCGGTCTGACCCCGCCCACTCGGTTACAAGGAGAACCTCTGCCATGAAAATCGACTGGGCGGCCCTCGGCTCCGTCTTCGGCGTCAGCCTCGTGGTCACCGTGGCCCTGGTGGGCCTGTTCACCCTCGGCATCACCGGCCTGTCCCGCCGCGAGCGGGCGGCCGCCGAGGGCGGGACCGCGGGCCTCGCGGTGACGGGCGCGTACGCGTGCTTCGCGGCGTGTGCGGCGGCTGTGGGATACGGGATCTATCTGATCGTGGCCTGATCCACGCTTGCTTCCGCCGGGCGGTACGGGACTTTGGTCCTGTGCCGCCCGGTTGTCGTGTGGCGGGGCGATGGCGCGGAGCAGGTCGGAGCGGCCCAGCGGTGCGACGACCTGGACGCAGTCGCTGAGGACGTGGGCGGTGGCGGGTTCCGCGAGGTCGTCGAGGCAGGCGGAGCGCAGGCTCGCGAGGACGCGCAGCCGCTTGTCCTCGGCGGGGACCGAGGCGATGGCGACGACCAGGGCCAGCAGGGCGCGGGCGGCGGCCGGTTCGGCCGCAACGATCTCCTCGAGCTGGTTGAGGAAGAAGACATGGCCCCGTCGGCCGCAGCGGTCCAGCAGACGCCGGCCGGGGGCGAGCAGGAATCCGGAGCCGACGGGAGTGCCGTCGGCGGACCGTACCCGAACCACTGCGGGGCCGAGCCCTTCCGGGAACCGTGCGCCGGTCACCTCGGCGGGCCAGGGCGGCGGCCAGTGACGTCCACCGGCACCAACTCGTCGTCACAGCGCACTGATCCCGTCCTTTTCGCAGCTTTCCACCCGTGCGAGGTATTGGAGGGTTTGCGCCGGACACACGCAAGCGGGTCGCCGGAACGTGGCCCGCACAGGGGTATTCACCCCGACCCGTCCCACGGGATCAGGGCTCCGTGCCAGCGGTGTGGGCTTCTGCACACTCTCCCCTCGCAGGTCAACGGCAAGTTGACGGCTGATGCCGACCGTGGTGGACTGCCGGGGCCAGTACGGCGGCAGGAGAGGAAGCCGGTGGAAGTCCGGCGCGGTCCCGCCACTGTCACCGGGGTAGTGATCCCCGGGAGCCAGGAACTCTCACCGCCGGTCTAGTCGAACCAGGGCGTGGACACCCTGAGTGAGGACATATCGCCATGCGCGGCTGCCGATCGAGGTTCAGAACCCCACCCCTGCCCGCCCCCGCGGCCGGCTGAGCCCATGGGTGCCGGTCGCGTCTTCGCGTACGGCGCCGCCGCCGGTCTGATCGGTGACCTGCTGCTCGGCGATCCCCGCCGGGGGCATCCGGTCGCCGTGTTCGGGCGGGCCGCGGAGGCCGTGG
>NZ_MUKA01000379.1 GCF_002150735.1 Streptomyces africanus
CCAGGTTGCCCTCCTGGATGACGTCCAGCAGGGGCAGCCCCCGGTGGGCGTGCCGTTTGGCCATCGACACGACGAGCCGGAGGTTGGCCCGGACCATGTGGTCCTTGGCGGCCTGCCCGTCCCGTGCGGTCTCCTCCAGCTCTCCCCGCCGCTCCGGCGCGAGGTCGAGCTCACCGGCATCGGCCCGTTCCAGTTCCTCCAGCGCCCGCACGCCGCCCTCCATCCGCCGCGCCAGCCGGACCTCGTCCTGCGCCGTGAGCAGCGGTGTCGCCGCGATCTGCGCGAGGTACTGGCCGAGGAGGTCGGGCTCCTCGTCGGGCTCGGGGATGCGGTTGCGCAGCCGTGCGGTGCGGGCGGGGGCGCGGCGGTCCTCCCGGGGGTGCGCCGCGGAGTCTTCTGCCAGGGGAGACATCCTTGTGATCCTCCGTCCCCTACCTCTTCCGGCTCGCTGCCTGTTTCCGGCTTCGTCAAGACGGCTCACGGGTACCCGAGGCGGTCCCTCCCGAACCGCATGCCCGGGTCCCGCGGGGGTACCCCGGGGCACATGACCGGCATCGAACTGCGCAGCAACGCGTTCAACGACCACTCCTTCATCGCGCGCCGGTACGCGTACGAGGGACCGAACGTCTCTCCGCCGCTGACCTGGAGCGGCGTACCGGACGACGCGGCCGAGCTGGTCCTGCTCTGCGAGGATCCCGACGCCCCGTCGGGCACCTTCGCGCACTGGGTCGTCGTCGGCATCGACCCGCACAGCGACGGCGTCGAGGCCGGGCACTGCCCGCCGGGCGGCACGGAACTCGTGAACGGCTACGGTCAGCAGGGTTGGGGCGGCCCGCATCCCCCGCCCGGCGACGACGCCCACCACTACTTCTTCCGGCTCTACGCCCTGTCCGAACCGTGCGTCCTGCCCGACGCGCCCCGCCCGGACCAGGTCCACGAGGAGGTCGAGAAGCGCCGTATCGCGGACGGCACGCTGGTGGGTCTCTACCAACGCTGAGACGGCCCACGCGCGGACCGTCCCTCGTCCGTGGCACAACCGACCGTTGTGTCACGGGTGACGGACGGTTGTTTGCCCGGGCGCCCCGCCGCCCGCTTGGATGGCTGCCGGTCAACACCGGGTTGTCCGCGGGAGCTGGGGGTGTGCGCCGGGTATGGCGGGCAGACGGTCGCTGGGGCGGCGGTTCGGGTGGCTGTGGGGCGCGTACGCGGTCAGCACGGCCGGCACATGGCTCGCGTTCGACGCGTTCGCGCTGCTCGCGGTCCTGGTGCTGGACGCCGGTCCGACGCAGGTGTCGCTGCTGGCGGCGGTGGGACCGGCGGTCGGCGCGGCCGTGTCGGTGCCGCTCGGGCCGTGGGTGGAGGTCCGCCGCAAGCGGCCGGTGATGATCGCGACGGACCTGGTCCGGTGCGCGGTGCTGCTGAGCATCCCCGTGGCGTTCGCCCTGGGCCGGCTGGGCTTCGTACAACTGCTGCTGGTGTCGGTGGCCGTCGCGGCGGCCGACATCACCTTCAACGCGGCGGCCGGGGCGTTCCTGAAGGATCTGGTGCCGCGGCGGGACCTGCTCGTCGCGAACGGCCGGTTCGAGGCGACGAACTGGACGGCCAGCATGGTCGGGCCGCCTCTGGGCGGGGCCGCGATCGGGCTGTTCGGTCCGGTGACGACCGTGGTGGCCGACGCGGTGAGCTATCTGCTCTCGGCGTTCGGCCTCCGGGCGATGGGCGGCGAGGAGAAACACCCGGTGCGGCCCGCGGCAGGCGAGGCCCGGCCCCGGGCGGGCGACCTGCTCGACGGCTGGCGGTACATCCTGGCCGACCCGGCGCTGCGCCCGCTCTTCTTCAACACGGTCCTCGCCAACTCCCTGATCATGGCGGCTTCTCCCCCGCTCATGGTCCTGATGGTCGGTGAGCTGCGGTTCGCTCCCTGGCAGTACGCGCTCGCCTTCGCGGTGCCCTGCACGGGCGGTCTGCTCGGCTCACGTCTGGCACCACGGCTCGTCGCGCGGTGGGGCCGGCACCGGGTCATGTTCACGGCGGGGGTGCTGCGGGCGTGCTGGTCGCTCGGGCTGGCCTTCGCCGGTCCCGGCGCGGCCGGGCTGGCGCTGGTCATGGTGGTCGAGTTCGGGCTGATCACCTGCTGTGCCGTGTTCAACCCGGTGTTCGCCACGTACCGTCTGGACCGGACCCCCGCGGACCGGGTCACCCGCACCTTGTCCGCCTGGTCGGCCACCGGCAAGGCCACCACGGCGGCCGTGACCGCCCTGTGGGGCCTGGCGGCCCATCTGACCGGCCCCCGTACGGCCATCGCCCTGGCCGGCGCCTTCCTTCTTCTCACCCCCGTCCTGCTCCCCCGCCGCGACCAGGGACCGCCGGACACCGGCGATCCCGGGCCGGCTCCCCTGGCGCTGAAGGACGGTGCCTGAACAGCCGGTCCGGGGCCGGGAACAGGCAGCCCGGTTTACGAAGTCCCGTTCCCGGCCCGCCGGTTCAGATCGCCCCGGGCACGTCCTCCGTGACGCCGTTCAGCGGCGAGGCAGGGTCCGCGCCGTACGGGCGGGTGATGATCTCCAGGCCGTGGCCCGCCGGGTCGAGGAAGTACACGCCCCGGCCGCCGTCGTTGCGGTTGATCATGCGCGGGTGGTTGCCGTGCGGGTCGGCCTGGATGGGGATCCGGGCCGCGACGAGCCGGGCGAGGGCCTCGTCGAACTCGTCCTCGGAGACGAGGAACGCGTAGTGCTGCATGGGGATGTCGGCGTCGATGGTGAGGAAGTCCAGCGTGACACCGTTGGCGGTCGTCACCGGCAGGAACACCCCGGCCGGTGCCCCGACCTCCAGATCCAGGATCTCCGCGAGAAAGCGGGCGGACTTCTCCCGGTCACGGGACAGGACGATGGTGTGATTGAACTCGACTGACACGGTTGAATGCCTCCACGGGCATCTCCGCGGCACCTCCATGCCTCACCCGGACGGTGACCGACACGCGATGCCGCGCGGTGGATCGTAGACAGAGCCGGCGGTGGTCGTCGAGCGGTTTTCGGCCGTATCGCGCCGCGCACGCCGGGCAGGCCAAGTCCCGCCGCCCGCAATCCAGTTGTTCCGCCCGGCCCTGACAATTGGGCACGCGTCAGCGGGCTGTTCGCTGATGCCGTGCCACGAACACGAACTCCCGGCCCGGCCGGTCGGGCGCGTCGCGCACGTCCTCCACCGCGTAGCCCTGCGCGACGAGTTCCGCCTCGACCTCGTCCCGCTCCCGGAAGCGCAGTGTCGAGTCGGACGTCAGCACCTGCCCGTCCGCGGTGAACACATAGGTCCACCGGAACGTCACCAGCGGCCCGCGCACATCGAGCAGATCGACCCAGGACTCGACGGCGCCGACGCCGGGGACGTCCGTCACGGAGTGTGTGGCCTCGCGGTTCCACTCCTCCCAGGCGCGGCGGGCCGGCACCCGCGTCTCGAACACGAAACGGCCGCCGGGCCGCAGGGCAGCGCGGGCCCCTCGCAGGGTCCTTCGCCAGTCCTCGGGATCGACGACCGCCTGTGCGGCGTTGCCCGTCATCGTGGCGAGGTCGGCGGTCAGGGGCGGAAGGGTCGTCGCATCACCGTGGATCCACCGCACCCGCTCGCCGCCCGGCTTGCCGCGGGCCACGTCCAGGGACGCGCCGGCGGGATCGACGCCGACGACATCGGCACCGCGTTCCGCCAGCAGCAGCGCCAACACCCCCGTGCCGCAGCCGATGTCGAGCACCCGGCGCGCCCCGAACTCCTCCGCCATGCGCAGGTACGGTTCGAGGTCGGCGCGGTCGGGGTCGAGCCGGTCGTAGACCGCGGCGAGCCGCGGATGCCGGAAGCACTCGTCTGCCATGCGTCCGAAGCTACTGGCCCAGGCAGATGACCAGCAGGCAGAGCTCCTTGGAGTCGGAGTCCGAGCCGGAGCCGGAGTTCGAGGGCGGCGTCGCGGACGGGGTGGGGCTCGCCGTGGACGGGGTCGTCTCGGGGGACGTGGCCTGCTGGGAGTCCTTGCCGCTACCGGCCCCGGAAGGGGTCGTCTGCTGCCCGGTCACCGTCGACGTGGACTTGCCGGCACCGCCGGTGACGGTGTCCTGGACGCTCTTCCTCGGCTGCGTCGTCTTCGGCAGTTCGCGGGGCGCCGTGGCCGCGTCCGTCCGCGGGTCCGCCGGCGTGCTGCGGGGAGCGGTGGACCGGGGCTGCTCGCGCTGCGTGGTGCGGTCGGTGTGCGGCGGAGTGGTGGGCGTGGGCGAGGACCGCTGGGTCTCGCGCCGGGTCGACGTCGGTTCGGTGTACGCCGGCGCCCGACCGTCGGCGCCGCCCATGGTCGTGTCCCCGGGCGCCGTGGCCGACGGTATGCCCTGCGACGCGTCGCCCTTCATGGCGGCGACGGTGAGACCGCCTCCGACGAGCGCGACGGCGGTCGCCACCACGGCCCGGCGCTGGTTCTTCTTCCAGCGGGCCATCTGACGGCGCCGTGCCGCGCGCCCCTGTTGCGGGGCCTGGTAGCCGTCGCTCCCGGTGGTGCCTGCGGCGTCGGGTCTGTCGGACGGGTCCGTGGCCGGCGTCTCCTGACCGCCGGACGGGCTGGCACCCAGGGGCTCGCGGCGGCCGCCGGACGATCCGGTGTAGGCGAGGGGCAGCTCGCGCGTGCCGGCACGGTCCGTCTCCCACACGCTGCCGTCGTCCCACACGCTCCCGTCGCGCCATGCGCCGGAGGCGGCCGGGTACTCCCCTGCGGCCGGGCCGGTACGGCCGTGGGCGGCGGGGTCGATGTCCGGGGCGTAGGCGCCGCACCCCGGGCAGACCAAGGCGCCGTTGAGGTGCCTACGGCACGAGGAGCAGTAGTCCATGTGTGGTCTTCCCGATCTGGCTGTGTCGGCGGCTCGCCGGCCGCGGCCTGGTCACGATCGCACGTGGGATCGAGCCGTAACGCTAACGAGACTTTGGAAGGGGGATGTGCAGCATGTGTGACATCCCTGAGCAGATCCTCGGGATCTCGCGTGCACTGTAAGTGACTCGCGAGTAAAGACGCCGAACCCTGGGCATCCTCGGGCACCTGCCGCCGACGACGAGACACCGGCCCCGTCCCGCCGAACGGGATGCGCGCGCTCGCGCCCCCAACTCCCCGGATTTTCCTGCGAACTGACGCACAACCCTTTGAGCGTCCGGCGGGTCACATCATGCAGGAGCAACCACTCGAAGAGTTGCAAGGGGGAAATATGCGATTCACCCGTTCCATCCTGGCCGCGTCGGCCTTGGCGGCGCTGACCGTGGGGACCACGACCGCCCTGGCGTCACCCGCCTCCGCCGCGCCCAACACCACTCCGCAGAAGGTCTGCGGAAGCGCCTACAAGACCGTGAACTCGGCGGCCGTGGGCTCCCTGGGCACGGTCTACCTGACGTACAACGCCGCCAACGGACTCAACTGCGTCACGACCATCCGCAACAACCCGGGCACCGCCGTGGACATGTCCGCGTGGGTCTCCGTGCCCGACACCGAGGAATTCCACGAGGACGCCGGGCTCTTCTCGTCCTTCGCCGGACCGACTTACGTCTACGGCAAGGGCCACTGCGTCGACTGGGGCGGCAGCATCAAGAACGTGTACGTGCAGGTGTACGGCTCCAACTGCGGCGCCCTGAAGGAACACCGGGTCACGTTCACCCGCTGACCTGACCGCCGCGAAACACCCCCCTGCCGGGCCACCACGCTCCCGCCGCCGTCGCGCGGGAGCCGTGGTGGCCCGGTGCGGTTCGCGGCACACCTCCGCGCGGTCGCGCTGCTCACGCCTCGCCGCGTACCTTCAGCACCGCCTTGTTGAGCACCCACAGCCCGATGCCGATGGCCACCAGCACGCCCGCCCGGATGTAGACCTCCGCGGGCCGGTCGGACAACGGGCTGGCCAGGATCAGGGCGGTGATCGCGCCGAGCACCGGCAGGGCGGTCGGCGTACGGAAGTGCCGGTGCTCGACGCGGTCGCGGCGCAGCACGAGGACCGCGATGTTGACCACGGCGAAGACGCACAGCAGGAGGAAGGCCGTGGTGTCGCCGAGTCCCTCGATCTCCCCGGTGGAGACCAGGCCGATGGCCAGGAGCGAGACGAAGACGATGCCGACGACCGGGGTGCGGCGCCGGGGCAGTACCCGGCCCAGGGCCCGCGGCAGGATGCGCTCGTTCGCCATGCCGTAGCAGAGGCGGGAGGCCATCATGATGTTGATCAGTGCCGAGTTGGTGACCGCGAACAGCGCGACGAGGGCGAAGAGCTTGGGCGGGAAGTCGAGCCCGCCGGCCTTGACGACCTCCAGCAGCGGGCCGCTGGAGTCCTCCAGTACGCGGTAGTCGACGAGCAGTGAGGAGACCAGGGCGACCAGGACGTAGATGGTGCCGGTGACGGCGACGCCGGTGAAGATGGCGCGCGGGAACGTCCGCACCGGATCCTTGGTCTCCTCGGCCATGTTGACGGAGTCCTCGAAGCCCACGAAGGCGAAGAATCCCAGGGCCGTCGCCCCCAGCACGCTGGTGAGCAGGGTGTAACCGGTGCCGTCCGCCTGGAACTCGCCGAGCCGGGAGGGTTCGCCGTCACCGGTCAGGACGGCCCAGGCGCCGATCGTGAGGATGACGAGCAGGCCGGTCAGTTCGACCACGGTGAGGACCACGTTGGTCTTCACGGACTCCGACACGCCTCGCAGGTTCAGGGCCGCCAGGGCGAGGATGAACAGGATCGCGACGAGGGTGGACGGGAGGAAGTCCGTGAACTCGGACAGGTAGTCGCCGCTGAACGCGCGGGCCGCCGCGCTCGCCGAGGACAGGCCCGAGCACATGACCATGAAGGCGACGATGAACGTCAGGAACGGGACCTGGAACGCCTTTTGGGTGTAGAGCGCGGCTCCGGCGGCCTTCGGGTACTTGCCGACGAGTTCGACGTACGAGGCGGCTGTGAGGATCGCGACGACGAACCCGATGACGAACGGCAGCCACAGCGCCCCGCCGACCTTGCCCGCGACCTGACCGGTGGTGGCGTAGATGCCGGTGCCGAGGATGTCGCCGATCACGAAGAGAATAAGGAGTTTGGGGCCTATGGCGCGCCGCAGCGGGGTGTCGTCCTCTCTCTCCGCGGCGGCTGCATCCCTGTCGGTTGTGGACACGAAAGCTCCCTGAAGCGTTCGACACGGACCGGAACACCGTGTCCCTGCCCGGAAGACCGGGAGTGATGCCTCGGTGACCAGGCGGGGGTGCCGGGCCCGCCCCGCGATGAGTTTCGGCGGGGCCCGGAGTCTGTTCCGGTGAGCGTCGGACACGACGTCGTGCGACGCTGCCCGGCACCGGACACCACGGAGGACACCATGACGACCGCACCGGACGACCCGACCACCGCACTGCCCGGCCGCCCGCCCGTCGTCGACCCGGCCACCTGGCAGGCCGCCCGTGACGAGCTCCTGGTCCGCGAGAAGGCCCACACCCGCGAGGGCGACGCCATCGCCGCGGCCCGCCGCCGGCTGCCGATGGTGGAGTTCGACGGGACGGTCGAGGTCGTCGGACCCGACGACCCGGTCCCGTTCCTGGACCTGTTCCAGGGCCGCGACGAGCTCGTGGTCTACAAGCACATGTGGTACGACGGCGCGCCCCACCAGGGGCAGTGCGAGGGCTGCACCACCACGGCCTGGCATCTGAAGGACGCCGTCTACCTGGGCGCCCGCGGCGTCTCGTTCGCCGTCCTGACCTCGGGCCGGTGGGACGAGGTGGCCTCCTACGTCGAGTTCATGGGCTACACCCAGCCCTGGTACTCGGTGCGCGGCGTGGACGCGCCGGTCGGCGGAGACATGGGGTACCTCACCTGCTTCCTGCGCGACGGCGACCGCACCTTCCTCACCTACTCCACGACGGGCCGTGGCAACGAGCGGGTCAACGGGTCCCTGGGCCTGCTCGACATGACGCCCTACGGCCGCGGCGAGGCCTGGGAGGACTCCCCCGAGGGCCGGCCGAAGGGGCGCGAGGCGTGCTGGTCCTGGCGCTCGGACGCGGACGGGAACGCCACCTGGGGCCCGACCAGCCGCCCCGTGCCGCAGTGGACCCGCCCCGGCGCGACGCCCGTGGAGACCCTCGGCCGGCAGGGCCACCACCACTGACGACTCACCCCGGGCCGCCCCGGGCCCGGTCGCGGAAGGCTGCCGGGGTCTCCCCGGACCGCTGCCGGAAGAAGCGGGCGAAGGCCGTGGGGCCGGGGAAGCCGACGCGTTCGCCGACGGCGGTGGTGGGCAGGTCGGTGTGGACCAGCAGGCGCTTGGCCTCCAGCAGCACCCGGTCGTCGATCAGGCGCTTGGCGCCGGACCCGGTCACGGCCCGGGTCGCGCGTGTGAGGGTACGCACGCTGTAGCCCAGCTGCCGGGCGTAGTCCTCCACCCGGTGGCTGCGGGCGAAGTCACGCTCCACGGCCTGCCGGAAGCGCCGGTACGCCGCGCTGCCCGCCTCGTCGCCGTCCTGGGCGCCGCGCAGGTGGGCCAGGCGCAGCACGAGGACGGAGAGCAGATGCCGGACCACCTCGATGTGCACGTCCAGGGGCAGTTCGGCGAGCCGGCGGTGCTCGCTCTCCAGCAGGTCCAGGACACGTCGGACGGCCTGCCGCTGGTCGTCGTCCCGGGGCACGAGCGGCTGCCGCGGGGCCGGCTGGTCGACCCGGGCCGCCTCGACCGTGGGGCTGCCGAGGAAGCCGGGCGGGAAGAGCACGACGGTGCCCCGGGCTTCGGCGAGCTCGACGCCGAACTGGAGGATCTGGCCGGGCCGCGCCCAGAGCCAGTCGCCCGCGGACAGCGTGTGGTCGGTGAAGTCCAGTGAGCAGCGCAACGCACCGGAGCGCACCGTGATCAGGTGGTGGAAGGCGGGGCGCAGAGGGGCGAAGGCGTCGACCCCGTGGCCGTGCGCCCGGGCGAGCAGCCCGGCGAAGTCCAGCACCTCCACTCCCGGCGGGGCGCCGACGGAGGGCCGGAACGGGAGGTCGGTGACGTCGTCATGTCCGTTTCTGTTCATAGCCTGTCGCCAGGATAGGCGTTTGAGCCTCGCGAACGCACCTAGCGTGGAGGGGTCGGAGGTGAGCGGTGACCGAAAATGAACTGCACGGTCGCCGTCGCCGCATCGCTGCGAGGGAGCTGACCGCTGTGCGACTGATCGTGGGAATGACGGGCGCGACGGGTGCCGCCTTCGGCGTCCGGCTGCTGGAGAACCTGCGCGAGCTGCCCGGGGTGGAGACCCACCTGGTGCTCTCCCGCTGGGCGCGCACCACCATCGAGCTGGAGACCGGGCTCTCCGTCGCCGAGGTCGGCGCACTGGCCGACGTCACGCACCCGCCCGAGGACCAGGGCGCGACCATCTCCTCGGGCTCCTTCACGACCGACGGCATGGTGATCGTCCCCTGCTCGATGAAGACACTGGCCGGGATCCGGGCCGGCTACGCCGAGGGGCTGGTGGGCCGCGCCGCCGACGTGGTTCTCAAGGAGCGCCGCAAGCTGGTTCTCGTCCCGCGGGAGACCCCGCTGAGCGAGATCCATCTGGAGAACATGCTCGCCCTGGCCCGGCTCGGCGTGCAGCTGGTGCCGCCGATGCCCGCCTTCTACAACCACCCGGCCTCCGTCGACGACATCGTCGACCACATCACCGCCCGCATCCTCGACCAGTTCGAGCTGCCCGCGCCCGCCGCAAAGCGCTGGGAGGGCATGCGCGCCGCCCGTGCCCTGAGGACCGCGGTCTGATCACCGCCCTCCCCCGTCCCACAGACACACCCCTTGACACACCCCGCCGTAGACAAGGACATCCTCGCCATGGCCTATGACGACCTGCGTTCCTTCCTGGAGACCCTCGACAAGGAGGGCCAGCTGCTGCACATCGCCGAGGAGGTGAACCCCGAGCCGGACATCGCCGCAGCCGCCAACGCCGCCCCGCGCCTGGGTGACGCGGCCCCGGCCCTGTACTTCGACAACGTGCGGGGCTTCACCGACGCCCGGATCGCGATGAACGTGCACGGTTCCTGGGCCAATCACGCGCTCGCCCTCGGCCTGCCCAAGGAGACGGGTACCAAGGAGCAGGTCGAGGAGTTCATCCGCCGCTGGGCGGAGTTCCCCGTCGCCCCCGAGCGGCGGGACGACCCGCCGTGGGCCCGGAACACCCAGGAGGGCGACGACGTCGACATCTTCCAGGTGCTTCCGCTGATCCGGCTCAACGACGGCGACGGCGGCTTCTACATCGACAAGGCGGCGGTCGTCTCCAAGGACCCGGAGGACCCCGAGCACTCCGGCAAGCAGAACGTCGGGATCTACCGCATCCAGGTCAAGGGCAAGCGCAAGCTCGCCCTCCAGCCGGTCCCCATGCACGACATCGCCCAGCATCTGCGCAAGGCCGAGGAGACCGGCGAGGACCTGCCCGTCGCCATCACCATCGGCAACGACCCGGTCATCTCCATCGTGGCGTCGACGCCGATGAAGTACGACGAGAACGAGTACGAGCTGGCCGGTGCGCTGCGCGGTGCCCCGGCGCCGATCGCCGAGGCCCCTCTGACCGGGCTGCCCGTGCCGTGGGGGTCGGAGGTCGTCATCGAGGGCGTGATCGAGGGCCGCAAGCGGGAGATCGAAGGCCCCTTCGGAGAGTTCACCGGTCACTACTCAGGCGGCCGCAACATGACCGTCATCCGCATCGACCGGATCTCCTACCGCACGGACCCGATCTTCGAACACCTCTACCTCGGCATGCCGTGGACCGAGGTCGACTACCTGATCGCCGCGAGCACCTGTGTGCCGCTGTACGAGCAGCTCAAGAAGGACTTTCCCGAGGTCCAGGCCGTCAACGCCATGTACACCCACGGGATGGTCGTCATCGTCTCGACGAAGAAGCGCTACGGCGGCTTCGCCAAGGCCGTCGGCACGCGCGTGCTCACCACCGCGCACGGCCTCGGCTACGCCGCCACGGTCATCGTGGTCGACGAGGATGTCGACCCTTTCAACCTTCCGCAGGTGATGTGGGCGCTGTCCACGAAGATGAACCCGTCCGGCGACCTGATCACCCTCCCCAACCTGCCCGTGCTGGAGCTGGCCCCGCAGGCGCAGTCCCCGGGCATCGTCGACAAGCTCGTCATCGACGCCACCACCCCCGTCGAGCCCGACCGCCGCGGCAACTACAGCACCCAGGTCCACGACCTGCCCGAGGCCGCCGAGTGGCTCACCCGGCTGCAGCGGCTCGCCGCCCGCCGCTGACCACCGCCCGACCAACCCCCGGAAAGGACACCGGCCATGGCCGACCCGACCGCCACCATCTGCCCCCGCTGTGCCCACCAGAGCGTCGACCTGGTCTTCAGCTCGCCCGTCCCGGGTGTCTGGGACGTGTTGCAGTGCCCGCGGTGCCTGTACATGTGGCGTACGAGCGAGCCCGACCGCCGCACCCGGCGCGAGGCGTACCCCGAGCCGTTCCGGATGACCGCCGAGGACATCCGCAATGCTCCCGAGGTACCCGCCGTCCCGCCGCTGAGGACGCCCTGAGCTCAGTTGGTGCGGTCGGACCAGCCCTGCGGGAGGTCTCCGGGGGCCGTGGAGACGACCGTGTCGTCGTCGGGGCCGACGTACTCGAAGAGCGTGATCTTGGCGAATTCCGGGACGACGTAGATCGGATAGGTCGGGCCCTCGTCGCGGTACTTGCGCATCTCGTCGAGGTGGTCGTTCTGGTAGACGACGGTGCGTTCACCGTGTTCCTCCACCCAGCGCGGGAAGAAGATCACGCCGTGCAGCCGGCGCTTGCCGGGCATGACGTTGACGGAGACCGACGTCCCGGTGGGCTCGTTCCAGGAGACCTTGTAGTGGTCGTCGTCCAGTTGGACGAGGTCGACCGGCTGGTCCTTGACCCAGCGGCCGCCCACCATGCCGGAGTGGATCCGGTAGTCGATGGTGGTCGGGTTCTTCACGTACATCTCGTACTGCCAGCCGTTGGCGTAGGTGTAGATGAAGCGGTGGCCGACGATCCCGGCGAGCTCCTGCGCGGGGACAGGGTTCTCGACGGTGGTCACGTGTGCTCCGTTGCTGGCCATGGTGGTACCTCCTTGCTGCCGCGCGGTGCCATGCGGCGAACCGTACGAGTAGCCCCGTTCGCATAGGCTCAACATCGTTTGCGGAGCGGGGATGCGGAAGGCGGAGACATGAGGCGTGACGAGCTGATCCGACCGGTGCCGGAGCTGTTACGGAGGCACGCCGAGGTGGCCGGGCAGCGGGTCGCCTACTCCGACTCCGCGCGCAGCGTCACCTATGCCGAGCTGGAGCGGCGCACGCGCTCACTGGCCGCGTACCTCACCAGGACAGGGCTGCGGCGCGGCGACCGGGTCGCGATCTGTCTCGGCAACCGCGTGGAGACGGTGGAGAGCTGCCTCGCCGTCCTGCGGGCCGGGATGGTCGGCGTCCCGCTCAACCCGCGGTCCTCCGACGCCGAGTTGGCTCACTTCCTCCAGGACAGCGGCGCCGCGTTCGTCATCACGGACGCCGCGCACCTCGCGCAACTGCGGCGCCTGGGAGTCCCGTACGACGGCTTGGGTGCCCTGGTCACCGGGAGCGGACCCGTGCCGGACGGCGTCTCCTTGTTCGGGACCGCGGCCGAGAGCGGCGGGGAGGCGGAGATCGACACGCTCGGCCTCGACGATCCGGCCTGGATGCTGTACACCTCCGGCACCACGCACCGGCCCAAGGGCGTGCTGTCCACGCAGCGGGCCGCGCTGTGGTCCGTGGCCGCCTGCTACGCCCCGATCTTCGGTCTCTCACCGGACGACCGGCTGCTCTGGCCGCTTCCGCTGTTCCACAGCTTCAGCCACTCGCTGGCGATCCTGGGCGTGACGGCCGTGGGCGCGAGCGCCCGGATCGCCGGTGACCTGCTGCCGCCGGGCGGTCTGCGACAGGAGCTGCTCACCGCGCACGCCGGGCTCGGCGGGCCCTTCACCCTGCTGGCAGGCGTCCCCGCGACGTATCACCGGCTGCTCGACCCGGGCGGCGAGTCCCCGCCGGCGCTGCGGCTGTGCCTCGTGGCCGGCGCGCCGAGTGGTCCCGCTCTGCGCGCGGCCGTGGAGGAGACCCTGGGGGCGCCGCTGCTGGACGCGTACGGCAGTACCGAGACGTGCGGCATGATCGCGGTAAACCGTCCGGAGGGGCCGAGGGTCGACGGTTCCTGCGGGGCCCCCGTTCCGGGCATGGACGTACGCCTCGTCGATCCGCGGAGCGGCGAGGACGTCCCGGACGGGTCCGAGGGCGAGGTCTGGGTGCGGGGGCCGGGCCTGATGACCGGGTACCACGAGCAGCCCGAGGCGACGGCCGCCGCGCTGCGGGACGGCTGGTACCGCACCGGTGACCTCGGCCGCCGCGTCGAGCACGGCCATCTCCGGCTCACCGGCCGGGTCAGCGAGCTGATCATCCGCGGCGGCGAGAACATCCACCCGACGGAGATCGAGCAGGCGCTGTCGCAGTGCCCCGGCGTGTCCGAGGCCGTGGTCGTGGGGGTGCCGCACGACGTGCTCGGCGAGGTGCCGGTCGCCTACGTCGTACCGGGTCCGGACGGGTTCGACGCCCGGCAGGTGCTCGCCGCGTGCCGGAGCCGGCTGGCCGACTACAAGGTGCCGGCCGAGATCCGCGAGATCGCCGCCGTCCCGCGCACCGCGTCCGGCAAGATCGCCCGGCACGAGCTGGCCGCTCCGGCCGCCCCGGCCGCGGCCGGCACCGCCCCCGCAGCCCTGCGCGAGCGGCTTGCACCCCTCTCGCGCGAGGACCAGGAGCGCGCGTTACGCGAAACGGTGCTCGCCGAAACGGCCGAGGTCTGCCGGCGCGCGCCGGGCGATCTGCCCGACGCGGACAGCCCCTTCACCGATCTCGGGATGACCTCCGTCGGCGTCGTCGAGCTGGTGGACCGGCTCGGCGCGCTGACCGGTCTGAGTCTGCCGTCGACACTGGTCTTCGACCACCCGACACCGGCCGAGGTGGCCCGGCACCTGCGCGAGGCGCTCTTCGAGGGCGGGCCCGTGAGGCATCCGCAGCCCTACGGCGGACCGGGCCGGTCTTCCGGGGACGACGACCCCGTCGTGATCGTCGCCATGGGCTGCCGGTATCCGGGTGACGTCGACTCCCCCGAGGACCTGTGGGAGTTGGTGGCGCAGGGGCGGGACGCCATCTCGGAGTTCCCGGCCGACCGCGGCTGGGACCTGGACGCCCTGTACGACCCCGATCCCGACCGGACCGGCACGTCGTACACGCGACACGGCGGCTTCCTGCACCGGGCCGCTCAGTTCGACGCCGGGCTGTTCGGGATATCGCCGCGCGAGGCGCTCGCGATGGATCCGCAGCAGCGGCTGCTCCTGGAGACCTCCTGGGAGGTGTGGGAGCGGGCCGGGATCGACCCGGCGTCGGTGCGCGAGAGCGACACCGGTGTCGTCGTGGGCGTGATGTACGGCGACTACTCCGCCCGCTTCACGCGCCCCCACGAACTGGAGGCGCACCTGGGGCTGGGCTCGGCGGGCAGCGTGGCCTCCGGGCGGATCTCGTACGTGTACGGTCTGCGCGGGCCCGCGATCACGGTCGACACCGCGTGCTCGTCCTCACTGGTGGCGCTGCACTGGGCGGCGCGTGCCCTGCGCTCGGGCGAGTGCTCGCTGGCGCTGGCCGGCGGGGTCACGGTGATGGCGACGCCCAAGCCGTTCCTGGCGTTCAGCCGGCAGCGCGGGCTGTCGCCGGACGGGCGCTGCAAGTCGTTCTCGGCGGCTGCCGACGGTACGGCCTGGGGCGAGGGTGTGGGGCTCGTCCTGCTGGAGCGGTTGTCCGACGCGCGACGCAACGGCCATCCGGTCCTGGCCGTGCTCCGCGGCTCCGCCGTCAACTCCGACGGCGCGTCCAACGGGCTTGCCGCGCCCCACGGCCCGGCCCAGCGGCGGCTGATCGCGCAGGCACTGGCGGACGCGGGGCTGCGCGCCGGTGACGTGGACGCGGTGGAGGCCCACGGTACGGGCACCCGGCTGGGCGACCCCATCGAGGCGCAGGCTCTGCTCGCCACGTACGGGCAGGGCCGCGAGCGGCCGCTGTGGCTCGGGTCGGTGAAGTCCAACCTCGGGCACACGCAGGCGGCGGCCGGAGTCGCCGGCGTCATCAAGATGGTGCAGGCCCTGCGCCACGGCGAACTGCCCCGGACCCTGCACGCCGACTCGCCGACACCGCACGTCGACTGGTCCGCCGGACGTGTGGAACTGCTGACCGCGCCCCGGCCCTGGCCGGCCTCGGACCGGCCGCGACGTGCGGGGGTCTCGGCCTTCGGGATCGGCGGGACCAACGCGCACGTGATTCTGGAAGAGGCGCCGGAGAAGCAGACGGCTGTCTCCCCGGAGCCGGCCGCGACGTCGCCCGAGCCCGGGCTGCTCTCCACCGCCGTTCCGTGGCTGCTCTCCGCCGCCGACGAGACCGCCCTCCGCGCCCAGGCCCAACGGCTGGCGGCCGAGGCATCGAACCGGCCGGGCCTGTCGCCCACCGACATCGCCCACTCGCTGGCGGTGTCGCGCTCCGCCCTCCCCCACCGCGTGCTCGTGCCGGCCGGTGACCGGGCCCGGATGCTGGACGCGCTGCACGCGTTCGCGCAGGGCCGGGACACCCCGGGAGCCGTCCGGGGACTGGCCGACCCGGAGATCCGTACGGCCTTCCTGTTCACCGGGCAAGGCGCCCAGCGTCCCCGGATGGGCGCCGAGCTGCGCGCCGCCTTCCCCGTCTTCGCCGACGCCTTCGACGAGGTCTGCCGGTACCTGGACGACCGTCTCCCCCAGCCGCTGAGCGCCGTGCTGTCCGCCGAGCCGGGCTCGCCAAAAGCGGCTCTGGTGGACCGTACGGACTTCGCCCAGGCGGGACTGTTCGCCTTCGAGGTGGCACTGTTCCGGCTGCTGGAGTCGTGGGGCGTGCGGGCCGACCGCCTCGTGGGCCACTCCGTCGGCGAGCTGACGGCCGCGCATGTCGCCGGCGTGCTCGATCTGCCCGACGCCGCGACACTCGTCGCCGCTCGCGGCCGGCTGATGCAGGCCTTGCCCGACGGTGGTGCGATGGCGGCGCTGGACGGGACCGAGGAGGAAGTCACCACCGTGCTCGCGGAGTCAAGGGCGCAGGTGACCGTCGCGTCCGTCAACGGGCCCCGTTCGGTGGTGATCTCCGGCGAACGGGACGCCGTGCTCGCGGTCGCGGCCGGCTTCGAGGCGCGTGGCCGCAGGGCCGTCCGGCTGCGGGTGAGTCACGCCTTCCACTCGCCCCTGGTGACGCCGATGCTCGACGAATTCCTGGGCGTGGCCCAGTCGTTGACCTTCCGACCGCCGCGCATTCCGATCGTCTCCACCGTGACGGGCCGGCTCGCCGAGCCCGCGGAACTGTGCTCGCCCGAGTACTGGGCGCGGCACGCCCGGCTGCCCGTCCGCTTCGCCGACGCCGTGCGCCGGCTCGCGGACGACGGGGTCTCCGCCTACCTGGAGCTCGGTCCCGGGCCCGTACTCACCGCGGCGGCCACCGACTGTCTTCCCGACTTGCCCACGAGCGGCTCCGTTCTCGCCGTGGCCACACGCGGCGGTGCGTACGAACCGGAGACGCTCCTGTCGGCCGTGGCCCGGCTGCATGTGGCCGGGGCCGCTGTCGACTGGGCGGCGGTGTACGCGGGGTCCGGCGCACGCCGCGTGGATCTGCCGACGTACGCCTTCCAGCGGCAGCGGTACTGGCTGGACGCGCCGCGCCCGAGGGCGGCCGACGCCGCGGCCCTGCTGGGGCCGGCCTTCCCGGTGCCGGGCACCGACCGGACGGTGCTGACGGGGCTGTTGTCCCTCGCGTCTCAACCGTGGCTCGCGGACCATGTCGTCGCCGGGAGGGTCGTCGTGCCGGCGACGGTGTTCGTGGAGATGGCCCTGCGGGCGGGCGAGGAGGTGGGCTGCGGGACGGTCGACGAGCTCGTGATGCTGTCGCCGCTCGGCCTGTCCGGTTCCGCGGGGATACGGGTCCAGGTCGTGGTGGGTGCGCGGGACGACGACTCGGGCCGCAGGCCGGTGGACGTCTACTCCCGACCGGAGCAGCCGGGGCCGGAGGAGTCCGCGGCCGCATGGACCAGGAATGTCTCCGGGCAGCTCGGCCGGGTCCGCGCTCCGCGGGAGGAGCCGGCCCAGTGGCCGCCCCAGGGCGCCGAGGCGGTGGAGCTCACCGGCGCGTACGCCGCCCTCGCCGACGCCGGGCTCGCCTATGGGCCCGCCTTCCAGGGGGTCGGCGCGGTGTGGCGGCGCGGCGACGACGTCTTCGCGGAGGTCCGGCTGCCCGCGTCGCACACGCCGGAAGCGGGCCGCTTCGGACTCCACCCGGCGCTGTTCGACGCGGCGTCGCACGCGCCGCTGCTGGCCGCGTCCGCCGGCACGGGCACGGTCCGGGTGCCGTTCGCGTGGAGCGGGGTGAGCCTGCACGCCCCGGGAGCCACGGAGGTGCGGGTCAGGGTGACGCCGACGGGCCCGGACACGGTCTCGCTGACCCTGGCCGACCCGTCCGGCCGGCTCGTGGCACGCGTGGATTCGCTGACCACAAGGGAACTCCCGGCCGACCGGGCGGACATGACGGACGGCCTCGTAGGACGGGCCCTGCTGCGCCCTGAGTGGGACCGCCTCGACGTCTCCGGCGACGCCGATCGGCGCGCGTGGGCCGTGCGCGGCCCGGACGAGCTGGACCTCGCCGCGTTCCTGCCCGGCGGCACGGATCCCGAAGTCGTCGCCGTCGCCGCCGTCGCCCGTGTGACCGGCTCCGATCCGCTGTCGGCCACGCACGAGTTGACGGTACGCGTCCTCAAGGCGCTCCAGGACTGGCAGGACGACCCGGGCACGGCCGGCTCACGGCTGGTCGTGGTCACGCGGGACGCCACCGGCCCGGTGCCGGACCTGGCCGGTGCGGCGGTGTGGGGGCTCGTGCGCACAGCGCAGTCGGAGCTGCCCGGCCGTGTCGTCCTGGTGGATGTCGACGGGCGGCCCGAGTCCCTGCGGATGCTGCCGTCGGCCGTCGCCACCGGTGCGTCACAACTGCGGGTGCAGGCCGGTCAGGTGACGGTGCCGAGGCTGGTTGCGGCCGGTGCTGCCTCGGGCACGGGGGCTTCCTTCGGCCCGGACGGTACGGTGCTGATCACCGGAGGCACCGGCGCGCTCGGCGCGGAGCTGGCTCGTCACCTGGTCGCCGAGCACGGCGTACGGCATCTGCTGCTGACCGGACGCCGCGGGCCGCAGGCGCCCGGAGCGGCGGAACTGCGCGACGACCTGGAGGAGTTGGGGGCCCGGGTCGGCATCGTCGCCTGTGACGCGGCCGACCGGGCCGCGCTGGGCGAGGTGGTCAAGCGCTGCGAGCCGCCGCTGACCGCTGTGGTGCACGCCGCCGGGGTTCTCGACGACGGCGTGCTGGACGCACTGACCCCCGAGCGGCTGGCGGCCGTGCTGCGGCCGAAGGCCGACGCGGCCTGGCATCTGCACGAACTGACCCGGGACATGGGTCTTTCGGCGTTCGTCCTGTTCTCCTCCGTCTCCGGTCTGCTGGGCCGGGCGGGACAGGGCAATTACGCGGCCGCGAACTCGTTCCTCGATGCCCTCGCCCTCCGCCGCGCCGCCGAGGGGCTGCCGGCGGTGTCGCTGGCGTGGGGTCCGTGGGAGCACGCCGGGGGCATGGCGGCGGGGCAGCCCTCACCGCGCCCACAGGCACGTGAGGTGGTGATGCCGCTGTCCACCCAGCAGGGCCTGGCCCTGTTCGACGCGGCGCTGCGCTCGACGGAGCCGGTCCTGGCGCCGATGCTGCTGGACCGGGCGGCGCTTCGGTCCGGCCGGATCGGTGCGGGGCACCTGCCGTCGCCGTTGCGCGGCCTCGTCCGGCAGCACCGGCCGACCGCGGCGGCGACATCCTCGGGCTCCGCCGCCTCCCCCGGTTCCCCCGGCCAGCTGCTGGAGCCCGGAGCCTGGCGGAAGCGGCTGGCGCCGCTGCCCCCCGGCGAACGGGAGCCGGCGCTCGTGGAGTTGCTGCGGGCCGACGTGGCGGCGGTGCTCGGCTACCCGCACGCCGACGCACTCCCGGCCGGCAAGTCCCTCGCCGACCTGGGGTTCGACTCCCTCACCGCCGTGCAGATCCGCAACCGGCTGAGCATGGCGCTGAAGCTCCGGCTGTCGGCCGCGGTGGTGTTCGAGCACCGTACGGCCGAGGAACTGGCACGCCACCTGCTCGGCCTGCTGGACGGCGAACCGGCCGCCGCAGCAGCCCCCGAAGCAGCAGGAGCCGCTGCGGGCACGGGGCCCGAGCGGCCGGCGTACACCCTCTCCTCGCTGTTCCGGACGGTCAGTGCCGCCGGGCAGCCGGTGGCGGCGATGCATCTGCTCGTCACCGCGTCATGGGCGCTGCCCACCTTCACCGCCGCCCGGGGTCGCGAGCACGCGCTGCCCCCGATCCGCCGCTCCCCCGGCCGCTCCGGTTCCGGAGGGCCGACGGTCGTCTACTTCCCGGCCTACCATCCGTCGCTCGCGTCGGACGGCGGGGACTTCCCCCGCTTCCATCGCGCTTTCCAGGGCGATCTGGAGGTGCTGGAGTTCCCGCACCCCGGGATCGGCGCCGGTGGGGCCGTGCCGCAGGACCGCGACGCGCTGGCGCGTACGCAGGCCGAGAACGTGCTGCGGCACGTCGGGGGCGGGCCCTTCGTGGTCGTAGGACGGTCGGCGGGCGGCAATGTGGCGCACGTGGTGACCCGCGAGCTGGAGAACACGGGCCGGGCACCGGCGGGCCTGGTGCTGCTGGACACCTACCACATCACGCCGGACAACAGCGGCAAGGACTGGCTGCTGTCCCTGGCCGCCCCACCGCCGCCGGACAGCCTGCCGCGGGACACCGGGAAGCCCCTGGTCACCGGGGACGACGACAGCGCCCTGGCCGCGATCGGTGCCTACAACCGGATCTTCCTCGGCTGGGACCCCGAGCCGGTCGCCACGCCCACGCTCCTCGTACGCGCGCTGCGGCCCACGGCCGCCATGGCGGCCTCCGCCGACGCGGACGACTGGCGGGCGTCCTGGCCGGCGGCGCACGACGTCGTGGACGTCCCCGGAGACCACCGGACGATGATGACGGAACACGCGCAGACAACCGCGTCGGCGATCCGCACCTGGATCGACGCGCGAACGGCGAAGGGAGACCGGTGAGTTCCGCCAACCCCCCGCAGGACTTCGACGTCATCGTGGTCGGCGGCGGCCCGGCCGGGGCCACCGTCTCGGCGGCCGTCGCCCTGCGCGGCCATCGCGTCCTCCTCGTCGAGAAGGAGACCTTCCCCCGGTACCAGATCGGCGAGTCGCTGCTGCCCTCCACCGTGCACGGCGTGTGCCGGATCCTCGGCGTCGAGGACGAGATGGCGTGTGCGGGCTTCAAGCCCAAGCGCGGCGGCACGTTCCGCTGGGGCCGCAATCCGGAGCCCTGGCAGTTCTCCTTCGCGCTGTCGCCCCGGCTGGCCGACCCGACCTCGTTCGCCTACCAGGTCGAGCGGTCCCGGTTCGACGCGATCCTCCTGGACAACGCCCGCCGGGTGGGCGTCGACGTACGGGAGGGCTGCCGTGTGACCGGCGTGCTCGCCGACGAGGAGCGGGTCCGCGGGGTGCGCTGGACCGGGCACGGCGGTGAGGTCCGCGAGGCCGGGGCCCGGTACGTCGTGGACGCCTCCGGCAACGGCAGCAGGATCCACCCGCACGTCGGCGGGAAGCGGATCCACTCCGACTTCTTCCGCAACATCGCGGTGTTCGGCTACTTCGCCGGCGGAGCGCGGCTCCCGGCACCGAACGAGGGCAACATCTTCTGTGCCGCCTTCGACGAGGGCTGGCTCTGGTACATCCCGCTCCGGGACGACCTGACCAGCGTCGGAGCCGTGGTCGCCGGCGAGAAGGCCGAAGCGATCCAGCGGGACCCGGCGACCGCCTGGCGCCGTCTGATCGACGCCTGCCCGGAGGTACGCGGCTTCCTCGACGGCGTCCCGCGGGCCACGGAGAAGCCCTACGACCAGGTCCGCGTCCGCAAGGACTGGTCGTACTGGAAGTCACGGCTGTGGCGGCCCGGCATGGCACTCGTCGGAGACGCGGCGTGCTTCGTCGACCCGGTGCTGTCCAGCGGAGTCCACCTCGCGACCTACGGCGGGCTGCTCGCCGCCCGGTCCATCAACGGCTGCCTCGCCGGAAACCCGGACGAGAGCCGTCTGTTCGCCGAGTTCGAGGCCCGCTACCGGCACGAGTACGGCCTGTTCCACGAGTTCCTGGTCTCCTTCTACGACCTGCACCAGGACGAGCGGTCGTACTTCTGGAAGGCACGCAAGGTCACCAGCGTCGGCACGACGGAACTCGAGGCGTTCGTCGAGCTGGTGGGCGGCCTGGCGTCCGGCGACGCCTCGCTCACCGGAGCCGGGCCGGCGGGGGAACGGCTCACCGCGGCCGCCGGCGACTTCGAGCGAGCCGTGCGCCGACTCCCCGACGCCGACGACCTGCGCAATCCCCTCTACGAGTCCGAGACCTTCCGGCAGGTGTTCCAGGAGGGAACCGTCCTGCAGGAACGCGGCCTGTTCGGCGGCCCGCTGGAGCCCGAGACACCGCTGCGCCCCGGCGGCCTGGTGGCGTCGGAGGACGGGCTGGCCTGGGTCGAAGCCGAGGCGTAGGCACTCGTGCGCGCCCGGTGCGGCCGGACGGCCGCCGTCAGCGGCCGGTGGCGGCCAGGGCGGCGGTGTACTGCTCGTCGGTGACGGGCTCCAGCCAGGTCGTGCCGTCGCCGCTCTCGTCGCCGACGACCATGGCGATGTGGGCCATGAGGGTGGTGTCGGTGGCGCCGTGCCAGTGCTCCTCGCCGGGCGGGCACCTGACGGTCTCACCGGCGGTGATCCGTACCACGTCGCCGTCCCGGGTGCCGACCAGGCCGACGCCGTCGGTGACGTACAGGACCTGGCCCTTGGCGTGGGAGTGCCAGTTCGTCCGGGCACCGGGGGTGAACCGCACCAGCGCGGACGCCAGGCGGGCCGGATCGGCGGGCGCCTCGATCATGTTCAGGTAGACCTGGCCGGTGAAGCGCTCGGCCGGGGCTTTGACGGTGGGGGTTTCCGTGATGTGTTCCACGACTGTTCTCCTTGCTCCGAAGAGGTGGCCGGATGCGGGCGGGCCGGGCGGCTCGGCCGTCAGGAGGCTCGCTCGTCGGTGATCTTCTTCAGCTGGGTGACGGCGGTCATGGCGTTGGGCCAGCCGGCGTAGAAGGCCAGGTGCGTGATCGCCTCGGACAGCTCTTCCACCGTGAGCCCGTTCTCCAGCGCGACCCCCAGGTGGTAGGGCAACTGCTCGCTGCGGTACAGCGCGGCCAGCACGCTCACCGTCACCAGGCTCCGGTCCCGCGGGGACAGCTCGGCGCGTTCCCACACGTCACCGAAGAGCACGTCGTCGGTGACCTCGACGAGCTTCGGCGCGATCCGGGCCAGCTCCTGAGGTGCGGACTGCTTCGGCATCTCATGACTCCCTGTGATGACTTCGCGTATGTTCCGGTGGATCCAGGGGGATCCGCCGTCTTCGAGGAAACCGCAGGTCAGCTGGGCGGGGAAGGCACGGTCGTTCCAGGTACTGACAGGACCCCCCTCATCCGGGCCGACCGTCCTAGCCTGGAATGCGTGAGTACCGAGAGCGACATCCGAGGGTTCCTCGCCTCCCGGCGCGCGAAGATCACCCCGCAGCAGGCCGGTCTGCCCGCCTACGGAGGCAACCGGCGCGTGCCGGGGCTGCGGCGTGAGGAGGTCGCGCTGCTCGCCGGGGTCAGCGTCGACTACTACGTCCGTCTGGAGCGCGGTCACCTCGCCGGGGCGTCCGAGGAGGTCCTCGACGCCGTCGCGAACGCGCTGCGGCTGGATGACGCCGAACGCGCCCACCTGTACGACCTGGCCCGCGCCGTCGCCAGACGTCCCGCCCGCCGCGCGAAACGCGTCCGCGGCCCGCTGCCGGACAGTGTGCTGCGTGTTCTGGACTCCATGACGGACTCCCCGGCCTTCATCCGCAACGGCCGCCTCGACATCCTCGCCGTGAACCGCCTGGGACGCGCGCTGTACGCACCCCTGTTCACCGATCACGGGGTTCAGACGGTCAACATCGCCCGCTTCCAGTTCCTGAACCCCGCGGGCAGGGACTTCTTCCCCGACTGGGAGGAGTCGCTCAACACCACGGTGTCCCTGCTGCGCACGGAGGCCGGACGGGCTCCCGGCGACACCGACCTGACCGGGCTGATCGGTGAACTCGTCACCCGCAGCGAGGAGTTCCGCACCGCCTGGGCCAAGCACAATGTGCGCCTGCACCACACGGGCCGCAAGGCCTTCCGCCACCCGGCCATCGGCGAGATCACCCTCGACTTCGACGCGATGGAGCTGCCCTCGCAGCCGGGCCTGACCCTGACCGCCTATTCCGCAGAGCCCGCCACCCCGGCCCACGACGCGCTGCAACTGCTGGCCGCGTGGGCGTCCACCGAGGGGGCGTCCGCCGTCGCCGACCGCGGCTGAACAGCGTCCCCGACCGCACCCCTTGGGTCTCGGCGATCGATCTGGGCTGCATGGGCATGTCCCAGAGTTACGGCCCCAACCCCGGCAGCCGCGACGACATGATCGGCGTGCTCCGTGCCGCCGTCGACCGGGGCGTCACGTTCTTCGACACCGCCGAGGTGTACGGCCCCTACGTCAACGAGGAACTCGTGGGCGAGGCGCTCGCGCCGGTGCGCGACCAGGTCGTCATCGCCACCAAGTTCGGCTGGCGCATCGAGGACGGCACGCCGGTCGGACTCGACAGCCGGCCCGAACAGATCAAGCGGATCGCCGACGCCTCGCTGCGCCGGCTGCGCACCGACACGATCGACCTCTTCTACCAGCACCGGGTCGACCCCGACGTCCCCGTCGAGGACGTCGCGGGATCCGGCGGGCCCACGCCGTCCACCCCGTGACCGCCGTGCAGAGCGAGTACTCCCTGTGGACCCGCGACCCCGAATCCGAGGTGCTGCCCACGCTCGCCGAACTCGGCATCGGGTTCGTGCCGTTCAGCCCGCTCGGCAAGGGCTTCCTCACCGGCACCGTCGACACCACGACCGCGTTCACGGAGGGCGACATCCGCGCCGGCATCCCGCGGTTCGAGCAGGACAACCTCGCCGCCAACCAGGCTCTGGTCGACCACGTCGCCACGCTCGCCCGGGCCAGGAACGCCACGCCCGGGCAGGTCGCCCTGTCCGCCGACGACGTGGCCGACCTCGACGCCACGGCGGCTCGCATCGGCGTGCACGGCGACCGCTACAACGAGCAGCACATGCGCCTCGTCGGCACGTGAGGTCCCGGCGGCGGCCGACCGTCCGGACGTGGGTGATGTAGGTTTCCCGGCGTCGGACGGCCAACGGAATCGCCGCGCGGGAGGCGCCCACCCATGAACACGCCGGCATGGTCCCCTGGAGCGGAGCGGACTGACGGATCGGCCGTCCGGATCGGCGCTCTCGTTCCGCTGACCCGGCCCGGCTGGAGTGAGGCGGGACGGCACCTGCTCGCCGGGCTCGAGCTGGCCGTGGGCGAGGTCAATGACTCGGGCGGGATCTCCGGAAGGCCTCTCGAGCTGGTGGTCCGGGACACCGCGGCTGATCCGGAGAAGGCCGCGGCGGCCGTGGACGAGTTGGCCGGCCTGGGCGTGGCCGCCCTGGCCGGGGAGTATCACAGCGTCGTCGCCCGCGCCGCTGCCGCCAGGGCGGACGCGCTCGGACTGCCGTTCCTCTGTTCGTCGGCGGTTCTCGACGGCCTCACCGAACAGCCGACGCAATGGGTCGCGCGCCTCTCCCCGCCACAGTCCCGCGGCTGGCGGGTCTACTCGGACTTCCTCCTCGGCGCGGGCCACAGCCGGATCGCCGTGGCCGCCCAGCCGAGTGTCTACTGGGCGTCCGGAACCCGCATCCTGCGGGATTGCCTCACTGCGCGCGGCGGGACCGTCATCGAGCTCGACATGAGCGTGCTCAGCCCCACGGCCGTCCGCGACGAACTCGTCGGTCATCGCGCGACAGCCCTCCTCCTTCTGGTCGGCCACCCGGAGCCGGCCGTGCCGATCGTCCGGTCCGTCCGCCGCGACCAGCGCCTCGCCCAGGTCATGATCGGTGCTCCGGCCGGGCAGCCGGAGTTCGCGGAATGGGCGACGTCGCTGGGCGACGACGGCGCCGCGATCCCGTTCCTGCGCTACCGGCCCGAGCGCCTCGGCGCACTCGGTACGCGAGTCGAGACGGCTCTCCGCGGACGCCTGGCCGAAGCGCCCTCCTTCGTGGCCTTCGAGGGCTACGACACGATCGCCGTCCTCGCCGACCTGCTGCGCACGCACGGCACGGACCGGGCGCGCACGGCCGCATCCTGGCCGCGCGTGGACGTGGCGGGCACCCGCGGCCGGATCCGGTTCTCGCGCGTGCCGGGCATCAACGTGTGGCAATGGGCCGTGCCACCGATCCAGGTCGTGGACCGAGACCCGGCGAGTCCCGATCGCTTCCGGGTCCTCCACGCCGGTTGAGCCTCCGCGCGCGTGTGAAACACCACTCGCGCCTCGGGGAAGACGCGGTAGCGTCGGCGCCGTGCAGCCCTCATCCACCACGCTCAGCCTCTGGCGTCACCAGCTCGGGGAAGTACCCGCGTCGATCTGGCGACGGACCGAGCTGGAGGTGCTGATTCTGGCGGACAACGGGCTCACGGATCTGTCCCCCGAGATCGGGCGACT
Organism: Streptomyces africanus; assembly: GCF_002150735.1. GTDB lineage: Bacteria > Actinomycetota > Actinomycetes > Streptomycetales > Streptomycetaceae > Streptomyces > Streptomyces africanus. Next base: position 25,791 of record NZ_MUKA01000379.1, read on the forward strand.
GCGCCGTCTCACGACCCTGGACCTCGGCCACAACGAGCTCACGTCGCTGCCTGACACTCTCGGCGACCTGGCCGGACTCAGCGGCTGCCTCTATCTGCACGACAACCGCCTGACCCAACTCCCTGACACCCTGGGCAACCTGACACGGCTGCGCTATCTCAATGTCGGGGAGAACCCCCTCACCGCCCTGCCCGAAACCATCGGCCGGATGGTGGATCTGGTCGAACTGCGTGCCCAGCACAGCCTGTTGAGCACATTGCCCGCCGGCATCGGCTCCCTCGGCAAGCTGCGCGAACTCTGGCTCCGGGGGAACAAGCTGACCAGTCTGCCGGACTCGGTCATCGAACTGGGCGAGCTACGCCACCTGGACCTGCGGGAGAACGCGCTCGGCGAGGTGCCGGAGCCCCTGATGCGCCTGCCCCGGCTCCGCCAGCTCGACCTGCGCGGCAACCGCGTCGTCCGGCTGCCGGACCAGGTCGCCCGGATGCCCGCGCTGGAGAGCTGGATCTGCGCTGGAACCCCTGCACGCCCTCCCCGCAGCTGCTCGCGGAGCTGGAGCGGCGCGGCTGCGTGGTCCTGCTGTGAAGTGCCTCAGGCCTCGTCCGCCCTGGTCAGGGCTTCGGTGATCATGCGGGTGGCGAAGTCGCGGTCGTCGGTGAGCCGGTTGATGTGCTCCGCGAGCAGGAAGGCGGTGGCTTCCAGGGGATTCATCTCGTCCATGGTCCAGTCTCCGTACTGCTTGCGCCACAGGCTGGGGCTCAGGCCGGTGCCTGCCGCGACGAGCAGTCCGGCCATGGTGGGGATGGCTTCGGGCCGGACGCTCCTGGGCATCATGCGCATCGTGGCCACGAGGTTGGGCACCACGCACTCGACGACGTCCTTGTCGTGGTCCTCGTAGGCCATCCGCAGCCACTGCATGAACATGTAGATGAGCGTGCAGGCGCCGTCGAGGAGGTCGTCGACCCCCTGCGGGCCCAGGGACACGGCGAACTGGTCGGTCAGCGCCTGTTGCTCGGCGTCGGTCCCGGACCTGCCGTCGTAGACGGCCTTGAGCCGAGAGTCGATCATCATGAGTGCTGCGCCCACATCTCCGGCGGGAGCGTGCTCGGGACCGCAGGGCGATGACACAGTTTTCCTCCTCGGTCGACCGAGAGCAGCGCGGCGTGTTCGTACAGTAGCCCGCCGGGGGTGGGAGGGTCCGACGAACCACGGTGACGGGCTTGTCGGTGTCAGGAGTCGCGTGGCGCCACCAGGCCGGATTCGTAGGCGAGGACCACGAGTTGGGCCCGGTCACGGGCGTGGAGCTTGGTCATGGCCCGGTTGATGTGGGTCTTCGCGGTGAGCGGGCTGATCACCAGACGGTCGGCGACCTCGTCGTTGGACAGGCCGCGCGCGACGAGGACCACAGCCTCGCGTTCGCGCGCGGTCAGCTCCTCCAGCGCCGATCCGGTGTGGGTGGGGAGCGGCTGGGTGACGTACCGGTTGATCAGCTTGCGGGTGATCGAGGGGGCGAGCAGGGCGTCGCCGCGCGCCGCGACGCGTACGGCGTGCAGGAAGTCCTCCGGCACGATGTCCTTGACCAGGAATCCGGCAGCGCCGGCGCGCAGCGCGTCGAACACGTACTCGTCGAGGCCGTAGTTGGTCAGGATGACGACGTGCACTCCGGCCAGACCCGGGTCCGCGGCGATGCGCCGGGTCGCCTCGATGCCGTCGACGACGGGCATCTGGATGTCGACGAGCGCGACATCCGGCAGGTGCTGTCGGGCGAGTTCCAGGCCCGCGCCGCCGTCGGCGGCCTCCGCCACCACCTCGATGTCGTCCTCCAGGTCGAGGAGCGCGCGGAATCCGCTGCGGATGAGCGGCTGGTCGTCGACGAGCAGCACTCGGATCATGATGCCCCGTCCAGGGGGAGTTCGGCCTGGACGGTGAAGCCGCCCTCGCCGCGCGGCTCCGCCCGCAGCCGGCCGCCGAGGGCGGTGACCCGCTCGCGCATGCCCTGCAGCCCGACGCCGGGCGTCGGCGCGACGGCCGGGGTGGCCTTGCCGTCGTCGTCGACACGGAGGGCGAGGGTGTCCGGACGGCAGTCGATGCGGACCGAGGCCGTGCCGGCGTCCGCGTGCCGGGCGATGTTGGTCAGCGACTCCTGGACGATCCGGTAGACGGTCCGGCCCACCGCGGCCGGCACGTCGTGCCGCTGTCCCTCGATCGTCAGGGTCGCCTTCAGACCGGTTCGGCCGGCGCGTTCCACCAGTTCGGGCACGTCGTCGAGGCCGCGCGGCGGGGTCGTGTCGTCGTCGCGCAGCGCTTCCAGCGTCACGCGCAGCTCCCGGGCCGCCTCGCGGCCGGCCTCGCGGATCGCCAGCAGGGCCTCCGACACTTCTTCGCCTCGTCTGCGGGCCACGTGGACGGCCACGTCGGCCTGCACCTTGATGACCGAGATCTGATGGGTCAGCGCATCGTGCAGTTCCCGTGCGATGCGCAGCCGTTCCTCGTCGGCGCGGCGTCGCGCGGTCTCTTCCCGGGTGCGTTCGGCCTCGTCCGCCCGCCGCTCGGCCTGCCGCAGCGCCTCTCCCGCGGCCCCGGCGGCGATCAGCCAGGCGATTTCGAGGGCGCCCCGGGCCTGTGCGAACGCCTCGCCGGTGTCGTGGAGGCCGGAGGTGAGAGCCGCGAGCGGGAGAGCGGCCAGCACGGTCAGGCTCGCCGCGACGGCGGCGACCCGGTGTCCCGCCCGCACGGCGGCGTACACCGCGAACAGGTAGGCGACAGCGGGCACGTCGAAGCCGGCCGCCTGATACGCCACCGCGCACAGCCCGGTGACGGCCAGGACGGCGACCGGAGCCCGGCGGCGCGCGGCCAGTGCCAACCCGCCGGACGTCAGCAGCGCGTACCCGAGCAGGTCCCGGTCCGTCGTGGAGAGCTGCCCGGACACTCCCGTGACCAGCAGCGCCCCCGCCACGCCCACGGCGATGACCCAGTCTCCGACCAGGGCCCGGACGCGGGTCCCACCTGCATTCATGCGCGCACCCTAACCGGCCGCGGCCCAGGGCGAGTCCGCCTCGCGGGCGAGTGGCCGGATACCGCACGCGCAGTACGCGCGCGGCTCCTGCGGCTTTCGCGGTAGGCCGCTGCGGCGTCGGCGGCAGGGCGAAGTGTCCGCGTCCGCCGGACGACCGGGGCCCGGTCGTCCGGCGGACATGCCCGGGCGACATCCCGTCACGGGAAGAGGAAGAGAAGGAGCATCTCCATGTCCGCTCACCACCTGTTCGCCGCCGGCGTCTACGACTTCGGTATCGGGCGCCTCGGGGCCACCACAGGCGCGCTGCTGGGGCTGGCCGGCCTCGTCGTCGCCGGGTGGGCCCTGGCCCGC
>NZ_MUKA01000047.1 GCF_002150735.1 Streptomyces africanus
CGCTGCCGCTCGCCGCGCTGAGCCCCGTCAGCGCGGCGAGCGGCAGCGTGTGCTGGGTCTGGAGGACCTTCGCGCGCAGGTACCGGACGTTGTGCGCGGTGGTGAAGACGCCCGTGGGGACGCGGTCACGGACGGCCACGCCCAGGTCGCGCAGCTGGGCGGCCTTGTCGGGGTTGTTGGAGAGCAGGTCCAGCTCGCCGATGCCCAGGGCCCGGAGCATCTGGGCCGCGGCCGTGTAGTCGCGGGCGTCCTCCGGCAGCCCCAGGGCCGCGTTCGCCTCGTAGGTGTCGAGGCCCTCGTCCTGGAGGGCGTAGGCGTCGAGCTTGTTGTAGAGGCCGATCCCCCGGCCCTCCTGGCGGAGGTAGAGGAGCACGCCGCCGCGTTCGGCTATGCGTTCGACGGCCTCGCGCAGCTGCGGGCCGCAGTCGCAGCGGGCCGAGCCGAACACGTCCCCGGTCAGGCACTCGGAGTGCAGCCGCACCAGCGGAACCGGCCCGGGCTCGCCCAGGACGACGGCCACGTGCTCCTGGCCGTCGGCCAGGCCGTGGAACGTGACGACTTCGGCGTCGACCTCGTAGCCGTCGTGGAAGCGCAGCGGGACCCGGACGCGGGAGCGCGGGGTGGCGAGGACAGCGGGGGTGTCGGGCATGCGGGGCCTCCGGGTTCCGTTCCTGTTCGGCTGCACAGCCGTCGGCTTGCAGTCTGCTTCAGATTTGAAGCAGATCCACGTCCGGAACCCTACCCTTGCTTTAAATTTGAAGCAACGAAAAAGGTGAGGCCGGAGGGTGTTGTGACGCGGGTCACGAACAGGCCGTCGAGGACCTCCGCCGCCACGGCACGTCGTCCGACGCCGGCCGCGTCCCGTCCTCCTGGAGCCCCTGCGCGATCGCCGTGGAGATCTCCTCCAGCTGCCCCACCTGCTCCTTGCTGAGCCGGTCGAACAGGAAGCTCCGCACGGTCTCGACATGCCCGGGCGCCGCCCGGTCCAGCACGGCGAACCCGTCGTCCGTCAGGGCCGCGATGCTGCCCCGCTTGTCGTGCCGGCAGGCCTCGCGCCGCACCATGCCGTCCTTCTCCAGCCGCGTCACCGCGTACGTCAGCCGGCTGCGGGTGATCTTCAGCCGCTCGGCGAGATCGGTCATGCGCAGCCGTCGCTCCGGGGACTCCGACAGGACGGACAGGATGGAGTAGTACAGGTGCGGCATGCCGGCGTCCTGCTGGAGCTGCCGGTCGATCGCGTCCTCCAGGAGCAAGGAGGCGGCGATGTACGCGCGCCAGGCGCGTTGCTCCTCAGGGGTGAGCCAGCGAGTCGTCATGCCGCCAGTGTAGGTTTGTTTCAAACTTGAACCAAGCCTTGCTCAGTCCGCCGTCCCGACCAGCCGCGGAGCGTCGATGTCCCACCCGTACGTCCTGCTGTCCGCCGCCGTCTCCCTCGACGGCTACCTGGACGACACCGGTCCCGAACGCCTGCTGCTGTCCAGCCCGGCCGACTTCGACCGGGTCGACGAGGTCCGTGCCTCCGTCGACGCGATCCTGGTCGGCGCCGGCACCATCCGCGCCGACAACCCGCGGCTGCTGGTGAACTCGCCCCAGCGCCGCTCCGCCCGGGTGGCCGCGGGCCGGCCGGAGTACCCGCTCAAGGTCACCGTCAGCGGCTCCGGCGACCTCGACCCGGACGCCCGGTTCTGGCACACCGGCGGCGAGAAGGTCCTGTACACCACCGACCGGGGCGCACAGCGCGCCCGTGCCCTCGGCATCGCCGCAGACGTCGTCCCGCTCGGCGCCGACCTCGACTGGCGGCGGCTCCTCACCCACCTGCACGACGTCCGGGGCGTAGCACGGCTCATGGTCGAGGGCGGCGGCCTGATCCACACCCAGCTCCTCACCCAGGGCCTCGCCGACGAACTCCAGCTGGTCCTCGCCCCGCTCTTCGTGGGCGACCCCGAGGCACCCCGCCTCTTCGGACCCGGCGGCTACCAGTCCGGCCGGCTGCGGCTGCTGGAGACCCGGCGGATCGAGGACGTCGTCCTCATGCGCTACGAGCCGACCGCCCCCGGCACCGGTCCCCTGCCCGCCGCCGCCGACCACCACTGGCTGGCCCTCGCCTGCGAACTGGCCGCCCGGTGCCCGCCGTCGGACACGGCGTTCAGCGTCGGCGCGGTGGTCGTCGCGGCCGACGGCACGGAACTGGCCCGCGGCCACTCCCGCGAGGGCGGTGACCCGGTCGTGCACGCCGAGGAGGCGGCCCTGGCCAAGCTCGACCCGGCCGACCCCAGGCTCGGCGGCGCGACGGTCTACAGCAGCCTGGAGCCCTGCGCCCGCCGGGCCTCCCGCCCCGCACCCTGCGCCCGGCTGATCGTCGACGCGGGCGTGCGGCGCGTGGTCACGGCCTGGCGCGAGCCGGACACCTTCGTGGCGGACGCCGACGGCAGCGGCCTCCTGGCGGCCCGGGGAGTGGAGGTCCTCGTCCTCCCGGAGCACGAGGAGCAGGCCAAGGCACCCAACCGACACCTGCTGCGCCGCCGCTGAGCACCGGTGTGCGCGAGCGGTCCCGCGGATGGCGTACACTGGAGTCACAACGACGCGGGGTGGAGCAGCTCGGTAGCTCGCTGGGCTCATAACCCAGAGGTCGCAGGTTCAAATCCTGTCCCCGCTACTGAAG
>NZ_MUKA01000380.1 GCF_002150735.1 Streptomyces africanus
CCACAGGATCGCGGACCAGGTTGGCCAATTGTCGGCGCGGTCTGGTTCGCTTGTCGCATGGAGATTCTCTGGGTCCTGATCGCACTGGTGATGCTGGGCTTCGTGCTGCTTCCCTTCCTGCGGCGCAGGCGCGGGACCGCGATCGGGCTGGTCTCTCCCGACCACCCGGACGCCGCGGACCCGGCGAACTACGGCTTCGTCCGCGAGGAGGAGCTGGACATCCGCATGCCCGGTCCCGACCAGGACCTGCTGGACGTCCTGGACGTGGTGCAGCGCACGCAGGACTACCGCGCGGCGCAGCAGCTCCTCGCCGGTACGGAGACGGAGGGCGAGCGCCGCTGGCAGCGTGTTCAGGCCTTCGCGGGTGCGGCCTCGCTGGAGCTGCGACAGCGTCCCGGCGGGGTGAGCGAGGCGCCGGGCGGGCAGTGGCTGCGGGTGTGGCGGGCCGAGGCGCCCAAGGACGCGGGCGGGGCCGCGGTGCACGCCGAGTTCCTGGTGCAGCAGGCGTGGCGGACGGCGACGCCCGGGACGGACGAGTTCCGGATCATCATGGAGGAGGCGAAGGCGGCGTGCGGTGAGGCGGCGCTGCTGGCGCCCGACGACTCGATCCCGTACATCGTGGAGCTGTCGGTGGCCCGCGGGCTGGGCTACTCCCAGAAGGACTTCGAGCAGCTCTGGCTGAAGATCCTGGACCGCGCCCCGGCCCACATGGGAGCGCACCTGGCCGCGCTGCACTACTGGTGCGAGAAGTGGCACGGCTCGCGTGCGCTGGCGTACGAGTTCGCGGAGGCCGCCGCGGCCCGTGCCCCCAAGGGCTCCCTCCTGGCGGCGATGCCCCTCTTCGCCGTGTTCGAGCACCTCCCCGAGGTGACCCTGGTCAGCAGCTTCTGGCAGACCGAGGTCGTCACGAAGGCGGTCCACGGCGCGCTGCACGCGGTGCACTCGGCCCGCCCCGACGACCCGATGCTGGCGCACGTCCGGCACATGCTGGTCTTCTTCCTGGTCCGCGGCGAGCGCTGGGCGGAGGCCATGAACCAGCTGGTGCACATCGACGGCCATGTCGGCGCCCTGCCCTGGACCCTGTCCACCGACCCGGCGGCGGAGTTCGCGGTGTACCGGGCCCTGGCGGTGGCGGGCTACGAGGCGAACGGCGGCAACCCGGCGAGCCTCCCGCACTGACCCGCGGGCGAGGCGGACCGGGGCACCGGCTCGGATCACCCCTGGGAAGGGCCCCGGCCGGAATTCCCCCCGGTCCCCGCACGTTGAACAGGGTGTCGCCCCCGCGTGGGTGTCGCGCCGATTGGAGACCGCATGTTCCTGCACAGCCGTACGCCCCAGCTGCCGACTCCCGAGCAGGCGCTGCCCGGCCGCCCGGAGCCGGCGTTCTCGGTCCCCGACCGCCACACCGTTCTCGGCAACCCGCTGCTCGGTCCCTACCCCGAGGGCCTGGAGACCGCCGATTTCGGCCTGGGCTGCTTCTGGGGTGCCGAGCGCAAGTTCTGGCAGCTCCCGGCAGGGGTGTGGACGACTCTGGCCGGCTACCAGGGCGGTCACACGGAGAACCCCACCTACGAGGAGGTCTGCTCGGGCCTGACCGGCCACACGGAGGTCGTCCGCGTGGTCTACGACCCCGAGCTGATCTCGTACGAGCGCCTCCTGAAGACGTTCTGGGAGTCGCACGACCCCACGCAGGGCTTCCGCCAGGGCAACGACGTGGGCACGCAGTACCGCTCGGCGATCTACACCCACACCCCCGAGCAGGCGGCCGTCGCCAAGTCCTCCCGCGACTCCTACCAGAAGGTCCTCACCGCTTCCGGCCACGGCGAGATCACCACGGAGATCGTCCCGGCGGAGGGCCGCCCGTTCTACCCGGCGGAGGGCTACCACCAGCAGTACCTGGACAAGAATCCGGCGGGTTACTGCGGCATCGGCGGTACGGGCGTGTCCTGCCCGATCGGCGTGGCCGAGGCCGAGGGCTGACGACCGGCGTCACCGCCTGCACGAGAAGGGACTCGGTGGCAATAGGGTGCCTGCGTGACTGCGCCCCTGAGTTCCACGAAGACCCGTGACGCGCTCCGGATATCCGCCCGCGTCTCCGCAGAGCTGCTGCTGGTGCTCGCGATGCTGGCAGTGGCGTTGTGGCTGCTGGGGCGGATGTGGTCGGTGGTGTGGCCGCTCGTCGTCGGGTTGCTGCTGACCACGCTGACCTGGCCCGCGGCCCGTTTCCTGCGTCGGCGCGGGTGGCCGCCCGCGCTCGCCGCGTCGGTGGTGACCGTGCTGTTCCTGCTGGTCGCAGCGGGTACCGTGGCGCTGATCGCCGTGCCCGTGGCGTCCCAGTCCGGTCAGCTGACCGACGGCGTGGTCGAGGGCATCCAGAAGATGCGCGAGTGGGCCGCCGGGCCGCCGTTGAACATCGGTGACGCCCAGATCAACAAGGCCTTCGACAGCGCGGTCTCCCGCGCTCAGGAGGGCGTCGGCAGCATGGTCGGCGCGGTGGTCACCGGGGTGAGCACCGTGGTGAACGGCTTGGTCACCGCCGTTCTCGCCCTCTTCCTGATGTTCTTCTTCCTCAAGGACGGCCCGCGGTTCCTGCCGTGGCTCTCCCGTCAGCTGCCCGGCCGGCTCGCCGCCGACGTCCCCACGGTGTTCGAGCGCGGCTGGAACACGCTGGGCGCCTTCGTACGCTCCCAGGCGGCCGTGGGCCTGCTCGACGCCGTCCTGATCGGACTGGGCCTGTGGATCCTGGGCGTACCGCTGGTGCTCCCGCTGGCGGTACTGACCTTCGTGTCCGCGTTCGTGCCGATCATCGGCGCCCTGTTCGCGGGCTTCGTCGCGGTCCTCATCGCGCTCGTCTCCAACGGCCTGACGGACGCGCTGATCGTCCTGATCATCATCGTCGTGGTGCAGCAGCTGGAGGGCAATGTCTTCCAGCCCATGATCCAGAGCCGGGGGCTGGGCCTGCACGCTGCCGTGGTGCTGCTGGCGGTGACGCTGGGCGGCAGCCTGGCCGGCATCGTGGGCAGCCTGCTCGCCGTGCCCGTCGCCGCGCTGATCGCGGTGGTCTGGAACTACGTGCGCGAGCAGCTCGGCGATCCGCCGCAGGAACCGGACGACGACGCCGACGAACCCGACGGCACCGGTGCACCGGACGGCACCGACGAGCCGGACAGCGCCGCGCCCGTCCCGTCGTAACGGACCCGCACACACGAACGGCCCCGGCGCGCGAACGGCCCCGCCCAGGTCGCGGGGCCCCTCCTGGCTTGCGAGCCTGCAAGCGAAGGGAGTGCCGCCCCATGGTTTCTGTCACCACGTCGCCCGTGCGTCTCGAGGCGTCCGTCGACGCCCGGTTGTCCCGATGGCTGTGGCTGGTGAAGTGGCTGCTCGCCATCCCGCACTACATCGTGCTGTTCTTCCTGTGGATCGCGTTCGTCCTCGTGACCGTCGTCGCGTTCTTCGCCATCCTGTTCACCGCCCGGTACCCCCGGCCCCTCTTCGACTTCAACGTCGGCGTACTGCGGTGGAACTGGCGGGTCACCTACTACGCCCACACCGCGCTCGGCACCGACCGGTACCCGCCGTTCACCCTCGCCGACGTGCCCGACTATCCGGCCCACTTGGACGTCGCCCACCCCGAGCGGCTCTCGCGCGGCCTGGTGCTGGTCAAGTGGTGGCTGCTGGCGATCCCGCAGTACATCGTCGTCGCGATGTTCGTGGGCGGCGGCTGGGGCTGGGACGACGGGGACGGCTGGCGGGGCACGGGGCTGATGCCCTTCCTCTCGCTGGTCGCGGTGGTCGTCCTGCTGTTCACCGCCCGCTATCCGCGGCACCTCTTCGACTTCCTGCTCGGCCTCGCCCGCTGGTGTGCCCGGGTGACCGCGTACGCCGCCCTGATGACCGACCAGTACCCGCCGTTCCGCCTCGACATGGGCGGGCAGGAGTCCCCTGACCGAGGCCCGCTGACCAAGAGTCCCTGACAAACGCCGCAATCCTCAGCGGAAGCGATTCTTCCCGCTTTACGCTCCTCCGCATGACGGTCAGACGAGCATTACAGATGATCATGGTCGTCGCCCTGGCCCTCGCGGGGGCGGTCCAGGGCGGGGTGAGCTCCGCGCATGCCGAGGACGGCGGGCGGCAGCTCCTGTTCTACAACCACGCCTATGGCGTCCTCGACCGGGAGACCGCCGACGCCATCGAGCACTCCGCCTATCTGCGGGACTTCGCGAACTTCCAGGTCCGCACCACGACCGGTTCCGGCGGCCAGACCTGGACCGGCCGCTACCTCATGGGCCGCGAGACCTACCTCGAGCTGTTCGGGATCGGCGACGTCCCCGGCAAGGACGGCACCCTCGGCGCCACCGGCTTGGGCGTCTCGGCCGAGCGGGAAGGCGACCTGGCGACGGTGACCGCGCGGCTGCGCGAGCTGGGGATCAGCGACCCCGTCGAGTTCCGGCAGACCCGCGACTTCGGCGACGGCGTCCCGGTGCCCTGGTTCGACGCCGTCCTCACCACCGAGGAGTACGACCTCTTCGGCGCCTGGGGCATGGAGTACCGGCCGGAGTACTTCGCCGACCCGCGCGGCAACACCGAGCCCGCCGCGTACCCCGGCGACGTGGGCCGGGAGCGTTATCTGTCCGACGGCTACCGGGACCACCTGATGCGGGACGTGACCGGCATCCGGCTCGCGGTCACCGCACGGGACCTCGAAAGCACGCTGCCGCTGCTGAAGGCCGGCGGGTTCGCCGTCCGGTCCCTGCCCGGCGGGGGCGCCGTCGCGAAGGGCGGCGGCACCACGCTGCGGTTCGACGCCGTGCCGCTCGACCAGGTGGGCCTGCGGCAGGTCGAGATGTCGCTGAACAGGCCGGTGTCGTACCGGCACGAGGAGCGGATCGGCCACTCGGCCCTCGTCGTCGGCCCGGGGTCCCGCGCCGTGTGGACCTTCGGCGACCAGGACGGGGCCTAGGGGCCCGAAGGCTCAGCCGCCGCTGCCGTACGGCCGCGTGATGATCTCCAGGCGGTGGCCGTCGGGGTCGTCGAAGTACGCCCCCCGGCCGCCGTCGTGGTGGTTGATCTCGCCGGGACGGCTGTGGAACGGATCCGCCCAGTACGTCAGACCGGCCTCCTGGATCCGGGCGAAGATCTGGTCGAACTCCTCCTCCGAGACGAGGAAGGCGTAGTGCTGCGGCGTGATGGCGCCGGGGCTGTCCATGTAGTCGAGCGTCACGCCGTTGGAGATCTCGACCGGGAGGAACGGGCCGTAGGGCGGGCTCACGTCCAGTCCCAGGATGTCGGCGAGGAACCGGGCCGACGCGCGCTTGTCGTGCGCGACGACGATGGTGTGGTTCAGCTGCACGGTCATGGCGGGGCCTCCCCTCCCCATCCACCATACGGCCGTACCCGCGGTGGCTGTCCGGACGGCGCTGAGGGCCCCGGCACGCGGCCGGGGCCCTCACGGGGCGGTACGGATCAGATCGTCGCCGTGTCGATCACGAACCGGTAGCGCACGTCGCTGGCGACCACCCGCTCGTACGCCTCGTTGATCTGGTCACCGCGGATCAGCTCGATCTCGGCACCGAGGCCGTGCTCGGCGCAGAAGTCCAGCATCTCCTGGGTCTCCGCGATGCCGCCGATCATGGAACCGGCGAGGGACTTGCCGCCGCCGATCACCGAGAAGAGGTTCAGGGAGATGGGCTCCTCGGGGGCGCCGACGTTGGCCAGCGTGCCCTCGGTCTTCAGCAGCGAGAGGTAGGCGCCGAAGTCCAGCGGCGCCGAGACCGTGGAGACGATCAGGTCGAAGGTGCCGGCCAGCTCCTCGAAGGTCTTCGGGTCGCTGGTGGCGTAGTAGTGGTCCGCGCCCAGCTTCAGGCCGTCCTCCTGCTTGCGCAGGGACTGCGACAGCACGGTCACCTCGGCGCCCAGCGCGTGGGCGATCTTCACGCCCATGTGGCCGAGGCCGCCGAGGCCCACGATCGCGACCTTCTTGCCGGGGCCGGCGCCGAAGCGCTTGAGCGGGGAGTAGAGGGTGATGCCGGCGCACAGCAGCGGCGCGGCGACGTCGAGGGAGAGGCCGTCGGGGATGCGGACGACGAAGTCCTGGTCGACGACGACCTTCTGCGAGTAGCCGCCGTAGGTGGGCTCGCCGTCCTTGCCGATGCCGTTGTACGTCGGGACGTTGCCCTTCACGCAGTACTGCTCACGGCCGGCCTTGCAGTTCTCGCACTCGCGGCAGGAGTCGACCATGCAGCCGACGCCCACGCGGTCGCCGACGGCGAACTTCGTGACGCCCGAGCCGACCTCGGAGACGACACCGGCGATCTCGTGGCCGGGGACCATCGGGAAGATCGCCTCACCCCAGCCCTCGCGGGCCTGGTGGATGTCGGAGTGACAGATACCGGCGAACTTGATGTCGATCAGGACGTCGAACTCGCCGACCTCGCGGCGCTCGATGGTGGTGCGCTCCAGCGGAGCCTTGGGCGCGGGGGCGGCGTACGCAGCAACAGTGGTCATGCCGGGGGTTCTCCTAGCAGGTTCCGTGCCCGGCTGCCTTCTGGATGTTCTGACCGGGCACGATCCCGAGCGTGCCAAACCCGCGAGCTTCTACCCAGGCCACGGTTTTGCGTACGCACAGCGTGCGTACCACTGGCGGGGTCAGGCTCGTGTGCGTACGACCGTGAATACTGGAGGCATGGACGAACAGCCCGAACCCGTACAGGAGCCCGCACCGCAGACCGGCGGGGGCCTGGACCGGCGTGCCGAGCTCAGTGAGTTCCTGCGCACCCGGCGTGCCCGGCTGAAGCCGGAGGACGTGGGGCTGCCCGACTTCGGGCGGCGGCGGGTGCCCGGGCTGCGCCGCGAGGAGCTGGCCCAGCTGGCCGGGGTGTCCGTGGCGTACTACACACGCCTGGAGCAGGGCAACGGGCGCAACGTCTCGGCGGAGGTGCTGGACGCGATCGCACGCGCCCTGCGGCTGACCGGCGCCGAGCACGCCCACCTGACGCATCTGGCGAAGCCGAAGCAGCACAAGAAGAAGCAGGCGTCGCGGGCCCAGCATGTGCGGCCGGCGTTGCGGCACCTGCTGGACTCGATCGACGCCGTCCCGGCGTACGTCGTCGGGCGCCGCTCGGACATCCTGGCCTGGAACCGGATGGCCGCGGCCCTCTTCGGCGACTGGGCGGAGCTGCCGGCGCCGGAGCGGAACTGGGCGCGGCTGGTGTTCCTCAGGCCCGACTACCGCGAGCTGTTCGTCGAGTGGGACCAGAAGGCGTCGGACATCGTCGGCTATCTGCGCATGGACGCCGGCTGCCATCCGGACGACCCGCGGCTGTCCGCCCTGGTGGGGGAACTCTCCGTGAAGAGCGAGGAGTTCCGCCGGCTGTGGGCCGCGCACGACGTCAAGGAGAAGAGCTACGGCGTGAAGCGGATGCGGCACCCGCTGGTCGGCGACCTGGCCCTGTCCTTCGAGACGTTCCGCCTGGTCGACGACGGCGAGCAGTCCCTGATCACCTACCACGCGGAGCCGGACTCCCCGTCGGCGGAGGCGCTGCGGCTGCTGGCGAGCTGGGGCGCGGACGCGACCCGGGCGGGGAGCGGTACGCCGACCCGGTGAACGGCGACGGCCCGCCGGAAGCCGAGGCTTCCGACGGGCCGCCGACGAGCGTTCCCTACGGCCTACTTGCCGTAGTACGCGTTGTAGATCGAGATCGTCGACTTGTTGCCCTTCTTGTCGGCGATCTTGGCGTGGAAGGAGATGGCCTTCCCCTTCGCCGGGTTCTTGACGCTGACCTTGCCCTTGGTGACCGTGAGCTTCTTCCAGGTCTTGCCGTAGTCGTACGACACGTAGACCGACAGCGACTTCAGGTTGCTGCCCTTGGCCGCGCCCTCGACGGTGACCGGGACGCTGACCGTCTTGCCGGCCGGGACCTTGCTGTCCAGGCCGGTGGCCGCGTTGAAGCGGACCGTGGAGGCGGGCAGCTGCTTGATGCCGGAGACCTTCTTCGAGCGGAACGTCCAGCTCGCGTCGATGCGGGTGGAGGCCGCCGCGACCTTGACGCTGCGCTTGACCGACGTCGTCAGCTTGTACTCGGCGTCACCGGCCGGGACCTTGAACGGCTTCTCGCCGAACAGCGGGTCGTTGTTGCTGCCGACCTTCTTGCCGTTGCGGTACAGCGTCGTGTCGACCGCCGAGAAGGTCGAGTAGCCCGCGTTGCCCTTGCCGTCCGCGAACAGCGGCAGGGAGCCGTAGATCTGGTTGTCCTCGCGGAAGAGGCCGAAGTCGGCGTTGAGACGCGGTCCGAAGACGGCCGTGTTGACGGTCTTCGAGTACGTCTTGCCGGCGGCGAACTTCTGCGTGCCCAGCGTGTAGCCGGCCTCGTCGACCGGGAAGCCGTCCGCGTCGACACCGCCGTACTGGGAGAACTCCATCTGCCACTGCACGCCGCCCGCGGTGGACAGGTGCAGCGTCCGCGTGCTGGGCAGGGTCTGCGGGATGCCGATCGAGGAGGCTCCGTTGCTCCACGGCATCCAGCCGACGGCGCTGATGGAACCCTTCTTGCCCTTGGCCGCAGCACCGAGGCCGGCCTTCACCGTGGCGAGCTCGCTCGCCTTGTAGTGCTTGGTGTAGCCGGTGGCGAGCTGCTTGACCTTGCCGCCGCCGGTGACGTCGTACTCCTCCTTGTCACCCTTGGTCCAGTGGCCGTCCCACTGCTGGGTCACGGAGCCGTCGGTGATCTGCGGGCCGACGTGCGCGGTGCGGATGTCGGCGTAGGAGTCGAGGATCCAGCCGAAGCCGTAGCTGGAGTCCTTCGTCTCGACCGTGTAGTCGGCCGAGGCGAACTCCGACTTGACGGCCTTGTCCGGCACGGTGATGTCCACCGGCTTGGCCGTGCGGGCGTCCAGCGTGATCGTCGTGTTCTTGGTGACGTTCAGCTTGGGCTGGGCGAGCCAGTCGGCGCCCTGGAACTTCTCGGGGTCGTCACCCACGTAGACGTTGGTGTTGAGGACGTAACCGCCCTTGGGCACCCGGGTGGTGACGGTGCCGTCCGCGTCGTACGGCGAGTAGAACTTGCCCTCGCCCAGGCCCGAGACGGCGGCCAGGTCGGCACTGTAGTTACTGGCGGGCTTGCCGTCACGGTCGAGGAACTTCAGCGTGACGTCGTACGACTCGACCTCGCGCTGCACCGCGGCGGCCGTGCGGACGGTCTGGCCGCCGCCCGTCGCCGTCACGTACGACGAGTAGGCGCCGTCGAGCGTGCCGCCCAGCTTGGTGTTCACGGTGAACGGGACGGAGGCCTTGCCGCCGGCCGGGACGGTCACCGAGGTGGCGCCGAGCTTGAAGAAGCCGGCCGGGGCGGCCTTGCCCTTCGGGTCGGTGGCGGTCGACGCCAGCTTCAGCGTGACGTCCTTCGTACCGAGGTTGCGGTACGTCAGTTCCTTGGTGACCGGCTTGTCGTCGGTGTGCGGCCACTGCTGGACGCCGAAGCTCACCGAGGACGGGTTGGCGATCACGGACTGCTTGATGGCCTTGTCGACCTGAATCCGGCCCGAACCCTGCTGGAACGGCGTGTACGCGCCGCCCTTCGTGGAGCCGGTGAGGGCGCCCTTCAGCTCGGCGTACTTCCACGCCGGGTGCTGCTGCTTGAGGATCGCCGCCGCGCCCGCGACATGCGGGGTCGCCATCGACGTGCCGGAGATCGTCATGTAGCCGGCCGGCTTCTCGCCGACCTCCTGGGCTATCTGGTTGCCCGGGGCGGAGGCCGCGGTGATGTCCACGCCGGGCGCGGTCACGTCGGGCTTGAGGGCGCCGTCCAGGCCGGGGCCGCGGCTGGAGAAGTCGGCCAGCACGTCCTTGTCGTCGACCGCGCCGACGGTCAGGGCCGCGGCGGCGCTGCCCGGGGAGCCGATGGTCTGCTCGCCGAAGTCGCCCTCGTTGCCGGCGGCGATGGCGAACAGGATGCCCTTCTCCTCGGACAGCTTGTTCACCGCCGCTTCCAGCGGGTCGATCGCGGGCGTGTCGCCGCCGCCCAGGCTCATGTTGACGACGTCGGCGCCCTCCGCGGCGGCCCACTCGATGCCGGCGAGGACCTCGGAGTCGCTGCCGAATCCGCCGTCGTCGAGCACCTTGCCGTTGATGATCTTCGCGCCGGGCGCGACACCCTTGTACTTGCCGCCGGACTTCGCGCCGGTACCGGCCGCGATGGAGGCGACGTGCGTTCCGTGGCCGACCTTGTCGGAGGTGTCGGGCGAGGTGGTGAAGTTCTTGGCGTCGATCACCTGCCCCTTGAGGTCGGGGTGGGTGGCGTCGACACCGGTGTCCAGGACGGCGATCTTCACGCCCTTGCCGTCGTAGCCGGCGGCCCACGCCTTGGGGGCGCCGATCTGCGGGACGGACTTGTCGAGGCTGGCCTTGCGGACGCCGTCGAGCCAGACGTGCGCGATGCCGGAGGCGGTCTTGTCGCCGTTGGTGACCGCGTCCCACAGCTCGGGCGCGTCCTCCTGCGGCGTCTGGACGGCATCCGCGTTCACGGTCTTCAGAGCGTGGCTCAGCCGGCCCGCGTCGCGGACGTCGGCCTTGGTGGCCGCGGCGCTGCCCTGGTAGCCGACGATGACCTTCAGGCCCTTCTTCTGGGCCTTGCGGGTCGCGGACTTGTTGAGCTCGGTGACGTCGAACAGCCGCTGGTCGAGCTTGCCGGTGGCGACCAGGCGGGCCGCGTCGGCCGGGATCACGAGCGTGTGGCCGTCGAGCTTGCGGACCTGGACGGGTATGTCCTCGCGTCCCTTGGCCCGCTCCAGGCCGATGACCCGGCCCTTGGCGTCCAGGACGACCCGGTCACCCGTGATCAGTGTGATGCGGTGCTTGGCGGTGACCGACGCCTGCTTCGCGACTGCGGTCGTCTGCTCGCCGTTCGCCGACGCCGGGCTGGTCATGCCCGCCGCCAGGGCCACGGCTGCAGCTGTGGCGACCGTGGCCGCGCACGCCCTTTTCACTTGTCTGCGCAAGTTTCCCCCTTGCAGAAGTACCGGGCGAATTCCCCGTTCACCCGGCCGGGGGCGGTCTCGTACGCATGGACGTACACCCCCCGGAAATACGCAGTATGCCGAGGGGTGATCAGTCACTCAATAGTTGAGAGGGCGGTAAGAAATCCGTCGGCAGGCTGTTACACGGCTGCCGGAACTCCGTTACAGGGGAAGGCGATTGAGCACGCGTGTTCTCCTTGACACGGTCGCACACAAAGGCGAGCCGCCGCCCGCCCCCGGGATCGGGGCAGGGCGGCGGCTCGTCTCGCGTGCGGCTGCCGAGTCGTCAGACCGCCGAACCGGCCTTCCAGTCGGCCCAGTTCATGTTCCAGCCGTTCAGGCCGTTGTCCGGCGCGACGGTCTTGTCGCCGGTGTTCTCGACGACCACCACGTCACCGATCATCGAGTTGTTGTAGAACCACGCGCCCGGGGTGTTCGGGTCGTTCGCGCCCTTCGCGTCCTGGAGACCGACGCAGCCGTGGCTCGTGTTCACGTTGCCGAAGATGGACTTCGCGCCCCAGTAGTTGCCGTGGATGAACGTGCCCGAGCTGGACAGGCGGATGGCGTGCGGCACGTCCTTGATGTCGTACTCGCCCTTGCCGTCGTCGTCCGTGAAGCCCACGGTCGCGCCGTTCATGCGCGTCTCCTTGAACTTCTCGGACATCACCATGACGCCCTCGTATGTCTTGTTCTGAGGCGAGCCGGCGGAGATCGGGATCGTCCGGACGACCTTGCCGTCCTGCGTGATCTTCATCTGCTTGGTCTTCGCGTCGACGTACGAGACCTGGTTGCGGCCGATCTTGAAGGTGACCGTCTTCTGCTGGACGCCGAAGACGCCCTTGGCTCCCTCGACACCGTCGAGCGCGAGCTTCAGCGTGACGGTGGAGCCTTCCTTCCAGTAGTCCTCGGGGCGGCAGTCCATGCGGTTGGCGTTGAACCAGTGGCAGGCGACCTCCTGGCCACTGGTCGTGCTGACCTTGATGCCCTTCTGGACGGCGGCCTTGTTGGTGATCGCCTTGTCGAAGTTGATCGAGACCGGCATGCCGACGCCGACGGTGGTGCCGTCGTCCGGGGTGAAGCTGCCGATGAAGCTGTTGGCCGGGGAGACCGTGGTGAACGAGGCGTTCTCGTGGGCGACGCGGCCGTCGGAGTCCTTCGCCTCCGCCGCCAGCTTGTAGGTGGTGGAGCGCTCCAGCTGCGTGCTGGGCTTCCAGCTGGTCTTGTCGGCGGATATCTGGCCGCTGACCTCCGCGCCCTCGGACGTCGTCATCTTGACGCTCGTGAGCGTGCCCTTGCTCACCGTGACGGCTGCGGAGTTGTTGATGGAGGCGTTGTCGGAGCCGTCCTCGGGTGTGATCTTGATCTGGGCCTTGGACGCCTTCTCGGCCGCGGCCTCGTCGACCTTCGACTGGGAGCTGCCGCCGCTGTCGCTCCCGGAGGCGTTGTCATCGCCGCCGGAACAGGCCGAGAGCACCAGCACTCCGCCGAGCAGAGCGGACGCGACCGTCAGGCCCTTGCGCCGCTTACTGACCGTCATCACACGCTTCTCCATCGTTGCCGATTTCCCCAAAACCCCGAGTGTCCCCGTCGCAGTCCAAGTGCCCCCGTCAGGACTCGTGAGTCCTCATCCGGAACGTTCAACGCTACGGCCGGTCGGTCCGGTTCCCCATGTCGCGCACGTGTGGGGATCACCACGTCCGCGCCCGTCCGCGGCACACGGGCGCGGACGGTGCGGCTCAGGGCGGTGCGCCGCTTGAGACGCAGTGACCCCGGACGACGGTTGCCGCCCGGGGTCACTGTTTTCTCAAGCGCCTCAGTTGTCACTGTCGTCGTCGACATCATCCTCGTCGAGGTCCCAGTCCGGCGCATCGGGGTCGTAATCGATCCGCTCGCTGCTCCAGGAGGCCTGCTGGAGCTCGACCCCCGGCACCTGGCTGACCAGGTCGAACGGGTCGACGAGGTACGCGAGGGCCTCGGCAGTGTCTTCCGTCACAGCGGCCTCGCCCTGGGTCCGCTCCGCCGCCGGCATCTCACCGTCGTCGGCGATCCGGCGCAGCGCGGCCTTGGTGATCCCGTCCGCGTCCTGGACCTCGAGAACGAGTTCCACCCGAAGCCGGACAAAACGTGATGTCTCTGGAGTGCTCATGGCGCGAGCGTACGTCCAGGGCCTCCCGTGACTTTCCCGTGACCCGCGACTTTCACTAACATCGCCCCACACGGCCAATTCGCCAGCGCCACAAGGGGATCGATATTCCGTGTCATCCGCTCGCCGTCCGTTGTTGACCGCCACCGCCGCGGCGACCCTGCTGGGCGCCCTGTGGTTCGTCCCGTCCGCCAACGCGACGTCAAACTCGCCGGTGAGAGACGCGGTCGCGGCGAGCCCGTCGCCGCAGGTCACGGAGCAGGCGCGGATCGCGGCCACGACCGCGGGCGACTCCGTCACCGGCACCCGCCTCGCCGACACGGGCAGCTTCGACAGCACGCCGTACGTCATCGGCGGCACGTTCTTCCTCACGCTGGGCGCGGGCTTCGTCGCGTACTCGGTCCGCCGGGAACGGCTCGGTTTCTGACGTTCACGCGCTCGGGCCCCGCCGCGTGACGGGGCCCGGGCTGCCTCCTCCTGCCTACTGAAGCGGGCCGGTGACCGTCTCCACCGCGGCCAGCAGCCGCCCGTCGCGCACGAACGCGTCCGCCGCGGCCAGGTCGGGTGCCAGGAACCGGTCCGGTCCCGGACCCTGAACTCCCGCTCCCCGCAGGGCGTCGATGACCGCCCGTGTCGCCGGCGCCGGGGTCAGCCCCTCGCGCAGTTCGATCGCGCGCGTGGCGGCGTACAGCTCGACGGCCAGGACCCGGGTGAGGTTGTCGACGGCCGTGCGCAGCTTGCGCGCCGCCGACCAGCCCATCGAGACGTGGTCCTCCTGCATGGCGGAGGACGGGATCGAGTCGGCGGACGCCGGTACGGCGAGCCGCTTCAGCTCGCTCACCAGCGCGGCCTGGGTGTACTGAGCGATCATCAGGCCCGAGTCCACACCGGCGTCGTCGGCGAGGAACGGCGGCAGGCCGTGGCTGCGGTTCTTGTCGAGCAGCCGGTCGGTGCGCCGCTCGGCGATGGAGCCGAGGTCGGCGACAGCGACGGCGAGGAAGTCCAGAACGTAGGCGACCGGCGCGCCATGGAAGTTGCCGTTGGACTCCACGCGCCCGTCGGACAGCACGACGGGGTTGTCCACCGCGGCGGCCAGCTCGCGGTCGGCGACCAACCGGGCGTGGGCCATGGTGTCCCGCCCGGCCCCGGCGACCTGCGGGGCGCAGCGCACCGAGTAGGCGTCCTGGACGCGCGGCGCGTCGCCCTGGTGATGCCCGGTCAGGCCCGAACCCTTCAGCACGGCCAGCATGTTGGCGGCACTGGCGGCCTGCCCCGGGTGCGGCCGGATGGCGTGCAGCTCGGGGGCGAGGACCTTGTCGGTGCCGAGCAGGGCCTCCAGCGACAGCGCGGCCGTGACGTCGGCGGACCGGTAGAGCGTGTCCAGATCGGCCAGGGCCATGACCAGCATGCCGAGCATGCCGTCGGTGCCGTTGAGGAGGGCGAGGCCTTCCTTCTCGCGCAGTTCGACGGGCTGGATGCCGTGCGCGGCGAGGAGTTCGGCGGCCGGGCGTACGACACCGTCGGGGCCCTCGGCGTCGCCCTCCCCCATGAGCGCGAGGGCGCAGTGGGACAGCGGCGCGAGGTCGCCGGAGCAGCCGAGGGAGCCGTACTCGTGCACGACCGGGGTGATCCCGGCGTTGAGGAGGTCGGCCATGGTCTGCGCGACCTCGGGCCGTACGCCGGTGTGCCCGGAGCAGACCGTCTTCAGCCGCAGGAACATCAGGGCCCGTACGACGTCCCGCTCCACGCTCGGCCCCATGCCGGCGGCGTGCGAGCGGACGATGTTGCGCTGGAGCTGTGCGCGCAGCTCGGGGCTGATGTGCCGGGTCGCCAGGGCCCCGAAGCCGGTGCTCACGCCGTACACGGGATCGGGCTTGGCCGCCAGCGCGTCCACGATCTCGCGGGCCGCGGCGAGGGCGGCCAGCGCCTCCTCGGAGAGCTGGACGCGGGCGCCGCCGCGCGCCACGGCGAGCACGTCGGACGCGGTCACCCCGGACGTCCCCACCACCACAGTGTGCATATCCATATTCAGGAGCGTACGCAGTGAATTCGATGATGTCACCACTGGGGGCCCGGTTCACCCCTTACCGATAGGTCACACGCGCGCCGGCTCACCCGGCTAGGGCGCGTGCCGCCCGCGGAAGCGCCGGCGCTCGCCGTCGGTCTCCTGGGACGGCTCGTCCGCGAGCCGCACGACGGGGTCGTCGGGCCCGGCCCGGCCGGCGACGACCGGCCGCGTGGACCGCTCGGCCTTCGCCCGGTACTGGGCCGCGTCGGCGAGCCGGAACAGCCGCCGGGCCGAGCGCACCGGCCCGATCGGATCCTCGGTGGACGCGACCCCGCAGGCCACGCCGTCCCCGAGCTCCAACTCCGCCGCCCGGCGGCACAGTTCGCCGGCCGCCTTCACGACCTGGTCGGCGGACGGCCCGACCGCGAGCAGACAGAACTCGTCCCCGCCGAGCCGTGCCGCGAGAGCCCCCGGCAGCATGGCCCCGCACAGCGACAGCACCGAGCCGAAACGCTCCAGGAGCCGGTCGCCGGCGGCGTGCCCGTGGGTGTCGTTGACCCGCTTGAGCCCGTTCAGGTCACAGACGACGAGGCTGACGACGGCTCCGTCCCCGCGGTGCCGCTCGATCGCCTGCTCCAGGCGTACATCGACGGCGCGGCGGTTGGCCAGTCCCGTCAGCGCGTCGGTGAACGCGAGGCGCCGGGCCTCCTCCAGCCGCTCGGTCTGGGCGATGCCGGCGGCGACGACGGCGGCCAGGACGGTGGCGAAGTCGGCGTCGGCCCGCTCGAAGACGGGCTCCCCGGCCGGCCGGGCCTCGTACAGCTCGCACCAGGCCCGGCCGGCCGGGGAGCCC
>NZ_MUKA01000381.1 GCF_002150735.1 Streptomyces africanus
ACCGCGATGCGCATCGCGGTGTTCAGTACGCCCGCCTCCACCCGGACCGCGAGATCACCCGCCGGCCGGCCCGTGCGCTCGGCGATCATCGCGGCGAACGCGGCCTCCGCGTCGTAGTGCGCCTCCAGCCACACCGCGCGCAGCCCGGGCTCGTCACGGCTCAGCCGCAGCAGATCGCGCAGGGCCCGCACGCGCGGTGACGTCTCGTCGTCGTACCGGATGCTCAGGATCGCCTCGGCGAGGGAGTCGTACTCCTCGCGGCAGTCCCGCAGATGTTCTCGCAGCAGCTCCAGGCCCGTGGTGAGCAGGGGGCGTACGCACTCCTCCTTGGAGCGGAAGTAGCGCCACAGCGTGCGCGTCGACACGCCGGCCGCGGAGGCGATGTCCTCCGCCGTGACCGCCGCCACGCCCTTGGCGGCGAAGAGCCGGACCGCCTCCTCGGCGATCTCCATACGCGTCTCGGCGCGCCGCCGCTCCGTCAGCGGTGGCCGCCCCGTGGCCCCACCCGATCGTCCGGCCATGCGCCCTCCTCGACTTGCCGCGCCCACTCTATTTTACGTCGCGTCATGTCTCCCTGGCGTGAAACGACCTGTTGGCACGTCACGTCTTTATGTCGCACTGAGACAAAAACAAGTACTGTGCCCGCACGCCGGGCCAACGCGACGAGCAGAGGAGCGCCATGGGTGCCACGGGTCTGTCAGGCAAGAGCGTCATCGTCACCGGAGCCGCCTCCGGCATCGGCCGCGCCACCGCCCTGCGGTTCGCGGAGGAGGGAGCGCGGGTCGTGGTCGCCGACCTGAACGCGGAGGGCGCCAAGGGTGTCGTCGGGGCCATCGAGTCCGCCGGGGGAACGGCCGTCGCCGTCACGGGCGACCTGAGCGAGCGCGCCGTCGTCGACGCGGTCGTGGCCGCAGCGGTCGACACCTTCGGCGGCATCGACGTCCTGGTCAACAACGCCGGCGTCATGGACAGCATGTCGGCCGCGGCGGACGTCACCGACGCCGAGTGGGAGCGGGTCCTGCGGATCAACCTCACCGCGCCGTTCCTGCTGGCCCGGGCCGTCCTGCCGCACATGATCGCGGCGGGCGGCGGCGCCATCGTCAACACCGCGTCCGAGGCGGCCCTGCGCGGCAGCGCGGCCGGCACGGCCTACACCGCCTCCAAGCACGGCGTCATCGGACTCACCCGCTCCCTCGCGGTGATGTACCGGGACCAGGGCATCCGCACCAACGCCATAGCCCCGGGCGGCACGGCCACCGACATCACCGCCGGGCTCCACATCGACCAGGAGGCCCACGGGCCGGCCGTCGTCGGACGGTACTTCGTCAACATGGGCCGCATCTGCGACCCGGAGGAGCAGGCCGCCGCCATCGTCTATCTCGCCTCCGACGCGGCGAGCGGAGTCAACGGCGTCGTCCTGCCGGTGGACAACGCCTGGGCCGCGGTCTGACCCCACCCGACATCCATCCCACCTCCCCGTCGAGAGGAAGAGGACACCCATGTCCGCCCCCCACACCCCCCTGCCGGCCCTGGACTTCGACCCGGACGCCCTGCGCGAGCGGTACCGGGCCGAGCGCGACCGGCGGATCCGCCCGGACGGCAACCGCCAGTACCGGCGCACCACCGGCGAGTTCGGCCACTTCGACGAGGACCCGTACGCCGAGCCCGGATTCACCCGGGAGCCGTTGCACGACCACGTCGACGTGGTGGTCGTCGGCGGCGGCTTCGGCGGCCTGCTGACCGGTGCCCGGCTGCGCCAGGCCGGCGTGGAGAGCGTCCGGATCATCGAGAAGGGCGCCGACTTCGGCGGCACCTGGTACTGGAACCGGTACCCGGGCATCCACTGCGACATCGAGTCGTACGTCTACATGCCGCTGCTGGAGGAGCTCGGCTACGTCCCGAAGTGGAAGTACGCGCCGGGCGAGGAGATCCGGCACCACGCGCAGGCGATCGCCCGGCACTTCGGCCTGTATCGCGACGCCTGCTTCCGGACGCAGGTGAGCGAACTGCGCTGGGACGAGGGCGAGTCCGCCTGGGTCGTCACCACCGACCGCGGCGACCGCATGACCGCACGCCACGTCGTCGCGGCCACCGGCCTGCTCAGCCAGCCCAAACTGCCCGGGATCGAAGGCATCGAGACCTTCAAGGGCCATATGTTCCACACCAGCCGCTGGGACTACGACTACACCGGCGGCGACGCCGACGGCGGACTGCACAAGCTCGCCGACAAGCGCGTCGCCCTCATCGGCACCGGCGCCACCGCCATCCAGGTCGTCCCGCACCTGGGCCGGGACGCGCAGCACCTGTACGTGTTCCAGCGCACCCCGTCCTCCGTGGACGTGCGCGGACAGCGCCCCACCGACCCCGAGTGGGCCGGCTCGCTGGAGCCCGGCTGGGCGCGGCGGCGCCGGGACAACTTCCTCGCGGTCGTCACGGGCGCCGGCGCCGACGAGGACCTGGTGGCCGACGGCTGGACCAGCACCGCCCGCCTCCAGCAGAAGCTCATCCCCACCGACGGTTTCACCGGCCTCACGCCCGAGGAACGCGAACGACTGGAGGAGATCGCCGACTTCCAGAAGATGAACGAGCTGCGGGCCCGGGTCGACGCGATCGTCCGGGACCCGGCGACGGCCGAGAAGCTCAAGCCCTGGTACCGCTACATGTGCAAGCGGCCCACGTTCAGCGACGGTTACCTGGAGACCTTCAACCGGCCGAACGTCACCCTCGTGGACACGTCCGACCACGGGGGCGTGGAGCGCGTCACCGAGCGGGCCGTCGTGGCCGGCGGGGTGGAGTACGAGGTCGACTGCGTCATCTTCGGTACCGGCTTCGACGTCGGCGTCTCCGGGCTGCTGTCCGGGCAGCTCCCCGCGTACGGCAGGGACGGCGTGGCCCTGCTTCAGGCCTGGGGGAAGACCGGCCCGAGGACCCTGCACGGCTTCTACAGCCGCGGTTTCCCCAACCTGTTCATGCTCGGCTCGGTGCAGTCCGCCAGCTCCGTGAACTACGTGCACGTCCTGGACGAGCAGGCCACGCACGTCGCTGAGGTGATCGCCGAGGCGCGCAGGCGCGGGGTCCGGTGCGTGGAGCCGACGGCCGAGGCGGAGGCCGCCTGGGGGGACGTGATCCGCGCCAAGTCGGTGGACCTGTACGCGTTCCAGTCCGAGTGCACCCCCGGCTACTACAACGCCGAGGGCATGCCGAGACCCCGCAGCGAGTCGTACGGCGACGGCCCGATCGCGTTCTACGAGCTGATCCGGCGCTGGCGGGCGGAGGGCGGCATGGACGAGGTGCTGGGCTCGTGACGGGGCGTTCGAGCGGGCGCGAGGCGAGTGGCGTGCGCAGCACCCGCTGGGCGGCCCGGCGCCTCAACTCGCCGAATCCGCTGTGGGGTTCGAACGGTGTCGCGTTCGGCCCCGACGGGCGGCTGTACGTCGCGCAGTTCCTCCTCGGGCAGATCAGCGCCGTCGACCCGGCCACCGGGGACGTCGAGGTCGTGGTCGCGCCGGACGGCCCGGTCCAGTCGCCCGACGACCTGGCCTTCGGGGCGGACGGGTCGATGTACATCGCCGACCTCGTCCCGGGCCGGGTGTGGCGGCGCAGTCCAGGGGGCGAGTACGGCCTGGTCTCCGACGAGGTGAAGGTGCCCAACGGCATCACGTGCGTCGGCGACCGGCTGTTCGTCAACGAGATGCGGATGAACGGCCGGCTGCTGGAGCTCTTCCCCGGGGGCGGGGACCCGGTCGTCCTGACCGACGGGCTGGCCCTCGGCAACGCCATGCAGCTCGGCCCGGACGGCTGCCTCTACTACCCGCACATGGTCAGCAATCAGGTCTGGCGCATACCCCCCGACGGCGGGGTGCCCGAGGTCGTCGCCGAGGGCGTGCACGACCCGGTCGCGGTCCGCTTCGACCGGGGCGGCGTCCTGCACGTGCTGTCGCGCGGCCCCGAGGGCTTCGTCACGCGTGTCGACCTGCACGGCACGGGCTCCCGCTCGTTGGTCACCAGCGGGGTCACGGGCCTGGACAACGCCGCGTTCGACGCGGAGAACCGCATGTTCGTCTCCAGTTTCGCCAGCGGCGGCATCACGGAGCTCCACCCCGACGGCCGCACCCGCCCCGTCGTCCCGCGCGGCCTGGACGGCCCCTACGGCGTGACGATCGACCTCGGCGGCACGGTGTACGCGGCGGACCACTACCGCGTGACCCGCCCGGAGGAGCCCGGCCCCGGCGCGTCGGGCGACGTCACCACGGAGATCCTCCAGCCCTTCGTCCACGGCATCACGGCCGACGGCGACGTCCTGCACACGACGTCGCAGTTCGGCACCGTCCAGACCTACGACCCCGCCACCGGCACCACCCGCACCAGGGCGACCGGCCTGGACCAGCCCCTCGGCATCACGACCCGGCCCGACGGCACCCTGGTCGTCGCCGAGACGGGCGCCGGCCGCGTCATCGCCATCGACGGGACGGACACGGTCACGGTCCTGGCCGAAGGCCTCGACCACCCCGTGGACGTCACGCTCGACACGGAGGGCCGCTGCTATGTCAGCGACGACCGGCGCGGGGCGGTACTCCGCCTCGACGACGGCGAGCCGGTGCCGGTCGCGGACGGCCTCGGCACCCCACAGGGCCTCGCCGTCCACGGCGACGACCTCTTCACCGTGGACACCGCGCACCGACGGCTCTGGTCGGTCTCCCTGACGACGGGCGACACCCGCGTGGAGGCGGAAGACCTGGCGGTCGGCACCCCCGCGGGGACCGCCCCGCGCCAGCCCCCCGCCCTCTTCGCCCACGGCCTCCCCGGCGTGGCCCCCCGCTTCGCGGGTCTCACCGCCGCCCCGGACGGCTCCCTGCTCCTGTCGTCGAACGGGGAGGGGACGGTGGTACGCCTGTCGCGGACCCGAACCGCCACCTGA
>NZ_MUKA01000382.1 GCF_002150735.1 Streptomyces africanus
CCGCGGACATGTCCGCGGAGGCGCTCGACGCCGCGCGCGTGGACCTGGGGCGTGCGGGTGTCGAGGTGGAACCCCGCCGGATGTGGCCGACCGGGCTGCCGGCGATCGGAGTGGACCTCAAGGGACGGATCCCGGCCGGCGAACAGGCCGCGCCGGGACGTGCGTTGGGGCGTCTGTCGGACATCGGCTGGGGAAACCGGCTGCGGCCCATGCTCGCGGCCCAGGCTCCCGACGGGCCCGTGCCGGACGACGTGGCGAAGGCCGTGGTGGGAGTGCTGGCCGACTGGGCCAAGGGGCCCGGCGGCTGGGCCCCGGGCGTGCCGGACCCGCAGCCCCGCCCGGTGGGCGTCGTCACCGTCGCCTCGCGCACACGGCCTCAGTTGATCCACTCCTTGGGGGCCCGCATCGCGGAGGTCGGCCGGCTGCGCCTGCTGGGCGCTGTCGAGTACACGGGCGACGTGTACCCGGGCCCCCGGAGCAACAGCGCGCAGCGGCTGAAGGCGCTCGACGGGGCACTGACCGTGCCGCCCGCCCTCGCGTCCGCCCTCGCCGAGGCCGAGGGACCGGTCCTCCTCGTGGACGACTACACGGAGACCGGCTGGACCCTCGCGGTCGCGGCCCGCATGCTCCGGCGCTCCGGTGCGCAGGGGGTGTTGCCGCTGGTGCTGGCCGTCCAGGGCTGACAGCACGTCGAGAGGCGGGGCACATCCTGGCCGGACACCGGCCTGCGACCGGGCACCGCCACCTGCCCGGTCGCGCACACCTCTGGACGCCGCGCACGCCCGTGACGTACGAACGTGTCGTGCTCGAACGCCCCATGGGTGGCCCGGCGACGCACAGGGTGAGGATATTAGCCGCGCATCATCTG
This sequence comes from Streptomyces africanus, assembly GCF_002150735.1. GTDB lineage: Bacteria > Actinomycetota > Actinomycetes > Streptomycetales > Streptomycetaceae > Streptomyces > Streptomyces africanus. The sequence continues at coordinate 869 of NZ_MUKA01000382.1, forward strand.
ATAACGGTCGACTGCGCCAATTGCTCGTTGCCGCATTCAAGTTCGACAGGAAGAATTGAGGTCCGCTCCCGCACGGCACGACCGCCGATCCGGTAGGGCTTTGCTGCGGTGCGCGCTCCCCGATTCCGACCCCGCCCGCAGTGTGGGCGCGTAGCCGAAGGGAGGACCGTGACCTTCGGATTCGCTCCGGCCTCGGCAGCGGCGTCGACGTCCGCCGCTTCCGCCAACCGCTTGCTCGAACCCGCGGAATGGGCCGCCGCCGGGATCCCGCTGCTTCGCAACCCCCGTGAAGTCGTCAGCGGACTGCACGCCCGGCACCACCCGCAGCCGGCGACCGCCGTCATCGCCGTGCTCGATCCGGACGAGCGGCTGCGGGCGAGCGCCTCGTTCGTCCGCCGGACGGCCCCGGCCGACGGCTGGATGTTCCGCAACGTGCTGCTGGCGCAGCTGCGCCGGATCATCCCGCACGATCTGCGACGCCGTACTCCGGTGCGCACCGCTGTGCTGCTCTACTGCCGTGAGGGCGACGCGCGTTGGACCGAGGAGGACGGCGCGTGGATGTGGGGGCTGCGCGACGCCTGCACCTTGCACGGGCTGCGCTGCGGTGCGTACATCACGCTGACCCGCGACGGCTGGCAGGTGCTCGGTGAGGGCCGGGGCGGACGCCGCCCGCACTCTGCGTCGGCACCGGAGCCGTTCGACACGTCGGAGGCACCGCCGCCGCTGCCGCGCACCGGTGGCGCCGCCTCCGAGGTACTGCGCCGCGCTGCGGCGGCACGCTGAGGACTCCGGACAGACCGTCCCGGGGACGGACTTTCCCTGGAACAGGACACCCCTGGACAGACCATTGCCCACAGAGTGGGGTCCGCACGGGCTGACGGGCCGTACCCCCTTGTACGGCACACAACGGTTGCCATGACCGGCAGTTGGAACGAGCATCCCGAACAGCTGAGGCCGCCGGGCAGTACCGTGCGCAGCCACGGCGTCCAGCCTTGCGGGCACGCCGGACCACCCGCCGTGCGGAGCCGCCGGAGCGGCGACTGAGGTCAGCCCCTGGCGCCCGACCGGGCGCCACGGCACCGACTCAGACGCTCGTGCCCAGCACCGAGTTGATCCGCTGCGGATCACCGCAGACGATCAGCAGGGCGGTGGCCCGGGAGTGGGCGAGGGACAGGGCGCTCGCGGCAGCGGGCTCGGCACCGCCGTTGACGGCGACCACGACCACCGGACGAGACCCGGCACGATCGGCGACGGTGGCGTCCGTGTAGAAGACGTCGTCACCGGCGTCGTGCTGGGCCCAGTAGGAGGTCTCGCCGAACGACAGCTCGTGGGCGGCCCACGGGTGCTGTTCGCCGGTCGTGATCACCAGGACGTCGCCGGGGGCGCGACCGGAGTCCAGGAGCAGGTCCACGGCCTCCTCGGCGGCGTCGAGCGCGCCTTCGACGGAAGCCGGGATCAGCTGGATCTGCGGGGTGGCCGGAGCGGCGGCACCGGCTGCGGGACCCGACGGACCGGGCTTGGCGGCCGCGTCACGCGGGGTGCGCTGCACCGGCGGCGCGGGCCGCGCAGGACCGGGACGGCCGGGACGCGACGGAGCCGCGGGACGGGGGCCGGGTACGGGGCGAGGGGTCGGCGCGGTACGGCCGCTGGCCGGAGTGGCGCGGGGACCCTGGGCACTCTCGTGAATCTGAGGCTCCTCGGGAATGAGAGGCATGAGTTGATATTTATCAAACGTTGGTACGGCCCGCGTCGGCGGGTGGCGCATGCGTGCGAACGAAAGCGTCAGAAATCGAAGCCCAGCTGACCCTCGATTTCCGGAACACTTCCCTCCGTCCAGCTGCGGACCTTCTTGAGGTGCCGCCACTGGGGCAGCGCATCAAGATACGCCCACGACAACCGGTGGTAGGGGGTGGGGCCCCGCTCCGCCAGTGCGGCCTTGTGCACGGGTGAGGGATACCCGGCGTTGTCCGCAAAACCGAAGTCTGCATGGTCGATACCCAGTTCGGCCATCATTTTGTCGCGCTGGACCTTGGCGATCACCGAGGCCGCCGCGACAGCCACGCACGACTGGTCGCCCTTGATCACCGTACGGACCCGCCAGGGGGCACCGAGATAGTCGTGCTTCCCGTCGAGGATGACCGCGTCGGGGCGGACCGGCAGAGCGTCGAGGGCACGTCCCGCGGCGAGCCGCAGCGCGGCCGTCATCCCCAGGCTGTCTATCTCCTCCGGAGAGGCGTGCCCCAGGGCGTACGACGTCACCCACTTCCGCAGTTGCTCGGCGAGTTCGGTGCGTCGTTTGATGGTGAGCAGCTTCGAGTCGGTGAGACCCTCGGGCGGCCGGCGCAGTCCGGTGATCGCCGCGCAGACGGTGACGGGACCGGCCCACGCGCCGCGCCCCACCTCGTCGACACCTGCAACGATCTTCGCTCCGGTCGTGGCTCGAAGGGAGCGCTCGACGGTGTGAGTAGGCGGTTCGTACGGCATGGCGACCCTAGGTTACGCCGCCCCGAACCGCCCGCGACACCCCGGTCGGCCCCAGCGCTGTGTCAGCCCTCGCCAGCCCCGGTCAGGCGCCGCTCGACCGCAGCAGCGGAACCATCAACTGGTCGATCATCTCCTCGATTTCCTGGTCCCGCCATTCACAGCCGCACATCTTGGAGCGGTACATCATCATCGCCGGGATGGCGTCGAAGACGTATCCGTTCGCGGCGTCGGAACGCACCTCGCCTCGCCTGATCCCGCGCTCGATGACCTCCCGCAGCATCTTGATGGTGGGCTCCACGACTCCGTCGAAGATCACGGCATGGAAGCGCTCAGCCTGCGTCGTGTCGCATTCGTGAATCACCGAGCGAAGCGCGAAACCCGGGCGGGAGAACATCGCGTCGCGGGCTCTGCAGCAGAGCGTCAAGAGGTCCTCACGCACGCTCCCCTCGTCCGGTACCGCGTCGAAGTGCGGCAGTCCGGCACGCAGGGCGTCGGCAACGAGGTCCTCCTTGGACGGCCAGCGCCGGTAGACGGCTGCCTTGCCGGTCTGGGCACCGGCTGCGACGCCTTCCATCGTCAGGCCGTTCCAGCCGACGGTGCTGAGTTGTTCCAGGGCGGCGTCGAGGATCGCGCGTTCGAGCACGGCGCCGCGGCGGCGGGCGGCCGTCTGAGCGGGGGCGTCCGCCCAGCTCGGGGTAACCATCGAACTCTCTCCAACGAGCAGATGAAGCGGGGATTTCGGGGTGGGGGGACGTGCCGTACGGCAGCAAAGGGGGACGTGCCGCACGACGACGCCACAAGTGAACGCTTGCGTTCACTGTCGTGGACTCACTACCTTTGACGCGGCAGTGAACGCGAGCGTTCACTAACGCACTCGTGGGGGACCCATAGTGACAACCTCTCCATTGCTCAAGGACCAGAAGCCAGGTGCGGCACGCCGGGAGGGACACCCCGGCATCGCGCTCACCGTCATCGCGGCCTGCCAACTCATGGTGGTACTCGACGCGACGATTGTGAACATCGCGCTCCCGCACATTCAAGACGCACTCAAGTTCAGTACCACCGACCTCACCTGGGTCGTCAGCTCCTACACACTCACCTTCGGCGGTCTGCTGCTCCTCGGCGGCCGCGCCGGTGACATCCTCGGGCGCCGCAGGGTGTTCATGACCGGCATCCTGCTGTTCACCTTCGCCTCGCTGCTCGGCGGGCTCGCCCAGGAGCCGTGGCAGCTGCTGGCCGCGCGGGTCCTCCAGGGCATGGGAGGCGCGATCGCGTCGCCCACCTCGCTGGCGCTCATCACCACCACGTTCCCCGAGGGCCCGGAACGCAACCGGGCCTTCGGTGTCTTCGCCGCGGTATCCGCGGGCGGTGGTGCGATCGGCCTGCTCGCGGGCGGCATGCTCACCGAGTGGCTCGACTGGCGCTGGGTGCTCTTCGTGAACGTGCCGATCGGGGTGCTGATCGCCGTCCTCACCCCGCTCTACATCACCGAGTCCGAGCGGCACACCGGACGCTTCGACATAGCGGGCGCGGTGACCTCGACCGCGGGCATGGCATCCCTTGTCTACGGCTTCATACGGGCGGCGGACGAGGGCTGGCGTGACAGCCTCACCATCGGGTCCTTCGTCGCCGCGGTAATCCTGCTGCTGGCCTTCGGGATCATCGAGTCCCGGGCCAAGGAGCCGATCACCCCGCTGCGGATGTTCACCGACCGGAACCGCTCGGGCACGTACGTGATCATGCTGAGCCTCGCGGCGGCGATGTTCGGCATGTTCTTCTACATCGTGCTGTTCGTGCAGAACGTGCTCGGCTACAGCCCGATCGAGGCGGGGCTCGCCTTCCTGCCCGTGACCGTCGTGATCGCGCTCGGCGCGGGGCTGTCGCAACGGTTCCTGCCGGTGCTGGGTCCGAAGCCGTTCATGCTCCTGGGCTCGGCGCTCGCGGCGATCGGACTGGCCTGGCAGGCTCTCATCAGCTCCGACAGCTCGTACGTCGGCGGGGTTCTCGGGCCGATGCTGGTGTTCGGCTTCGGGATGGGCCTGAACTTCGTGACGCTGACGCTCACCGCCGTCTCCGGTGTCGCCCAGCACGAGGCGGGCGCCGCGTCCGGGCTGCTCAACACCACGCAGCAGGTGGGCGGATCGCTGGGTCTGTCCATCCTGACGACCGTGTTCGGCACGGCTACCAGGGACGAGGCGGAGAAGCAGCTTCCGCAGTTCATGGCCGAGGGCTCCCCCGAGCAGAAGGCGGAGTTCGCCACGACTCATCAGCTGCCCGCGCCGTGGGGGCACGAGGTGCTGGCCCAGGGCATCTCCGCCGCCTTCGTCCCGGCCGCGGCCATGGCCGTCCTCGCCCTGGCCACCGCCTGGTTGGTGATCCGGGTCCGCAAGAGCGACCTGGAGGCACTCTCCGGCTCGGCCGGGCCGGGGCTGGGCTGACGCAAAGGCATCGCGGGACGGCTTCGGTGGCTCACCGGCGGCCTCGACACAGGCCTGCCGGCGGCTGCCGGGCCGGTCCGCGACCGGCCGCGCAAGCCCCACGCGGCGTGCGCATGCGTCCCACCAGTGGATCAGAACAGCCGGCAAGACCTCCATGATCACCTCCCGTCGCCCTCCCTGGACGTACACCTCCAGCGTGTGCCGCCTCACGGCTCACACCGCGGATGTCACGACAACGAGCGGGCGGTCACGGAGAGTTCCCGATGCGCACGGAGAGTTCCCGATGTACACGGAGAGTTCTGAGGGGAGCCGATTCTGATGGTCGGCCCCACACAGAAGAGTCTCTGACCGAGGTCTCTGACCGCTACGCAGGCACCCAGTCCGGCAGCGGCTCCGTCCGCGCCACCCACTCGGCGGGCGGCGCCCCCGCCTTCCCCGAGGCGATCACGCCGCCCACGATGGCACAGGTGGTGTCGACGTCCCCGCCGACCTGGGCGGTCGTCCAGAACGCCTGCTGGTAGTCACCGAGACTTCGCGCGGCCGACCAGAGGGCGAAGGGCACGGTGTCGTGGGCCGTCGTGCGCCGTCCGCAGCCCAGCACCGCCGCGACCGTGGCCGGGTCGGCGTAGTCGAGCATGTCCCTGGCCCGGCGCAGTCCCGCACCCACCGCGCTCTTCTTCGGCACCAGGTCGATGACCCCGTCGAGGAGGGCCTCGGCACCGGGCGGCCCGCCGGGGGCGGCGGCGAACGCGGCGGCCGCGGAGACCGCCATGGCGCCGACGACGGCCTCGCGATGCTGGTGGGTGGTGTAGGCCGAGATCTCCGCCTGGTGCGTCGCCTGCTCCGGGTCGTCCGCGTACCAGGCGCCCAGCGGGGCGATCCGCATCGCGGCGCCGTTGCCCCAGGACCCCTGTCCGTTGAAGAGCGCGGCGGCGAGTTCGCGCCAGTCGCCGCCCTCCCGGACGAGTCGCAGCAGGCGGTTGACCGCGGGACCGTAGCCCCGGTCGAAATCATGGTGCTCGGCGAAGGAGCGGGCCAGGGCGTCCTGGTCGATGCGGTGGTGAGCGACCAGGACGGCGACGACGGAACCGGCCATCTCCGTGTCGTCGGTCCACTGCCACGGCCCGGACGGGAGCTCGCGGCGCTTGAGCAGCGGGTAGTTCACGGGCACGAAGTACTGGGAACCCAGGGCGTCCCCGACGGACAGTCCGCGCAGGCTTGCCAGGGCGCGGTCCAGGCGCCCGTCGGTGGAGGAATCAGCGGTCATCGCCCTGCCACTCTATCCAGTGACCCCGTAGGGCTCGGGATCACGCCAGCGGTCGAACGGCCGGTCAAGCGTGTACTTGCCGTCGTCTCCCAGAACGAGCATCCGCACCTCGCCGTTCCCCGGGTTCGACAGTGACTCGAACTCGGCGACCGTCCAGTGGAACCACCGCATGCAGAACAACCGCATGGCCAGACCGTGGGTGACGATCAGGACGTTCGGCGGATGCTCGGGGTCCTCGAAACTGCGGAACAGGCTCTCCAGGAAGCCGCCGACCCGGTCGTAGACGTCGGCGCCGGACTCGCCCTGGGCGAAGCGGTAGAAGAAGTGGCCGTACGCGTCGCGGTAGGTCTTCTGGAGGCGTACCTCGTCCCGGTCCTGCCAGTTGCCCCAGTCCTGTTCGCGCAGCCGGGGTTCCTCGCGCACCCGTATGAGCCCGGGGTCGAGGTGGAAGGCGCGCAGTGTCTCGTGCGTGCGGCGGTACGGGGAGACGTACACACTGACGCGCTCGCCGCCGAACAGCTCGCGCAACCGCTCGCCCGTCGCTTCCGCCTGCCGCCGGCCCCTCTCGGTCAGCGCCAGGGCGTGGTCGGGTTCACGCTCGTACACGGAGTCATCAACATTGCCCGTTGACTCGCCGTGCCGGACAAGGACGATGCGCCGTGGTCGTGCCATGCCAAAACCCTAGATCGGGAGGGGGCCCATCGAGCACTCCTACCGCGCCCATACAGCGTAGGTCACACACATCCTGCACCACAGATCACACAGGTCGCACGTCCGTCCGACCGGAATCAATCAGTCCGGGCCCGCCCGGCCTGCCGGACATCAGACCGTCCAGCCCGGCTCCATGTCCACGACGTCCCCGGTGAGCGCCGCGACGTCCGCCTCCGTCTGGGCCCGCAGGGCGAGCCGCTCCACGCGTTCCGTGCGGTACTTGCCGTGCTCGGCGGCCGACCGCCACATCGACAGCACCATGAACTCGTTCCCGGGTGCCTCGCCGAACAGCCCGCGCACCATGCCGGGCGAGCCGGCCATCGCCGGGTTCCAGACCTTCTCCTGCATCAGCACGAAGTGCTCGACCCGCTCCTCGTGGACACGGCAGAGCGCCACGCGCAGCAGGTCGGCGTCCGTGAAGCGCGGTTCGAACCCGGTCTTCACATCGAAGCGGTAGTCGAAGAGCCTGACCTGGGCGTCCTTGAACGTGCCCGACTGAGCCGACGCGAGCCGGTCGTGGGACCGCGCCATGAAGGAGTCGTAGAAGGCGCGGCTCTCCCAGAACGCGAAGATGTGCGCCACGTCCGGCCGCCCCCGGCTCCAGCCACCCCCCTGCCC
>NZ_MUKA01000383.1 GCF_002150735.1 Streptomyces africanus
GCCGGTGTCCTCCTCCATGTGGGCGCGCTCGATCTCCACGCGGAAGGTCTCGCCGTCCTCCAGCTGTACGTCGAGGTAGCCGTTGAAGGCGATCGGCTCGTCGTACTGGGAGGTCTGGAAGTTCTTCGGCATGTCCGGATAGAAGTAGTTCTTCCGGGCGAAGCGGCACCATTCGGCGATCTCGCAGTTCAGCGCGAGGCCGATCCTGATCGCGGACTCGACGCCGGTCGAGCAACCGCAGAACATCTTGGTCTTGGTGCCGAGTTCGACATGGACCTCGAGGCCCATGACGGGGTCGTACGACGCGAGTGCGTCCTCGTACGACACCAGGTCGGTCGTGGTGGTCACGGTGAGTACTTCCCTCTCAGCCCAGCAGAACGTCGTCGTCGCCCAGCTGCTTCAGCTCGCGATAGAGAATGGCCAGGTTGGTGACGACCGCGGCTCCGGTCACGACGGCGTCGAGCAGCCGCAGCGTGTCGTTGTCTCCGCGGGCCTTCTTGATCTGCTTGTAGACCCCGACGGCGCCGAACGCCGACGTGGCCATCGAGAT
>NZ_MUKA01000384.1 GCF_002150735.1 Streptomyces africanus
TCCAGGCCCGGGCCTGGACGCCGAGGTCAGGAAACCCGCGGCACCCCGGAGGAACCCCGCACCATCAACTCCCCCCGCACCGAAGCGATCCCCCCGGGCGGCGCCTCCTCGCGCCCCATCGCGATCCGCCCGGCCCGCGCCCCGGCCTCCGCCAACGGCAACCGCACCGTCGTCAGCGCGGGCACCGCGTCGATGCTGAACGGCAGATCGTCGAACCCGGCCACCGACACGTCCTCCGGGATCCGTAGCCCGGAGTCCCGCAGTGCGGCGCACGCCCCCAGCGCGACGGAGTCGTTCGCGGCGACGACCGCCGTCAGCGACGGGTCGCGCCGCAGCAGTTCCAGCGTCGCTTCGTAGCCGGACCGCCGGTCGTAGCGCCCGTGCACCGTCCACCGGGGGTCCTCCTCGATGCCGTGCGCGGCGAGCGCGGCCCGGTGCCCCTCCAGCCGGTGCCGGGTGGTCGTCCGTTCCTCCGGGCCCGCGATATAGCCGAGGCGCCGGTGCCCGAGCCCGATCAGGTGCTCGGTGAGTTCCTGCCCGCCCCCGCGGTTGTCGAAGGTCAGCGCGATCGCCCCGGTCTCCGGCGCCGGCGGCCGCCCGCACAGCACCACCCGCGTCCCGGCGTCCGCGAGCTTGCGCACCTTCGTGTCCATCGCCGCCTGGTGCGCCGCGTCCTCGATCGCCCCGCCGGTCAGCACCACGGCCGCCGCCCGCTGCCGCTGCAACAGCGTGAGATACGTCAGCTCCCGCTCGGGCGAGCCCCCCGTGTTGCAGACCACCGCGAGCCTCTCCCCGCCCGCGCGGCCGCCCGGTCCGCCGATCTCGGCCTGGATCGCGCTCGCCATGATCCCGAAGAACGGGTCGGCGATGTCGTTCACCAGGATCCCGACCAGGTCGGAGGTGGCGGCGGCCAGGGCGCTCGCGGGCCCGTTGAGCACGTAGTCCAGCTCGTCCACGGCCTTCAGCACCCGCTCCCGGGTGGATGCGGCCACGGGGTAGTTCCCGTTCAGCACGCGCGACACCGTCGCGGGCGAGACCTGCGCGCGGGCCGCCACGTCCGCCAGGGTCACCGTCATCTCGTCGTCCTCCGGTCGCGCATCTCGTCGTCCGCCCTCATCCACATGCAGAGTCGCCCTCGTACACATACAGACCTGTGGCCTTGGTTCCGACCAACCCATGGCCATGGTTCCGAGCAGACCTTAAGCCCCCGGCCCGGGGTTGTTCGCCCCCTCGAACAACTCGTCCTGGTCACGGTCTTGTCCGGACCGCGGTTCAGAGGCTAGCTTCTTCATGTATAGAAAGCGCTTGCTGTCACGCTCACCAGTCGGGCGTACGCGGCGCGACGACCGCGTACGAAGGGAACGACGTGACACGCAAGACGGTGCGGATCGCCATGAACGGCGTGACCGGGCGCATGGGCTACCGCCAGCACCTGGTCCGCTCCATCCTCGCCCTCCGCGAGCAGGGCGGCCTCGACCTCGGCGACGGCACCGTGCTGTGGCCCGAGCCGATCCTGGTCGGCCGCCGTGAGCACGCGCTCAAGGCGCTGGCCGAGCAGCACGGCCTTGAGCACGTCTCGACCGACCTGGACGCGGTCCTCGCCGACGAGAGCGTGGACATCTACTTCGACTCCCAGGTCACCTCCGCCCGCGAGGAGGCGCTCAAGAAGGCCATCGCGGCCGGCAAGCACATCTACACCGAGAAGCCCACGGCCACCGGCCTCGACGGCGCCCTGGCCCTCGCCCGCCTGGCGAACGAGGCCGGCATCAAGCACGGCGTCGTCCAGGACAAGCTCTTCCTCCCCGGCCTGCTCAAGCTGAAGCGCCTCATCGACGGCGGCTTCTTCGGCCGGATCCTGTCCGTGCGCGGCGAGTTCGGCTACTGGGTCTTCGAGGGCGACTGGCAGGCCGCGCAGCGCCCGTCCTGGAACTACCGGGCCGAGGACGGCGGCGGCATCGTCGTCGACATGTTCCCGCACTGGGAGTACGTCCTGCACGAGCTGTTCGGCCGGGTGAAGTCCGTCCAGGCCATCGCCACCACCCACATCCCGCAGCGCTGGGACGAGAACGGCAAGCCCTACGACGCCACGGCCGACGACGCCGCGTACGGCATCTTCGAGCTGGAGGGCGGCGCGATCGCCCAGATCAACTCCAGCTGGGCCGTGCGCGTCAACCGCGACGAGCTCGTCGAGTTCCAGGTGGACGGCACCGAGGGCTCGGCGGTGGCCGGCCTGCGCAACTGCCGCGTCCAGCACCGCTCGGCCACGCCCAAGCCGGTGTGGAACCCGGACATCCCCGCCACCGAGGTCTTCCGCGACCAGTGGCAGGAGATCCCGGACAACGCCGAGTTCGACAACGGCTTCAAGGCGCAGTGGGAGCTGTTCCTCAAGCACGTCTACGCCGACGCCCCCTACCACTGGGACCTGCTGGCCGGCGCCCGTGGTGTCCAGCTCGCCGAGCTGGGCCTGAAGTCCTCGGCCGAGGGCCGCCGTATCGACGTTCCGGAGATCCAGCCGTGACCATCCGACTCCCGGACAGCAACGGGGCGTCGCGGACGTACGAGCCGCGCACCGAACCGCTCCTGGTGACGCCCGGCACGCCCTTCACCTCCCGCACGGTCTACTCGGCGGCGCACGTCGTCGCCGACCCGTACGCGGACGTCTCCCCCGACTCGCCCGCCGCCGTCGACTGGGACGCCACCCTGGCCTTCCGCCGGCACCTGTGGTCGCACGGGCTGGGCGTCGCCGAGGCGATGGACACCGCCCAGCGCGGCATGGGCCTGGACTGGGCGGGCGCGGCGGAGCTGATCCGCCGGTCGGCCGCGGAGGCGAAGTCGGTCGGCGGCCTGATCGCCTGCGGCGTGGGCACGGACCAGCTCTCGGCCACCGAGGTCGGCTACCCGTACAGCCTGGCGGAGATCCGCGCGGCCTACGAGGAGCAGCTCGCGGTCGTCGAGGAGTCGGGTGCGCGGGCGATCCTGATGGCCTCCCGGGCCCTGGCGGCGGTCGCCAAGGGGCCGGAGGACTATCTGGAGGTCTACGGCCACCTGCTGCGCCAGGCGTCCGAGCCGGTCGTCCTGCACTGGCTCGGCCCGATGTTCGACCCGGCGCTGGAGGGCTACTGGGGTGCGACGGACCTGGACGCCGCCACCCGCACCTTCCTGGACGTCATCGCCGCCCACCCGGATAAGGTCGACGGCATCAAGGTCTCGCTGCTGGACGCGCAGCGCGAGATCGACATCCGCCGCCGCCTGCCGCAGGGCGTGCGCTGCTACACGGGCGACGACTTCAACTACCCCGAGCTGATCGCCGGCGACGAACAGGGCTTCAGCCACGCCCTGCTGGGCATCTTCGACCCGCTGGGCCCGCTGGCGGCTCAGGCGGTCCGGGTGCTCGACACGGGGAACACGCAGGGCTTCCGCGACCTGCTGGACCCCACCGTCGGACTCTCCCGGCACCTCTTCCAGACCCCGACCCGCTTCTACAAGACGGGCGTGGTGTTCCTGGCCTGGCTGGCCGGCCACCAGTCCCACTTCACGATGGTCGGCGGCCTCCAGTCGGCCCGTTCGCTGCCGCACCTCGCGAAGGCGTACGAACTCGCCGACGGTCTGGGCCTGTTCCCCGACCCGAAGCTGGCGGAGGAGCGGATGAAGAACCTGCTGGGCGTGTACGGGGTGGACCAGTGAGCGCCGCGGAGCTGGAGCGCTTCTCCATCAACCAGATGACGGTGAAGCAGCTGTCGATGCCGGAACTGGTCGCATCCTGCGGTGAGTTGGGCATCACGAACCTCGGGTTGTGGCGCGAGCCGGTCCAGACGTACGGGCTGGAGGCCACGGCGAAGCTGGTCCGGGACGCGGGCCTGACGGTGACAACGTTGTGCCGGGGCGGCTTCTTCACGGCGATCGACCCGCAGGAGCGCGCTCAGGCCCTGGCCGACAACCGCCGGGCGATCGACGAGGCGGCGACGCTGGGCACCGACACGCTGGTCCTGGTCTCGGGCGGGCTCCCGGCGGGCTCGAAGGACCTGCACGGGGCCCGCGAACGCATCGCGGACGCCCTGTCGGAACTGGGCCCCTACGCGGAGCGGCACGGCGTCCGCCTGGCGATCGAGCCGCTGCACCCGATGTACGCCTCCGACCGCTGTGTGGTGTCGACGCTGGCCCAGGCCCTGGACCTGGCCGAACGCTTCCCGGCGCAGCAGGTCGGCGTCACGGTCGACACGTACCACATCTGGTGGGACGACACGGCTCCCGCGCAGATCGCCCGGGCGGGTGCGGGCGGCCGCATCCACACCTTCCAGCTCGCCGACTGGACGACCCCACTGCCGGAGGGCGTGCTGACCGGCCGGGGCCAGATCGGCGACGGCTCGATCGACATGCGGGAGTGGCAGCGGTACGTGGAGGCCGCGGGCTACACCGGTGCCATCGAGGTGGAGCTGTTCAACGACGGCCTGTGGGCGAGGGACGGCCGGGAGGTGCTGGCGGAGACGGCGGCGCGGTTCATCGAGCACACCTTGTGAGTCGGGCACACCTTGTGAGTCGAGCACACCTGTGATCCGTCACGGTCGTAGGCCACGTCCCCCCGGCCGGCCTACGACCGTGCGAGGAACCCGTTCACCCGGTACGGCGAGCAGGGGATGGCCGGAAGCGGTGGCTCATCCGCCTCGTTGAGCCGCTGGTTCATCCCGCGTACCGACTTCCGGAAATCCGGCCCGGGCCGGGAACCACGCCCGGACTCGCGTCGTCCAATCGCAGGCCGCCGGAGAGTCACCACGGTGCGGTGTCGGCCCTCGCTGCTGGCTGCGATCGCTGACCACCCTCTCCGCCGTACCGCGGCCGGCGGCACCGCCGCCATCGGCGCGTCCCCCTCCAACCGCGCCGGTGGCGGCCCCGGCACGGTTACTGTGCGCTCCCTTGACTGGCAGAAACTTCCCGGTTAGTGGTGACCCGTTGGAAGTTTCCTTCAGCGGATCCCAGCGGATCACCTCCGGAAGGAGCGCACGTGCACGACACCGGCACGGGAAGCACGGGAAGCACGGGAAACACCGCACAGCCCTCCAGACGCACCGTCCTCGCCGCGACGGCCGGCGCCGCCGGCGCCCTCGCGGCCGCCGGGCCTTCGTACGCCGCCGGCGCCCCCGACGACAAGCAACTCCACGCCCTCGTCTCGCGTATGACGCTGGAGGAGAAGGTCGGCCAGCTCTTCGTGATGCGGGTGTACGGCCACTCCGCCACCGCCCCCGACCAGGCCGACATCGACGCCAACCTCAAGGAGATCGGGGTCCGTACGGCCGCCGAGCTCGTCGCGAAGTACCGGGTGGGCGGCATCATCTACTTCGCCTGGGCGCACAACACCCGCGAGCCGCACCAGATCGCGGCTCTGTCCGACGGCATCCAGCGGGCCTCCCTGGGACTGCCGCGCGGGCTGCCCGTGCTCGTTTCCACCGACCAGGAGCACGGGATCGTCGCCCGGGTGGGCAGGCCCGCGACGCTGTTCCCGGGCGCCATGGCCGTCGGCGCGGGCGGGGCGCGGTCCGATGCCCGCAGCCTCGGGCGGATCGCCGGGCGTGAGCTGCGGGCGATGGGCATCCGGCAGGACTACTCCCCCGTGGCCGACGTGAACGTCAACCCGGCCAACCCGGTCATCGGCGTCCGGTCCTTCGGCGCCGACCCGAAGGCGGTGGCCGCGCTGGTGGCCGCCGAGGTCGCCGGGTACCAGGGGTCCGGGGTGGCGGCGACCGCCAAGCACTTCCCCGGGCACGGGGACACCAACGTCGACAGCCACACCGGCTTCCCGACCATCACGCACAGCCGGGAGCTGTGGGAGAAGCTGGACGCACCGCCGTTCCGGGCGGCGATCGCCGCGGGCATCGACTCGATCATGACGGCGCACCTGATGGTCCCGGCCCTCGACGACTCCGGCGACCCGGCCACCCTCTCCCGCCCGATCCTCACCGGCATCCTCCGCGAACGGCTCGGCTACGACGGGGTGGTGGTGACGGACTCCCTCGGCATGGAGGGCGTGCGGACCAAGTACGGCGACGACCGGGTGCCGGTGCTCGCGCTGAAGGCGGGCGTGGACCAGCTCCTCAACCCGCCGGACCTGGACCTCGCCTGGCACGCCGTCCTCGCGGCCGTACGCAGCGGCGAGCTGACCGAGGCGCGGCTCGACGCATCGGTCCTGCGGATCCTGCGGCTGAAGACGAAGCTGGGGCTGTTCCGCGCGCCGTACGCCGGTCAGGACGGTGTCGACCGCGCCGTCGGCACCCGGGCGCACCTGGCGGCGGCCGACCGGATCGCCGAGCGGACGACCACCCTGCTCGTCAACGAGGGGCGGCTGCTGCCGCTGTCCCGGCGCCGGTACCCCAAGCTGCTGGTGGTCGGCGCCGATCCGGCCTCGCCGTCGGGGACGACCGGGCCGCCGACCGGGGTGCTCGCCGCCGCGCTGACCGGGCTCGGCTTCACCGCCACCGCCCTGTCGACCGGGACGGCCCCGTCCGCGGCGACCATCGCCCGGGCGGTCGCGGCGGCGCGGGACGCGGACACGGTGGTGGCGGCGACGTACAACGTGACGGCGGGCAGCGGCCAGAAGACGCTGGTCGAGCAACTCGTGGCGACGGGGAAGCCGGTCGTGGCGGTCGCGATCCGCAATCCGTACGACGTGGCCCAGTTGCCCTCCGTCCCGGCGTGCCTCGCGGCGTACTCCTGGACCGACGTCGAACTGCGGGCCGCCGCACGGGTGATCGCGGGCCGGGTGGCTCCCCGCGGGAAACTCCCCGTGCCGGTGCAGCGGGCGGATGATCCGGAACAGGTGCTGTACCCGATCGGGTACGGGCTGACGTACTAGACGTACGCCACGGACCGGGCGCACCACCCCCAACGTGCGCAAACCCTCCCAGGTGCCTGGCGTGCGCCCCACCGCGGCAGCCACGCTGGGTCAGGGCACTTCTGGGGGACGGCGATGCACGTGAGAAGTTCGGCGGGGGTGGTGCGGGGGCTGCTGGTGCTGGTCGGTGTGGTGCTGACCGGGTGTCAGAGCCCCTCGGCGGGCGTCGCGGAGGACGGCCGGCCGGGCGGGCCGGCGTCGGGGCCGGCCACCGCCGGGTCGCCGCCGGTGACCCGGCCGTCCGGGTACGGGGCGGTGTTCCTCGCGGTCGACGAGTGCAGTTCGTTCGGCACGACGAGCTTCACCGAGGTGCCGTGCGCCGGTGAGCGGGCGGCGGCCCGGGTCGTGGCCCGGCACGACGGCACGGTCCGCGACGGGCCGCGCTGCCCGGCGACCACGGACTTCGTGCTGCACATCAGCGAGCAGCGGCCCGCCTCCGACGAGGACGGCGACGGGGCGGTGCCACAGGGCTACGCCTGTATGCGCAACCTCCAGCCGCCGCACCCGGGCGACCCGGGCGGCGGCTGGAGGTTGCGCA
>NZ_MUKA01000385.1:0-348 GCF_002150735.1 Streptomyces africanus
CCTCGCCACACTCCAGCCCGGCGACACGGTGTACGCGCGCGTGCAGCCGTGCCGCGAGGCCTTCCGCATCGACGCCACCGGCGTGTCCGCACCGGTGGTCATGATCGCGGCGGGCACCGGCCTCGCCCCGTTCCGCGGCGCCATCGCCGACCGCGCGGCGGCCCTCGCGGCAGGCGGCGAACTCGCCCCGGCCGTCAGCAGGGCCCAGACCTCCTCGGCCTCGGCGGCGATGCGGTGCTGCACGAACCGCACCTCGCCCTCGGGCGCCTCGCTGAAGGCGGGGCGCAGCGAGACGGCTCCGGCCATCTCGGCGGCGCGCAGTTCGCCCGCGTGCAGGAAGTCGGCGTC
>NZ_MUKA01000385.1:395-3911 GCF_002150735.1 Streptomyces africanus
GAGGTGGCCGGAGCCGGTGCCCCGGTAGAGACCCCTGCCGGAGCGGGCCGGTGCCTCCAGCAGCGAGACCATCAGGTCCACGTGGCCGGGGTCGACGGCGGGCGAGGAGGAGATGGAGTAGTGGCGGGGGCGCAGCGGGGTGAGGAGGTCGAGGAGCTGCGGCCAGTCCAGGGCGCCGCGCAGGGCCGGGTGGTCCTCGAGGATCTCCACGAGAGTGCGCGGGTCGTCGGTCAGGGCGGCCAGGGCCGTGCGCTCCGGCGGGCAGGGGTTGGCGGCGGCGAGGGCGGCCAGTTGCCCGGCGCTGGGGCGCTCCTGCAGCTCCACGTGGTGGGTGAGGAGCTGCCGTACCGTCACGGGGCGGTCGACGGCGATGCCGTCGCGGCGCGGTTGGGTGGGGCGGATGTCCAGGACGGTGTCGAGGTCGGTGCCGAGCGCGGCGGCGGCGCGGGTGACGAGGTCCGGGTGGTTGGCGGGCAGCACGGTGAGGTGGTCGGCCGTGCGGTAGGTGACGCCGTCCGGGAGCGCGACGCGGAGGAACCGCTTGCGGCGCGCGTAGCCGGGCGCGGTGAGGTCGTACGCCTCGGTGACCCGCATGGGGACGAGCTCGTGCCGCTCGGCGAGGGCGTCCAGCGGGCCGCCGGTGAGGGTGCGGACCTCGTAGGCCGCGGTGGGCTCGGCGTCCGGGGCCGTGGCGTCCGGGTCGCCGTACCGCTCCAGCAGGGCGGCGCGCAGGGCCGCCGTGAACTCCCGGACCGTGCCGGTGAGATCGCCGGAGGCGTCGGCGGCGGCGCGCTCCAGCAGCCTGCCGGCGCCGGACTGCGCGAGCCGCTCGTCGATCCGGGTGGGGACGTGCTGGTAGGTCGCGGCCCAGTTGCGGTCGCCGACACCGAGGACGGTGTAGGTCACGCCGGACAGGTCGTGGGTCTCCTCCAGCCAGGCGGCGAAGGCGGTGGCGTCGTCGGTGGGGCGGCCGTTGTAGGAGGCGGCCGTGATGACGACGGGCCGGTCGGTGGGCAGGCCGCCCGCGTAGGCGTCCAGGGACGCCACCTGGGTCTCGCAGCCGATCGCGGCGGTCTCGTCGGCGAGTTGGGCGGCGAAGTCGCGGCAGGTGCCGTAGTTGCTGCCGTGCAGGAAGAGGACGGCGGTGCCGGGGCGGACGCGGGCGGGCAGGCCCTGCGGTTCGGCCGACCGGGAGTCCCGGACCGGGGCGGCGCCGGGCAGCGGCGCGTGGGCGCGGTCGGCGGGCGTGCGCGGGGTGAGCGTGAGGGTGAAGCCCTCGGGCTTGAGGGTCAGGGTCTCCTTGACGTGGAGCCGGTAGTCGGCGTGGTCGCTCAGCCGGTAGCGGTGGACGAGCATGGCCAGCAGCATCGTCGCCTCGTGCAGGGCGAACTGCCGTCCGATGCAGGCGCGCTCACCGGTGCCGAACGGCTTGAAGGCGTGCACCGGGCGCTGCGCCTCCGCCTCGGCCGTGAAGCGGGAGGGGTCGAACAGTTCGGGGTTGTCGCCCCACACGGGCCGGCGGTGCAGCATCGGCGTGAGCACCAGGGCGGACTGCCCGGCGCGCAGCGGGATGCGGCCGCCGAGCAGCGTGTCCTCGCGGGCCTCCCGGGAGAACACGGCGGCGGTGGGCCACAGCCGGAGCGCCTCGTTGAGGACCTGGCGGGTGTAGGTGAGCCGGCCGATCTCGTCGTACGCGGGCTCCGGGTCGGCCTGGTCGCCCCACAGCTCGTCGACCTCGCGCTGCACGAGCCGGAGCGCGGTCGGGTGCTTGGCGAGGTAGTACAGGGCGAAGGACATGGCGCCGGAGGTGGTCTCGTGGCCGGCGATGAGGAAGGTGATGACCTGGTTGCGGATGTTGGCGGCGTCGAGGGTGCCGCCGTCGGCGGGGTGCTCGGCGGTGAGCATGAGGCCGAGCAGGTCGTCGGCCTGGCTCTGGTCGGTGCCGGTGCGGGCGGCGATGACCTCGTCGACGACCCGGGCGAGATAAGCGGAGTCCTCGCGGAAGGCCGCGTCCGCCGCCGAGTAGTCCCGGCCCGGGACGCGGGCGAGGCGGGTCATGCTCCACTCCAGGCAGCGGACCATCGACTCGACGAAGGGGTGCGGCTCGGGACGCTCGAAGGAGCCGAAGTCGTAGCCGAACCCGGCGAGTCCGATGGTGTCGAGCGTCATGCGGGTCATGTCGCCGGGCACGTCGACGGGGTGTCCGGCGCGGGCGTCGCGGTCCCAGGACGCGATGAGCCTGCGGGCCACCTTCAGCATCACGGGGTGGTAGGTCCGCATGGAGCCGAGCGCGAAGGCGGGCATGAGGATGTCGTGCGCCTTGGCCCAGTTGGGCTCGTCGTTGTACGCGGTGAACAGGCCATCAGCAGCGAATTCGCGGACGTTCTCCAGGCCGGGCCCGATGTGCTTGGCGAACCGCTGCTCGTCCGCGAGTTCGGCCACGAGGTCCAGGTCGCCCACGAACAGGGTGTCGCGTCCGTACAGCCGCCGCACGAACACCGGCCCGTGCTCGCGCATCAGGTCCATGGCCTGCTGGATGGGCGCGTCGCCGGGTCCGGTGCCGGAGATGTCGGCGACGGGGACGCCGGGGAGGCCGTCTGCGGGCCGGGGGGTCTGTGCGGTGGGGCGCATGACGCGACAACTGCCTTTCGCGGTACGGAAGTACTGCGATCCAGCGTGATCCACGGGACCCGGCGGGCCGTGCCGCGGGCCTACATGATTGTGTAGTACAAGCAGATGCGTCGCTCTTGCGCGGGGGCGGCCCGGCGTGGCAGGAGAAGCTCGTGGACCAGGCCCGGCAGGAGGCCGTGACGTGGCGCAACCGCGCCCTGCTCCTTTTCGACCGGGTCGCGATGCCGGTCGCGGTGTGCGATGTGTACGGCGCGGTGCTGCTGGCCAATCCGGCGATGGCCGCGGAGTGCGGTACGACGCCGGGGCGGCTGCGCGGCCGTGACGTCCTGGACCTGTTCAGCCCGCGGGAGGCCACGCAGGTGGAGCGCATCGCCCAGGCCCTGCGGCTGCGGCACCGCTCGCGCTACCAGGTGTCGGTCTGCTGGGAGGCACCCGGCGGCGCGGAGCGGTACGGGGAGCTGACGGCGGACCCGGTGAGCGACACGGTCGAGGACACACCCGCGCTGCTGGTGATGCTGCGCGTGGAGGGCGAGCGCGCCCCCTCCCCCGCCCCGCCCGCCGAGCAGGCCCGGGTCACCCCGACGGAGGCACGCATCCTGGCCCTGCTGGCCGCCGGCGCCACCACGGCCCGGGCGGCCCGCGAGACCGGCCTCACCGCCGACGGCGTCACCTACCACCTGCGCCGCCTGTCCTCCCGCTGGCATGCCGCCAACCGCACCCAACTGGTGGCCCGCGCCTATGCGCTGGGGGTGCTCACCCCGGGGGTCTCGCCCCCGGAGGCCCCGGCCACGGAGTAGGCGGCGCCCGCTCCCCACTGGTGGCCCCGCCCACACACTGGGGGCGCTCACACCGGGGACTCGCCACCCCTGGCCCCGGACACGAAGC
>NZ_MUKA01000386.1 GCF_002150735.1 Streptomyces africanus
GCCGCCGGGGCCGGGCAGGTGGCCGGAGCGTTGGGGCGGCTGCGGTGCGACGGACGGCGGGTGCGGCTCGGCGGCCGTCAGGTGCGGGCCCTGCTGGGCGTCACCGGCGTCCTCGCCCTCACCGCCGTCTTCGTCCAGCAGCTCCCCGTCCACCGCCAGGACCGGTCCGCCGCCCACCGCCCGGACAACCTCGCCGTCGTCTCGGCGCTCGCCCTGCGCCAGATGCGCCCCGGCGACCCGGTGCTGTTCGTGCCGTCGGTCGGGAGGCTCGCCGCACTGGCCTACCCGAAGGGGTTCCGGCAGGTCCGGGACATCGCGCTGCGGGAGTCGGCGCCCCGGTCCGGGACGCTGTGGGGGCGTGAGGCGACCCCCGCGGAGCTGCGGCACCGGCTGGCCTCGGTGGACCGCGTCTGGATCGTCGCCGAGGCGTACGCGCTGGATCCGCGCTGGTCTCCGCGCGACCCGGTCGAGCGCACGAAACTGGCCGTCCTGGCGGAGCAGTTCACGGTCCGGGAGGAACACGCCCGGGGCGGGGCGGTGCTGCGCCTCCACGTACGGAGGGCCCCGG
>NZ_MUKA01000048.1 GCF_002150735.1 Streptomyces africanus
GGTCTACGACACCTACCGCGGCTGGGTCCGGGACGACATCGTCGCCCCCGGCGCGCGCGACGAGACCGGCACGACCTGGACCGGCGTCTTCCCCAAGGGCAAGGTCGGTGTGATGCCCATGCCGTCCACCACACTGGGGCTCATGCCCAAGGACCTGGACTTCGGCGTCGCACCCATCCCCGGACCCGACGGCGGCAGGTCCACCTTCGTCGGCGGCGACGCCATCGGCATCTCCGCCACCAGCGAGTCGGCCGATCAGGCGTGGAACTTCCTCGCCTGGTCCCTGGGCGACAAGGCCCAGGTCGACGTGGTCGCCGCGCACAAGGACGTGGTGGCCCGCACCGACCTCGCCGCCAACAAGCACTCCAAGGCCGACCCGCGGCTGGTCACCATCAACGAACTCGTCGCCGACGGCCGCACCCCGTACGCCCTCAAGTTCGGCCAGACCTTCAACGACCCCAACGGGCCCTGGCTGACCCTCATGCGGAACGCCGTCTTCGGTGACGGGACGTCCGTCGCGAAGGACAACGAGGCGGTCAGCGCCTCCCTGGCCGACTGAGCACCGGCCCCGCCCCTCCCACGTCGTACGGCAGAGGAGAGCCATGCAGGTCAAGGCGCCCGACCGAACGGCCGCCGAGCCCCGAACACCACCACACCGCCCGTCCCCGGCCGCCACCCCGACCTGGTGGCGGTCCCGCACGGCCAAGGGGCTGGCCTACGCGGCCCCCACGGCCCTCTTCGTCGCCGTCTTCTTCCTGCTGCCCCTGCTGCTCGTCGGGCAGATGTCGCTCAGCGACTGGCCGCTGCTGGCGGGAGACCGCGGCCTCAACGCCCCCGAGAACTACACCGACATCACCGGCAGCACCCTGTTCTGGCCCGCGATCCGCTTCACCCTGCTCTACACCCTGATCGTCACGGCCGTACTCCTCGCGCTGGCGCTCGGCCTCGCCCTGCTCGTGCAGGAGTCCCGCCCCGGAGCCGGCTTCTTCCGCACCGTCTACTTCCTGCCCAGCGCCCTCGGACTGGCCTCCGCCTCCCTGCTGTTCTGGGGCCTGTACAGCCCCACCACCGGCCCCCTCAGCCGCCTGCTGGAGTGGCTCGGCCTGGTCGACGACCCGGTGTCCTTCCTCGGCAGCCCGACCTCGGCCCTGCTGTCGACGGTCTTCCTCATCGTCTGGAAGTTCGCCGGTTTCTACATGCTGATCCTGCTCGTCGGCCTCCAGCGCATCCCGCACGAGGTGTACGAGGCGGCCCGGATGGACGGCGCGAGCCGCGGCCAGATCTTCCGCTCGATCACCCTGCCGCTGCTGCGGCCCTCCCTCGCCCTGTGCCTGCTGCTGTGCGTGACCGGCTCCCTGCTCGCCTTCGACCAGTTCTTCATCCTCACCAAGGGCGGACCGGACAACAGCACAGTCACCGTCGTCCAGTTGATCTACCGGGAGGCCTTCCAGCGGCTGGACCTCGGCACCGCGGCCGCCCTGTCGATCGTCGTCCTGGCCGTGCTGCTCCTGCTGAACGCCCTGCAGTTCCGCGGCCTGCGCCACGCCGACGACTCATGACCCCCGCCGCACGCAGAAGGGACACCACGGTGCTCACCCGCGCCCTCGGCCGCACGCCCCACTACGTCGTCGCCGCGAGCCTCGCCGTCATCTTCCTCTTCCCCCTGCTGTGGAACGCCTGGGCGTCGGTCAGCGGCCAGCCCGGCACCGCCCAGCAGTCCGGCTACGGCCTCGGCAACTACCGGACCCTGCTCGACTACGACGCGGGCCTGTGGCGGTACCTCCTCAACAGCACCGTCGTCTCGGCACTGACCGTCGCCCTGACCCTGGGGGTGTCCCTGCTCGGCGGCTACGCCTTCGCCCGCTTCGACTTCCCCGGCCGGAACCTGCTGTTCCTGCTGACCCTGGCCATCCTCATGGTCCCCTACGCCACGCTCCTCATCCCCCTCTACGTCCTGCTGGGCAGGCTCCACCTGGAGAACTCACTGATCGGGCTGAGTCTGGTCCTCGCCATGTTCCAACTGCCGTTCGCCACCTTCATGATGCGGATCTCCTTCGAGGCGGTGCCCCGCGAGCTGGAGGAGTCGGCACTGGTCGACGGCTGCGGTACCGCGGGCGCGTTGCGCCGGGTCCTGCTCCCTGCGGTGCGGCCGGGACTCATCACGGTGGGCCTGTTCGCGTTCCTCGCCGCCTGGAACGACTTCATCGCACCGCTGATCCTCATCTCCGACAGCGAGAAGGCACCGCTGCCCCTGGCCGTGGCGAACCTGCGGCAGCAGAGCATGGGCGCCGTCGACTACGGCGCGACCGAGGCGGGCGTGGTGGTCCTCGCGGTGCCCTGCCTGCTGCTGTTCCTGCTGCTGCAACGGCACTACATCAGGGGCTTCATGTCCGGCGCGCTCAAGGGCTGAAGCGGGGAATCCACCATGACCGAAGGGACGTACCGAAGGCATGAACCGGTGAAGGGGAACACGGCACAGTCGCCCGTCCTGCCGGCGGCGCCGACCCGCGGCCGGCTGCGCCCGCTCGGCCTGGACGAGGTCAGGATCACGGGGGGTTTCTGGGCCCGGCGCCGCCACACCAACGCTTCCGCGACGCTCGGGCACTGCCGGGACTGGATGGAACGCGAGGGCTGGACCGGCAACTTCCTGGCCGCCGCCGAGGGCAGGATCCACCGGGACCGGCGCGGGCGGGAGTTCGCCGACTCCGAGATCTACAAGCTGCTCGAAGCCATGGCGTGGGAGGGCGCCGCGTACGACGGGGAGATCGCCGCGCTCACCGATGTGATCGCCCCGGCCCAGGACCCGGACGGCTATCTGAACACCGCCTTCGGCCGCCCCGGACAGCAGCCCCGCTACAGCGACCTCGAATGGGGCCACGAACTCTACTGTCATGGGCACCTCATCCAGGCGGGGGTCGCCCAGGCCCGCGCCCGCGGCGAGGGCGAGTTGACGAAGATCGCCCGCCGGGCCGCCGACCACGTCTGCGCCGCCTTCGGCCCGGGCGGGAACCCGGGCATCTGCGGACACCCGGAGATCGAGACGGCCCTCGTCGAACTCGCCCGGCTGACAGGGGAGCAGCGCTACCTCGACCAGGCCGCCCTGTTCCTCGACCGGCGCGGCCACGGCACCCTCGCCGACATCGAGTTCGGCCGCGCCTACTACCAGGACGACATGCCCGTCCGCAGGGCCGGCGTCCTGCGCGGCCACGCCGTGCGCTCCCTCTACCTCGCGGCCGGCGCCGTCGACGTGGCCGTGGAGACCGGTGACGACGCCCTGCTCGCCGCCGTCGTACGGCAGTGGGAGGCCACGGTCGCCCGGCGCACCTATCTGACCGGCGGCATGGGCTCGCACCACCGCGACGAGTCCTTCGGCGACGACTTCGTCCTACCGCCGGACCGTGCTTACTCGGAGACCTGCGCCGGCGTCGCCTCCGTGCTGCTCGCCTGGCGGCTGCTGCTCGCCACCGGCGAACCGCGCTTCGCGGACCTGGCCGAGCGGACCCTGTTCAACGTGATCGCCACGTCCCCGTCCGACGACGGCCGGGCCTTCTTCTACGCCAACACCCTGCACCGCCGAAACCGGGGCACCATGCCCCCGGCGGACCGCGTCAGCCCGCGCGCCGACTCGGGCCTGCGCGCCCCCTGGTTCGCCGTGTCGTGCTGCCCGACCAACGTGGCGCGCACCCTCGCCCAGCTCCCCGCATACCTGGCGACCGCGGACGACAGTGGCGTGCAGCTGCACCAGTACGCCGACGCGGAGCTCGCCACCACCCTGGCCGACGGGCAGGGCGTGGCGCTGCGGGTCCGTACCGACTACCCGTCCGGCGGGAGAGTCGCCGTACGGATCAGCCGCTCCCCGGCTCGCCCCTGGACCCTGTCCCTGCGGGTCCCCGCGTGGACGGCGGGCGCGACCGTCTGGCTGGTCGACCCGGACGGGCGACGCCGTACGGCCGCCCCGGGCACGGCGCGGCTCACCCGGGTCTTCCGGCCCGGCGACGAGATACGCCTCGAACTGCCCGTCGCCCCGCGCTGGACCGGGTCCGACCCGCGCGTCGACGCGATCCGCGGCACCGTGGCCGTCGAGCGTGGCCCCCTCGTCTACTGCGCCGAGTCCGCCGACCTGCCGGACGGACACGACGTCGACGCACTCCGCGTGGACCCGTCCGCCGCACCGGAGGACGGCCCGGACGGCACGGTCGTCGCCCCCGGCGAACTCGCCGCACCCGCCGGCCCGCACGACAGCGCCTGGCCGTACCACCCGCTCGACCGGGCCACCCCACCTGCGGCCGACCGCACGGGGATCACCCTCGTCCCCTACCACTCCTGGGCGAACCGCGGCCCCTCGACCATGCGCGTGTGGCTGCCGGCCACCCAGTCCCCGACCACGCCCCCGACGACGCCCACCCGGAGGTAGTCGTGCCCGCACCGCGAAGACGGCAGCGCCGCGGCGCCCTGGCCGCAGCGCTGACCCTGGGCCTGCTGGCGCCGCTCGCCGCGACCGCCCCGGCCGCGGCGGACAACTCGGCGATCGGCTACCCGGTCTACTCCGGCACGGACGACCCCGTGCCCGCCCTCCCGGCCGGCTTCACCGTCCACCGCACCCTGCGCGCCCAGCACGAGGCCGACCGGAAAGCGGGGAACGGCACCGACTTCTGGATGGACCGGATGCTGGCCCGCAAGGGCGAGGACCCGGCAGGCGACTGGCTGTTCACCCGGGGACGGGCCGTGTTCATGAAGGAACACGACCCCGCGAAACTCGGCTTCGCCGGCAAGGTCGCCTACTGGGAGAGCATCGACAACCGCTCCGCGTACACGCTCACCCTGAATGCCGACGGCGAGAACCTCACCCTCCGGGAGAACACCGGCGCCCGCACCCAGACGCCCAGCTACTGGCGCAGCGAGTTCACGCACGAGGCGACCGGCCTGAAGGTGACGCAGACCAAGTTCATCACCGAGGCCAACGTCGCCGTCACGAACCTGGCCCTCACCAACACGGGTTCGCAGCCCCGCGAGGTCCGGCTGCGCGCCACGTCCCCGTACGCGACGACCGCCGAGGGCCGGGAGCTCACCGGCGCGGTGCCCGCGAAGAACGACCTCACGACCGTCTTCCCCCGCCTCAGCGGTGACGGCTTCATCCCCGAGGACGAGTCCCTGACACGCACGCTGACCCTGCCGGCAGGCCGGACCCTCACCACCAAGGTCCAACTCGGTTTCGTCACCGAGGAGATCACCGATTCCCGGCCCGAGTACGACACGGTGCGCACCGCCGCCCCGGCCACGGCCTTCCGCCGGCACGTGCAGACGTACAACCGCTGGTGGGCCGAGAACCTGCCGTACCTCGACCTCCCCGACGACAACATCGAGAAGACGCTGTACTACCGCTGGTGGCTGCTGCGCTACAACTACCTCGACGCCGACATCCCGGGCAACGACTACCAGTTCCCCACCTCCATGGAAGGTGTGCTCGGCTACAACAACGCGATCGCCCTGACGGTCGGCATGTTCGTCGACGACCTCAAGTACCTGCGCGACCCGGCCTACTCCTACGGCCCCTGGGTCTCCGCCGGGGAGGTCTCGAAGAACGGCAAGTACACCGACAACCCCGGCGACCCGGAGAACTGGTCGAACAGCTACACCCAGTACCTCTCCGAGGCGGCCTGGCGCTCCTACCAGGTGCACGGCGGCCCCGACGGCATCGTCCGCAACCTCGCGCGGTACGCCGAGAAGGACGTCAAGGGCCAGCTGGACAGCTACGACCACGACGGCAACGGCCTCATCGAGTACGACTGGGGCGCCATGACCGGCAACGACGCCGACGCGGTGTCGTTCCACTGGAAGCCCGGGAACCTGGACCGCGCCGAATCCGCGTACGTCTACAGCAACGCGACGGCGGCAGCCCATGCGTACGACCTCCTCGGCGAGAAGGCGAAGGCCGACGAGATGCGCGCGACGGCGAACCGCGTGCGCAAAGCCGTCCTCGAACACCTCTGGGACCCGAAGGACAAGCTGCTCAAGCACCGGCACGTCGACAGCGACACCCTGGTGCCCTGGAAGGAGATCAACAACTACTACCCGTACAGCGTGGGCCTGATGCCCACCCCGGACGAGGACCCGCAGTACCTCGAAGCGCTGCGCCTGTGGGCGGACGCGAAGCAGTACCCCGTCTTCCCGTTCTTCACCGCCAACCAGGCGGACAAGGCGGAGGCTGCGGAGCAGGGCCACCCGGGGAGCAACAACTTCTCCGTCATCAACTCCACCGTCACCTTCCGCTTCCTGTCCTCGGTGCTGCGGAAGTACCCGAACAAGTACATCGACCGCACCTGGTACAAGAAACTGCTGTCCTGGAACGCCTGGGCCCACTACATCGACGGCGACAACCGGTGGCCCGACCAGAACGAGTTCTGGTCCGACGGCAGCGCCGACCCACAGAAGATCGGCTACCGCTCCTGGATCCACCACACCGTCCTCGGCACCACCAACTGGACGGTCATCGAGGACGCGATGGGCTTCCGGCCGCGCACCGACCGGAAGATCGAGCTGTGGCCGATCGACGTCGACTGGCCGCACTTCGCCGTCACCGACATCAACTACCGCGGCACCGACGTGGCCGTCCTGTGGGACGAACCGGGCGACGGGAAGCGGCCGTACGGCCGCCAGGTCCCCGAGGGCTACTCGGTCTACCTGGACGGGAAGCTCGCCCTCACCGCCGACCGCCTCGCCCACCTCGTCTACGACCCCGCCACCCGCGAGGTCACCTTCCCCGACGGGGGAGGAGCCAAGGCGAGGACCACCGGCCTGCGCACGGCCGTCGCGAACCCGCAGGACGTCACCTACGCCAAGAAGGACCGCGTCACCGACCTGTTCGCCAAGGCCGGCCGCGACCTCACCGGCAGGGCCGGGGACAACCTCGCCGCCGGTGCCGCCGTCCGCGCCTCCCACGAGGCCGACGGCCACGGCGTGGCCGGTGCCGTCGACGGCTTCACCGTCAACGAGCCCTACTGGGGCGCCCGTGGCTCCGGCAACGCCGAGGACTGGTACGAGCTCGACTTCGGCCGCCCCCGCACGGTCGACGACGTCCGGCTCCACTTCTTCAGCGACAAACGGCCCGGCGGATACGCCGAACCGGCCCTCTACACCGTGCAGTTCCAGAACGCCGGCGGCCAGTGGCAGGACGTGACCGGCCCCGCCAAGTCACCGCCGTATCCGCGCGCCAACCTCAACCAGGTGCGCTTCGAGGAAGTGACCACGGCCAAGCTGCGGGTGCTGCTGCGCCACCGCGACGGCCACACCAGCGGCCTGAAGGAGATCCAGGCCTACGACACCGGCACGCGCCCGCCGGCGGCCCGCGACCGGCCTCCCTACGTCGAGGCCTGGCGGGACACGACGTACACCCGCCCGGGCCAGGTGAGGCTCACCGGCATCGTCGAGGACGACGGACTGCCGCGGCGCACCCTGTCCGCCTCCTGGAAAGCGACCGACGGCCCGGACGGCGCCGCCGTCATCTTCGACGACCCGCGTGCCCCGACCACGGTCGCCCGCTTCACCGAGGCAGGCACGTACACCCTCGAACTCACCGCCGACGACGGCGCGTCGACCTCGTCGAAGCGGGTCGTGGTGAAGGCCGGCAAACCCGGCGACGGCCAGGTGAACCTGGCACCGTCCGCCACCCCCACCGCGTCCTACACCTCCGGCTGGGAGTCGGTGAACGCGATCAACGACGGCCGTGAACCCGCCTCGTCCTCCGACGCCCCACGCTGGGGCAGCTGGCCGCAGAAGGACACCCAGTGGGTCCAGTACACCTGGGACGAACCGGTCCGGGTGGCAGGCTCCGACCTGTACTTCTTCCGCGACGCGCAGCCAGGCGCGGCCGACGGCGTGGGCGTGCCCCAGTCCTGGGTCATCGAGTACCGCGACGGCGACACCTGGCGCGAGGTCCCCGGCCCCAGCGGCTACGGCACCGCCGAGGACCGCTACAACCGGACCACCTTCACCCCCGTCACCACGACCGCGCTGCGGGCGAAGCTCACCGGCCATGCGAACCTCGCCCTCGGCGTCCAGGAGTGGAAGGTCTACGCCGAGACACCGGAGGCGGTACGCGCGACCCACGTCCCCACCCTGCGCGGCACCGTCCCCGACCTGCCCCGGCAGGTGACGCTGGTGTACGCCGACGGTTCCACGGCGCGCTCACCCGTGGCCTGGCCCGCCCTGACCGAGGACCAGGTCGCCGAGGGCGGCACCAGCGTGACGATCACCGGCCTCGCCGACCGCACGGCGCAGCCGGTCACCGCCACCGTGTGGGTACGGCACACCGACGCGGTGGAGATCACCGGCCTCGCCGAGGAGCGCGTCACCACCCGCCCGGGCACGCCCCCCGCGCTCCCCGCGACGGTGGTCGCCACCTACAACGACGGCTCCAAGGACAGCCGGATCAAGGTGACCTGGGACCCGGTGGACCCGGACCAGTACGCCGGGCCCGGAACCTTCGAGATCGAGGGAACCGTAACGGACACCTCGCTTCGCGCCACCGCCACGATCACCGTGGCACCCCCCGCATGACCGATGGGCCCCTCTCCCGCCCGCCGACGACCCACGACGATCGGAGTGCGCCATGTCCCAGCCACCCACCCGGCGCCGCGTGCTGAGCCTGACCGTAGGCGCCGCGGCCGGCCCGCTCATGGCCTCCGGGCCACTGGCCCAAGCAGCCCACGCCGCCCCGGCCGCCTCCACGGCGAAGGCCGCGGGAGCGCTGCCCGCCCCGCCCGCCTGGTCGGTGCGGCCCTTCGCCCTGCACGAGGTCACCCTCGGCGGAGGGGTCTTCCGCGCCAAGCGCGATCTGATGCTCGACTACGCCCGGTCGTACCCGGCCGACCGCATCCTCGCGGTCTTCCGCGCCAACGCCGGACTCGACACACGCGGCGCACGGCCGCCGGGCGGCTGGGAGACGGCCGACGGCAACCTGCGCGGCCACTACGGCGGCCACTTCCTCACCCTCGTCTCCCAGGCCTACGCCGACACACGCGAGGCCGCGCTCAAGTCCAAGCTCGACTACCTGGTCACGGCCCTGGGCGAATGCCAGCAGGCGCTGGCCGACCACGGCTCCCCGAAGCCCAGCCATCCGGGCTACCTGGCGGCCTACCCGGAGACCCAGTTCATCCTCCTGGAGAGCTACACGACGTACCCCACCATCTGGGCGCCGTACTACACCTGCCACAAGATCATGCGCGGCCTGCTGGACGCCCACACCCTGGCCGGCAACGCACAGGCGCTGACCATCGCCGCGAAGATGGGCGACTGGGTGCACAGCCGGCTGGGCCACCTCCCCGCAGCCCAACTGGAACGCATGTGGTCGATCTACATCGCCGGTGAGTACGGCGGCATGAACGAGGTCATGACGGACCTGTACGCCCTCACCGGCCGGGAGGAACACCTCGCCGCCGCCCGCTGCTTCGACAACACCGCGCTGCTGAAGGCCTGCGCCGAGGACCGCGACATCCTGGAGGGCAGACACGCCAACCAGCACATCCCGCAGTTCACCGGTTACCTCCGCCTGTTCGACCACACGGGGGAGGAGCGGTACGCCGCCGCGGCCCGCAACTTCTGGGGCATGGTCGCTGGCCCCCGCACGTACGCCCTGGGCGGTACCGGGCAGGGCGAGATGTTCCGCGCCCGCGGGGCCATCGCGGCCACCCTCGACGACAAGAACGCCGAGACCTGCGCGACGTACAACATGCTCAAGCTGAGCCGGCAGCTCTTCTTCCACGACCCCGACCCCGCCTACATGGACTACTACGAGCGGTGCCTGACCAACCACATCCTCGCCTCCCGCCGCGACGGCACCGGCACCGACAGCCCCGAGGTCACCTACTTCGTCGGCATGGGCCCGGGCGTACGCCGCGAGTTCGGCAACACCGGCACCTGCTGCGGCGGCACCGGCATGGAGAACCACACCAAGTACCAGGACTCGGTCTACTTCCGCTCCGCCGACGGCAACGCCCTGTACGTCAACCTCTACCTGGCGTCCACCCTGCGCTGGCCGGAACGCGGCCTCGTCATCGAGCAGACGAGCGACTACCCGGCCGAGGGCATCCGCACCCTGACGTTCCGCGAGGGCGGCGGCCGGCTCGCCCTGAAACTCCGCATCCCGTCCTGGGCCACGGCAGGCGTCACGGTCACGGTCAACGGAGCCCCGCACCGGGCCGACGCCGAACCCGGCACCTACCTCACCCTGACCAGGAACTGGCGCCGAGGCGACCGCGTCCGCATCTCGACGCCCTACCGCCTGCGCATCGAACGCGCCCTGGACGACCCGGCCGTCCAGTCGCTGTTCTACGGCCCGCTCCTGCTGACCGCCCAGAGCCCCGAGACGCAGTTCCGCACCTTCTCCTTCTACAAGGACTTCACCCTCCGAGGCGACCTGGCCGACGCGGTCAAACCGACGGCCCGCCCCCTGCACTTCACCACGCACAACCTGACCCTCGCCCCCTTCCACATCGGCGACGACGCCCCCTACCACGCCTACTTCACCCGCTCCGAACCCGTGATCGTGTTCGGCACCTCGGACTCGGGCGTGCCGAACAACGCCCGCGCCGACGGCCGGACCTTCCTCGACGTCCTGTGGCAGCAAGCCCCCTTCCCCACCTCCGCGCACTTCGTCCGCGCCGTACGCACCCTCGCGGGCCGCTGGCTGGCCGAGAGCCTGTTCACCCGCGCCGAACACGACGCCGTCATCGCGGCGGCGAACCGGGCGGATTTGCGACGCTGACCGCCGGACAACGGGCCGGGTCCGCTCCCGAGCGCTCCGAAATCGCCAAATCCGGACTGAAAGTCGTCTAGACCACTCGTGGAGTCTTGAACGGGCCTGTCCGGGTCTGCTTGGGTTGCGGACCAATGGCCTCCGGCCGGCGGCGTCTTGGGGGGCAAGGAGATTCCGGTCGTACTCCCGTCACACCCTTCATGCAGACCAGGGGAAGGTGCATGAGGTACTTCCGTCTGCTCGTCCTGGGCAACGGCATCTCGGCGTACGGCAGTTACCTGAACATGGTGGCGCTGAACGTCTTCGTCTACGACGCCACCGGCAGCGCGCTGGCCGCCGGCCTCTTCATGGCCGTACGGCTGGCGACCAGTGTGGTGTCGGGCTGGGTGAGCGGGCGGCTCGTCTCGGTCCACGACCGCAAGCGCCTGATGGTCGGCGCCGACCTGTGCCAGGCCGTCGCCCTGCTGTCGCTGCTGCTCGCCCCCGAGGGCACCCGCCCCGGGCTGCTGTACGTCCTGGCCGTGGTCACGGGCGGTTGCTCGACGCTCTCCCAGGTGGCCCTGCGCAGCAGCATCCCCGAGATCGTCGGCGCCGAGCACCGGGTCCGGGCCAACGGGCTGCTGGTGACCGGGCGTTCGCTCGCCATGATCGCCGGGTTCGCCTCCTCGGGCGTGGTGGTCGCGCAACTCGGCTACTCCGCCGCTTTCGCGCTGGACGCCTCGACCTTCCTGGTCTCCGCGACCGTGCTGTCCCTGCTTCCCGTCCGCACCAGGGCGGCCGGTGACACGGCGGACGGGGGCTCCGGCCCCGCGAAGGGCTCCGGCTCCGCGCGGGACTCCGGCACCGCGCGCCGGACGGCCCGGATCCTGCTGGGCACGGCGCCGCTGCTGATGGCGATGATCGCCATCCGGGCGGTCGACGGGCTGGGCTCCTCCTCGCACAACGTCGCCCTCCCCATCTACTCCAGCGGCCTGGACCCCGATCATCCGGCCACGTTCATCAGCCAGTTCTGGGCCACCTGGGCCATCGGCAACATCGTCGCCCAGCAGGTGATCGGCCGGGTCACCAAGAAGACCGGGCGGACACCGGGGGAGCGGGCGTTCGCGCTCGGCGCCTGTGTGATGTCGGCCGGGTTCATCGTGGTCTTCTGCGGACTGCCGACCGTGCCCGCCGTCATCGCGGCGCTCGTCGCCGGAGCCGCCGACGGATTCACCGAGATCGTCTACGTGTCGAGGCTCCAGACCGCCCCCGACGACCAGCGCGGCCGCCTCTTCGGGCTCAGCGCCTCGGCCGAGAACGCCGGCTTCGGCCTGGGCATGCTCGTCAGCGGCGCCCTCCTGGAGACCTTCTCGCCGCTGACGGTGGTGGCCGCCTTCCACGGACTCGCGATCGCCCTGTGCGCGGCGCTGCTCCTGTGGCTGGTCGGCCGGGGCAGAACGACACCCGCCCCGCCCGCGGAACAACCCGCAGGCCGGGACAGACCG
Organism: Streptomyces africanus; assembly: GCF_002150735.1. Taxonomy (GTDB): domain Bacteria; phylum Actinomycetota; class Actinomycetes; order Streptomycetales; family Streptomycetaceae; genus Streptomyces; species Streptomyces africanus. Next base: position 12,238 of record NZ_MUKA01000048.1, read on the forward strand.
ACCATGACGGAGGACCGCGGCTGATGAACACCAGCGATCCGGACCCCAGGATGGCCGTCATCGGCATGGCCTTCCGCCTGCCCGGCGCCGACACACCCGAGGACTTCTGGCGGATCATCCGGGACGGCACCGACTGCATCACCCGCTTCACCGGCGAGGAGCTCGCCGCCGCCGGTGTCCCCGCCGAGGAGTACGAGGCGGAGGACTTCGTCGGCGCCTCCGGGCTGCTGGACGACATCGCGGGCTTTGACGCCCAGCACTTCGCGATGAGCTCCGGCGAGGCCCGGCTCACCGACCCGCAGCAACGGATCTTCCTGGAGTGCGCCCAGCACGCCATGGAGAACGCCGGCTACCCGGACGAACGCGGCGGCACCCGCGTCGGCGTCTACGCGAGCACCGGATACCACCTCTACACCTTCCAGAACTACCTGCTCAACAACGTCCTGCCCAGCCGTCCCGCGTCCGACTGGGTACAGGGCATGCAGATGACCGTCGGCAACTACGCCGACTTCGCCGCCACCCGCGTCGCCTACCGGCTGGGCCTGACCGGCCCCGCCGTCAACCTCCAGACAGGCTGCTCCAGTTCCCTGGTCGGCGTGCTGACCGCCGCCCAGTCGCTGCTCATGGGCGACTGCGACATCGCCCTCGTCGGCGCCTCCGCCGTCCACGTGCCGCAGGTCCTGGGCTACCGCTACGTCAAGGGCTCGATCCTGTCCAGGTCCGGCCGGCTGCGGGCCTTCGACGCCGGCGCCGACGGCACCGTGGGAGGCACCGGCGTCCTGGCCGTCGTCCTGAAGCGGCTGGCCCGGGCGGTGGCGGACGGCGACACGATCCACGGCGTCATCCGCGGCTGGGGCATCGGCAATGACGGCGCGGGCAAGTCGGCCTTCACCGCGCCGAGCGCCCGGGGCCAGCACGCCGCCATCCGCCAGGCCCTGCGACGCGCCGACGTCGGCGCGGACACCATCGGCTATCTGGAGACGCACGGCACCGGCACGCTCAAGGGCGACCCGATCGAGTTCGAAGGCGCGGCCGGCGCCTACCGCGAGGACACCGACCGCGATGGATACTGCGCCCTCGGCTCGGTCAAGGCCAACATCGGCCACCTCGACGCCGCCTCCGGGCTCGCCGGCCTCGTCAAGACCCTGCTGGTCCTGCGACACGGTGTGATCCCGCCGATGGCGAACTTCAGCGAGCCCAACCCTCTCATCGATCTCGACCACAGCCCCTTCTCCATCCCCCGGACCGCCCGGCCCTGGCCGGAGAGCGAGATGCCCCGCCGCGCGGGCCTGACCTCACTCGGCGTCGGCGGCACCAACGTCCACCTGATCCTGGAACAGGCCCCGCAGCCCGCGCCCAGGACCGGCTCGGCCGCGCCTCCCGACGTGCTGCTCGTCTCCGGAAGCAGCCCTCAGGCCCTCGCGGACAACGCCCGGGCCTTCCGCGACCGATTACGTCAGCCACCCGCACCGCACCTGTCGGACCTGGTCACCACCGCCGCCCTCGGCCGCGCCCACGGCCGCCACCGCCTCGCGGCCCGCGGCTCCACCCCGGCCGCCCTCGCCGACGCCCTCGACACCTGGCTCGCCGGAACCACCGCTGCGGCGGTGACCACGGGGTCGGCGCCCGGGGAGGGCGCCCGCGTGGCGTTCCAGTTCACCGGCCAGGGCAGCCACCACCCCGGCATGGCCGCCGCCCTCTACGCGCGTTTCCCCGCCGCACGCGACGTGCTCGACACCTGCGAACGGCACTACCGCGACCTCACCGGCGACTCCCTGCTCGCGGCACTGTGCGGCGAGGACTCGGGGCAGTCGACACTCTCAGGCACGGACACCGCGCAGCCCGCGCTGTTCGCCCTGCAATGCGCCCTCGTCCGGCTGTGGCGCGACTGCGGGGTCGCACCCCACGCCGTGACCGGGCACAGCGTCGGCGAGTACGCCGCCCTGCACGCGGCCGGAGCCCTGTCACTCCCGGACGGTCTGCGTCTGACCACCGAACGCGGACGGCTGATGCGGCAGCGCTGCGCGCCGGGCGCCATGGTGGCCGTGCCGCTCGACCGGGCGAGCGCCCTCGCCCTGGCCGCGGAGGTCCCCGGACTGGAGGCGGCCGTGACCAACGGGGACCGTGCCCAGGTCCTCGCCGGCCCCGTGGCGGCCGTCGACCGGGCGTGCGCCCTGCTGGACGACCGCGGCACACCGGGGCAGCGGCTGCCGGTGACCCGCGCCTTCCACACCGCCTCGATGGAACCGATGCTGGAGGAGTTCGGCAAGGTCCTCGCCGATGTGGCCGTCCGGCCCGTTCGGATCCCGTTCGTCAGCGCCCTGGACGGTGTGACCCGCCCGCCCGGCTGGATTCCCGGCCCGGACCACTTCCTCCGGCACACCCGCGAACCCGTCCGCTTCGACGAGGCGTTGCGCGGCATCGGCGCCGGACAGCCCGACGTCCTGCTGGAGATCGGGCCGCACACCACCCTCAGCGGTCTGGCGCGCCGTGCGCTGCCCGGCGTACGGGCACTGCCGTCCCTGCGTCGCGGCACCGGGCTCGGCGCCCTCTGGGGTGCGGCAGCGGGGCTGCACTGCGCGGGAGCGGACATCGCCTGGGAGACGCTCCTGGCCGGCAGCGGCGGCCGACGCGTCCCGCTGCCCGGCTACCGATTCCAGCACCAGGACTACTGGACGGGGCCGGAACCGACGGCCCTCAGCACCGGAACACCAGCGAGCAAGGGAGCCGAAGTGGTTCAGCAAGAGGCAGCGGTCGCACGGGTACTGCACAGCATCGTCGAAACGACCGCCCGCCACCTCGGCGAGGATCCGTCGGTGATCGTCGGCGACGCGAACTTCTTCGACCTCGGCGCCGACTCGCTGCAGATGATCAGCGTGCTGCGGGAGCTGGAACAGGAGCACCAGGTCAAGGTGACCATGCGGCAGTTGCTGGAGGAGACGGGGACGCCGCGGCGGCTCGCGGAGTTCATCGTGGCCCGCATGCCGGATGCCGGGACGGGCGCGGCGGAGGGGGCGGGGGAGCGGCCCGGGACGCCGGAGAC
>NZ_MUKA01000387.1 GCF_002150735.1 Streptomyces africanus
GCTGGGGCCGGGGCCGGGGCCGGGCTTCTCGTCGGGGCCGGAGCCCGGCTGCTCGGCAGGCGGCTCGGGGGAACCCGCTCCCTCGGCGGAGCCGGCCCCCTCCGGATCCTCCGCGTCCAGCAGCCGCACCGCGTGCCGCCCGAGTTGGGCGACCAGGGCGCTCGGGAGCCAGGGGTCGAGGGCGCGGCCGTCGGAGACGGTGTCGTCCGCACCTGTGCGTTCCAGGACGCGGTCGAGGGACGGGCGTGCGGCGGGGTCCTTGCGCAGGCAGTCGCGGACCAAGTCGGCGATGCCCTCGGGGACGCCCTCCAGGTCCGGTTCCTCCTGGGCGATGCGGAACATCAGGGCGTGCACGCCGCTGTTGGCGGTGCCGAAGGGCAGGGCGCCGGTGGCGGCGTAGGCGAGGACCGAGCCGAGGCAGAAGACGTCGCACGCCGGGGTGATGCGGTCGCCGCGCACCTGCTCGGGCGCCATGAAACCGGGCGATCCGACGAGCGCGCCGGTGCGAGTGAGCCCGCCGTCCNNCGGCTTGAGGTCGCGGTGGACGATGCCGGCCGCGTGGATGTCCTTCAGCGCGTGCGCGAGCCCGGCCGCGAGGATGCGGACCGTCCGCTCGGGCAGGGCGCCGTGGTCGTGCCCGACGACCTGCTGGAGGCTCGGCCCGGCGACGTACCCGGTGGCCACCCACGGCACCGCCGCCTCGGTGTCCGCGTCCAGCACCGGCGCCGTCCAGTACCCGCCGACCCGGCGCGCGGCCTGCACCTCCTGCCGGAAGCGCTCCCGGAACTCCTCCTGCGCGGCCAGTTCCTCGCGCACGAGTTTCACGGCGACCGTACGGCCCCGCTCCGAGCGGGCCAGATACACGTGCCCCATGCCGCCCGCCCCGAGCCGCGCCAGCAGCCGGTACGCGCCGATGCTCCCCCAGTGCTTAACGCCTGGGGGGACCCCCATCGGATCCCCGGGCCCCAGCTTCTCCATCGCTCAGCCGCCTTCCCCCATACGTGAGCAACAGATCGAGAATAGTGCGGGGCCCGGGCGGGGCAGGCCCGAACGACGCCTACGGTTCCGTAACAGGCGGTCCCACCTCGTCGAGCACCTTCGTCAGCCGTTCCAGTACCCGCACCGCCTCCGCCAGGTCCGCCTCCCCGAAGGCCTCCGCCAGCCGGTCGGCGAAGGCCGTGTGCCCGGGGTTGATGCGGGCGATCGCCGCCCGCCCCTCCCCGGTCGGCGCGAGGAGCTTGGCGCGGCGGTGCGCGGGGTTCGGCCGGTACTCGGCGAGTCCGCGGTCCACCAGCAGGTCGGCGATGCGCTGCACGCTCTGCCGCGTGATGCCCATGGCGCGGGCGATGCCGGAGACGGGCAGCGGCTCCCCGAGGACCGCGCCCAGCACCTGCCACCAGGCGGCAGTCAGCCCGGCGGGCCGGGCCAGTTCCTCCGCCACGGCGAGGAACTGGCCGTTCAGCCGGAACACGCCGAGGGCGCTGCGGCTGAGCAGGTCCTGACGCTCCCGGCTCATGCCGCCCCGGCCTTCTCCAGCACGGCGTACGCCGCCGCGTCGGAGTCGTGGAACAGCCGGTACCAGGCGTCGAGCACCTCGCCCTCGTACACCCCGAGCAGCCGGAGGATCTCCCGGGCGAAGGCGACGGGCTCGGTCGGGCCGGCGGTGACCAGGTTCGCGTCGGTGACGGCGTCGGTCTCGGCGTAGCGCTCGCCGCCCGCGTAACCGGTCGCGGCCAGGTAGAAGGAGACCGCGCTGGTGTGGGACCGGTCGTCGAGCAGGCCCTCGCGGGCGAGCCCGGCGGTGGCCCCGCAGATCGCGGCGACCGGCACACCGGCGTCAAGGAACGCCCGGGCCTTGCGGGCGAAGGGCGCGAGGTCGCCGGATGTGTCCCAGAGGTCGGCGCCCGGGAGGATCAGCAGGGAGCTGTCCTCGGGCCGTACGTCGTCCAGGGCGGTGTCGGGCTGGATGCGCAGTCCGCCGATGCTGGTGACCGGGTCCGTGGACGGGCCGACGGTCCGGATCCGGTACCCGGCGCGGGCGAGGTGGGCCGTGGCGTGCCCCGTCTCCCAGTCGGCGAGGGTGTCGTAGACGGCGAGATGGACGGGCTTGCGGTCGGTGACGGCGTTCATGGCTCCTCCTGAGACCCGAAGCTCGACCCCGAAAGGTCATGACAGCATCCTGACATTTGGACAGTAAGCTGTCAACGCCGGGATCTCCGCGCGCCTGGACAACCTGTCGCGGAATGCCGCCGACGGCAGACAGGCCGCCGATTTCACCGCCCTCTCCCCCGCGCCTACGCTCGCCCGCATGACCCCTCAGCCGAACCCCGAAGCCGGTGCCGCCGTCAAGGCCGCCGACCGTGACCATGTGTTCCACTCCTGGTCCGCTCAGGAGCTCATCGACCCGCTCGCCGTCGCCGGGGCGGAGGGGTCGTACTTCTGGGACTACGACGGCCGGCGCTACCTCGACTTCTCCAGCGGGCTCGTCTACACGAACATCGGCTACCAGCACCCCAGGGTCGTCGCCGCGATCCAGGAGCAGGCGGCGAGGATGACGACCTTCGCGCCCGCGTTCGCGATCGAGGCCCGGTCGGAGGCGGCCCGGCTGATCGCCGAGCGGACCCCGGGCGACCTGGACAAGATCTTCTTCACCAACGGCGGCGCCGACGCCGTCGAGCACGCGATCCGGATGGCCCGGCTGCACACGGGCCGCCCGAAGGTGCTCTCGGCGTACCGCTCGTACCACGGCGGTACGCAGCAGGCCGTGAACATCACCGGCGACCCGCGCCGCTGGGCCTCCGACAGCGCCGCGGCCGGGGTCGTGCACTTCTGGGCGCCCTACCTCTACCGCTCCCGTTTCTACGCCGAGACCGAGGAGCAGGAGTGCGCGCGGGCGCTGGAGCACCTGGAGACGACGATCGCCTTCGAGGGGCCCTCGACCGTCGCGGCGATCATCCTGGAGACGATCCCGGGCACGGCCGGGATCATGGTCCCGCCGCCCGGCTATCTCGCCGGGGTGCGGGAGCTGTGCGACAAGTACGGGATCGTCTTCGTCCTGGACGAGGTCATGGCCGGGTTCGGGCGGACCGGTGAGTGGTTCGCGGCGGACCTGTTCGGCGTCACGCCCGACCTGCTGACCTTCGCCAAGGGCGTGAACAGCGGGTACGTGCCGCTGGGCGGGGTCGCGATCTCCGGTGCGATCGCCGAGACCTTCGGAAAGCGGCCGTACCCCGGCGGTCTGACGTACTCCGGGCATCCGCTGGCGTGCGCCGCCGCCGTCGCGACGATCAACGTCATGGCGGAGGAGGGCGTCGTCGAGAACGCGGCCCGGCTGGGCGCGTCCGTCGTGGGCCCGCAGCTGCGCGCGCTGGCCGCTCGGCACCCGAGCGTGGGCGAGGTGCGCGGCGTCGGCATGTTCTGGGCGCTGGAGCTGGTCCGCAGCCGGGAGACGCGGGAGCCGCTGGTGCCCTACAACGCGGCCGGGGAGGCGAACGCGGCGATGGCCGCCTTCGCCGCCGCCGCGAAGGACAGCGGGCTGTGGCCGTTCGTGAACATGAACCGGACGCATGTGGTGCCGCCCTGCACCGTCACGGAGGCGGAGCTGAAGGAGGGTCTCGCGGCGCTGGACGCGGCGCTCTCCGTGGCGGACGAATACACCAGGTAACCAGGTGTAAACCGACCAGAGGACGACCACAACCCGTCAGTAGCCGACCAACCTCGCACCTCGTTCGAACGCGTAAGGTGGCGTGGCCGTAGACATACACGTGCACGCCACCCGAACGCGACGAGGGAGACGCCCTGACCATGCCCCGCAGCTCCGGCAACGGCGCCGTGACGCGCAGCACCCTGCGACAGCAGATCGCCGACGCGCTTCGTGACGAGGTACTGGCGGGACGGCTCCAGCCGGGGCAGGAGTTCACGGTCAAGGAGATCGCCGACCAGTACGGAGTGTCGGCCACGCCGGTCCGGGAGGCGCTGGTCGACCTCTCCGCGCAGGGCCTCCTCGACGCCGACCAGCACCGCGGCTTCCGCGTCCACGAGTACTCGGCCGAGGACTTCCGCGGCATGATCGAGGCACGCGACCTGGTCATCGAGGGGATGTTCCACGCCCTCACCACCGGGCAGCACGCCTCCGGGCAGCCGGGCGACCCCCGCGTCGCCGCCGTGCTCGCCGGGGTACGGCGCCGCGGGGAGGAGGCGCAGCGGGCCGCGGCGGCCGGTGACCTCACCGTCCTCATCGGCTACGACCTGCGCTTCTGGCGCGAGCTCGCCGCCCTCTTCGGCAACCCCTACCTCGCCGACTTCCTGCACCGGCTGCGTGTGCAGACCTGGGTCTGCGCGGTGCAGCACCTGAGCCGGCTCAGGGACCTGCGGGGCGAGCTGTGGGCAGGGCACACCGAGCTGGTCGACGCCCTGGGCGCCCGCGACACCGACACGGCCCGGTCGATCATCGCCGGCTACAACGCCCACTCCATCGCCCTGATCGAGCGCCTCGCCTCAGGATGACCTGCGTCGCATCTGTCCGTATGGGTATGGGACATGCACGGCGGGAGCCGCTTTCCGTGCCGCACCGATACCCTTCCCTGACACCGCGCCACCCGACCACCGAGCTGAGCGAGGAGCCTTCTTTGGCCTGTGACCTGTGGCTGGTACCGCTCGTCGACGTGTTGTGCCACACGCCGGACAACCCGTTCGCCGAGGAACTCGCGCAATACAACAAGGTGCTCGCCGAGGCCGGACTGCCGCCGGTGCCGGTGTACCAGTACATGCCGGGACTGTCGGGCGACGTCGCCCCGGTGGCGGGCTTCGACTACGACGCGCTGCACTTCCTGCGCCGCGCCTACCTGCTCCAGGTGTGCGGCCTGCCGGTGACGCCCGTGGACGAACTCGGCGGCGACTACGAGCAGTTGCTGGAGATGTTCGAGTCGACGGCCCAGCAGTCGCACCTCGTCTGGCACTACGACCACGCGGGCGCGTACGTCCCCGTCGACTTCCCCAGTCCGCTCGCCGACGACCAACTCCTCGCGGGCGGCGGTCCGCTGGGTTCCTCCCACGCGCTGCTGCGGGAGCTGGAGGTGGTCGCCCCGGCCATCGGCATCGACCCGGCCAATCCGCCGGCCGCGCCCCAGCCGCCGCTCGTGCCCACGGAGCTGGAGGAACCCGCCGTCCCGGCCCCGTACGATCCCAGCCCCTTCGCCCGGGAACGCCACGTCTGGCTCGGTCTGCACGCGGCCGTGACGCGGAGTCTGGCCCAGGGGTCGATGATCGTCTTCAGCTAGCGGCCGGGCTCAGCGGCCCAGCTGGGAGAGGCCCTTCTGCAGGTCTTCCAGGTTCATCACCGGTGTGTAGGTGATCTCCGCGCCGAGCTGGAGGAAGAAGGGCTCGCTGAGCACCGGCATCTGCGAGCTGTCCTGCATGTCGAAGACCATGAAGGCGGTCCGCTTGCCGTGGTCGGAGGTGAAGTAGGCCGCTTCCGGCTTGATCTGTTCCAGCGACTCCTGGACCAGCTTCCCCAAGGTGCCGTTGCGGATGGCCTCGTTGGCCTTCTCCGTGTCCATGGATGCCTTGAGCAGTACGCGCATCGCACTCACCTTCTTCTGGTCGACGCACGCGGGGGGTACGACTTTCAGCCTATGCCCGATCACCGGCGCCCGCGCGGGACGCCGGTGATCGGGCGCTGACGGCCCCGTGGCCTACAGGAACGAGTTGATCTCGATCGTCTCGTCCCGGCCCGGGCCCACGCCGATCGCGGAGATCGGGGCGCCGGACATCTCCTCCAGCGCCTTGACGTAGCTCTGGGCGTTCTTCGGCAGGTCGGCGAAGGACTTGGCCTTGGAGATGTCCTCGCTCCAGCCCGGCAGCATCTCGTAGACCGGCTTCGCGTGGTGGAAGTCGGTCTGGGAGTAGGGCAGCTCCTCGACGCGCTTGCCGTCGATCTCGTACGCCACGCAGACCGGGATCTGCTCCCAGCCGGTGAGGACGTCGAGCTTGGTGAGGAAGAAGTCCGTCAGGCCGTTCACCCGGGTCGCGTAGCGGGCGATCACCGCGTCGAACCAGCCGCAGCGCCGGTCACGGCCGGTGGTGACACCGCGCTCGCCGCCGATCCGGCGCAGCGCCTCGCCGTCCTCGTCGAACAGTTCCGTCGGGAACGGGCCGGCGCCGACACGGGTCGTGTAGGCCTTGAGGATGCCGATGACACGGCTGATCTTCGTCGGGCCCACGCCCGCGCCCGTGCAGGCGCCGCCCGCGGTCGGGTTGGAGGAGGTGACGAAGGGGTACGTGCCGTGATCGATGTCCAGGAGCGTGCCCTGGCCGCCCTCGAACAGGACGACCTTGTCCTCCTCCAGCGCCTGGTTGAGGACCAGGACGGTGTCGGCGACGTACGGCGCGAGCTTGTCGGCGTAGCCCAGCAGCTCCTCGACGACCTGGTCGACGGCGATCGCGCGCCGGTTGTAGAGCTTGGTGAGGATCTGGTTCTTGACGTCGAGCGCCGCCTCGACCTTCTGCGTGAGGATCGACTCGTCGTACAGGTCCTGGACGCGGATACCGACGCGGTTGATCTTGTCGGCGTAGGTCGGGCCGATGCCGCGCCCGGTCGTGCCGATCTTCCGCTTGCCGAGGAAACGCTCCGTCACCTTGTCGACCGTGACGTTGTACGGCGTGATGATGTGCGCGTTTCCGCTGAGGAGGAGCTTGGAGGTGTCGACACCACGCTCGTTCAGACCGCTCAGCTCGGAGAGCAGGACCGACGGGTCGACGACGACACCGTTACCGATGACCGGCGTGCAGCCGGGAGACAGGATTCCGGAAGGGAGCAGGTGGAGGGCGTACTTCTGGTCACCCACGACCACCGTGTGGCCGGCGTTGTTGCCGCCCTGGTAGCGCACTACATAGTCCACCGAACCACCGAGAAGGTCGGTGGCCTTTCCCTTGCCTTCGTCACCCCACTGAGCACCGAGCAGCACAAGTGCGGGCACGCGCGTACACCCCTTCCGGGCGGGGCATGTCCATGGTCGAGGGCGCACGCGGATGGTATGAAGCCGCGTACACCGCGACCGCCGTTGGTCGCCAACCGTCGGACCGGATGCCCCGGAATAGACGAAGCCCCTGGCGCAATAGCGCAAGGGGCTCTTGCACAAAGATGCTACCCGAGGAAGCGAGGCATGGCCGAGGTGGCGACTTCCGCGACGTCCGAGCAGCTGCTGGTGGTGGTCGACCCGGTCGCCCGTCGGTCGGACGGCGAGTCCGTACGGATCGCGAAAGACGTGCTCGGAGCGGGTGCGGCCGTGAAGCTGTGCCTGCCGGACGGCCCGGAGGAGTTCGCGCGGGCGTTGCGCCGGCGGGGCTCGCGCCGCCCGGTGGTGGTGGGTGACGACCGGGCCCTGATCCGCGCGGTGTCGCTGCTGCACCGGCATCGGGAGCTGGCCGGATGCGCGCTGTCGGTGGTGCCGGTCGGGGGCGTGCAGTCCCTGGCCCGGTCGCTGGGGGTGCCGACGGGGACGGTGGCGGCGGCGCGGGCGGTGCTCGACGGGGTCGAGCGGCGGATGGACCTGATGGTGGACGACAGCGACGGGGTGGTGCTCGGCGCGCTGCGCATACCGCCGGTGACGGCCGGCCCTCCGGCGCAGGACCCCGAGGACGCGCCGGGCCGCCCCTGGCTGCGCACCTGCCAGTCCCTGGTGCGCACCCTGGTCCCGGCCGCCCGTCCGTCCCGGCTCGCCTCCGCGCCCGAGCCCGGCCCCTCGCGGCTGCGGGTCGAGGTCGACGGCGAGACCCTCGTCGACCTGCACCAGCCGGTCGAGGCGGTGTCGGTGTCGCCCTCGGCCTCCGGGGTGGCGGCGGTGGAGGTCCGCCCGGTGTCGGTGGGCGCCGAGGCCTCGCCCCTGCTCGCGCGGGGCCGGACGGTGACGGTGTCGGGGGCCCACTTCCGCTACCGGGCGGACGCGGTGGTGTCGGGGCCGGTGCGGACCCGGACGTGGGTGGTCCGGGAGGGGGCCTGGGGGCTGACGGTACCGGCGGCGCCGTGATCGCGCCCGCGCGTCATTCCTGGCCGAACGTCTTCTCCCGGTGCACGCGCCAGCGCTCCATCATCTCCACGATCTCAGTCTCGATGAACTCGAAGAACGCGAGCGTCTCGGCCATGCGGCGGCCGGCCGGGGTGTCGGCGCCGAGGCTGGTGACGCCCTCCCGCAGGGCGCCTTCCCAGCGCTTGATGACGGCCTCGCGGTTGGTCAGTGCCTCGTACCACTGGTTGCCGTGCACCCGGTAGCGCTCGCGGCGCGAGCCGGGCTCCCGTTCGCGCGAGACCATGTGCGTCTGGGCCAGGTAGCGCACCGCCCCGGACACCGCCGCGGGACTGATCCGGAGCTGTTCGCCCAGCTCGGCCGAGGTCATCGAGCCCTCGTCCGAGGAGAGGAGCGCGGCGAAGACCCGGGCGGGCATCCGCTGCATCCCCGCCTCGACGAGCTGCGCCGCGAAGGACTCGACGAACTTCGACACGGCCTCCGCGTCCCGCGCGCCCCCGGCTGATTCCGTCATGGGATTCATTCTAGCCGTGATTCACGATCTTCCTTAACTTCACAAAATTCTGAAAGAAGCGTACGTTCTGAAGCATGACGAAGGCCATCACCGTCTCCGGACTGCACAAGTCCTTCGGACGGACGCACGCTCTCGACGGGCTCGACCTGGACGTCGCCTCCGGCGAGGTCCACGGCTTCCTCGGCCCCAACGGCTCGGGCAAGTCCACCACCATCCGGGTCCTGCTCGGCCTGCTGCGCGCCGACTCGGGCGCCGCGCAGGTGCTGGGCCGCGACCCCTGGGCGGACGCGGTGGAGGTGCACCGCCGGATCGCCTACGTCCCCGGGGACGTGACGCTGTGGCGCAACCTCTCCGGCGGCGAGGTCATCGACCTGTATGGCAGGCTGCGCGGAGGCCTGGACCCCCGGCGCCGCGCGGAGCTGACCGAGCGGTTCGAGCTCGACCCGACCAAGAAGGGCCGCACCTACTCCAAGGGCAACCGGCAGAAGGTCGCCCTGGTCGCCGCGTTCGCCTCGGACGTCGACCTGCTGATCCTGGACGAGCCGACCTCGGGCCTGGACCCGCTGATGGAGGAGGTCTTCCAGCGCTGTGTGGCCGAGGAACGCGACCGGGGCCGCACGATCCTGCTCTCCTCCCACATCCTGAGCGAGGTCGAGGAGCTGTGCGACCGGGTGAGCATCATCCGCAAGGGCCGCACGGTCGAGAGCGGTACGCTCGCCGACCTGCGCCACCTGACCCGCACCAGTGTCGTCGCCGAACTCGCGGGCCCGCCCAACGGGCTGGCGCACCTGCCCGGCGTCCACGACCTCGACGTGCGGGGGCGCCGGGTCCGGCTCCAGGTCGACACCGACGGGCTGGACGCCGTCCTGCGGTCCCTGAGCGAGTCGGGCGTACGGTCGCTGACGTCGACGCCGCCGACGCTGGAGGAACTGTTCCTGCGGCACTACCAGGACGAGGCGGCCGCCCGATGACGACCTTCGCCGTACGGCCCGGCAGCTCACGCAGGCTGGCCGGGACGGGCACGCTGCTGCGGTTCGCCCTGCGCCGCGACCGGCTGATGATGCCCGTGTGGATCGCGGTGAACGCCCTGATGGTCCTCTCCATGCCGAACACCCTGGAGGGCCTCTACGGCACCCCGGCCGAACGCGCCGACCTGATCCGGCAGATGGGGACCAACTCCTCGCTGCGCGCGATGGTCGGCCCGGTCTTCGACGACTCGCTGGGCGCGCTGACGGCCTGGCGGGTCGGCGTCTACGCGGGCGCACTGGCCGCCGTGATGAGCCTGCTGGTCGTCGTCCGGCACACCCGGGACGAGGAGGAGAGCGGCCGTCAGGAGCTGGTGGCGTCCGGGATGGTGGGCCGCCGGGCCTCCCTCACGGCGGCCCTGCTGGCGGCGGCGGTCGCGAACGGGGTGCTGGCGCTGCTGCTCACCGTCGGCCTCGCCGGCCAGGGCGCGACCGGGGCGCTGGCCCTGGGCCTCGGCATCGCCGGAGCCGGCATGGTCTTCGCCACGACGGCGGCGATCGTCGCCCAGCTGACCGAGAGCGCGCGGCTGGCCCGGGGTCTGACGGCGGCGGTGCTGGGCGCCGCGTTCGTGCTGCGCGCCGCCGGCGACTCGGCGACGGACGACGGCTCGTCCGCCTTGACCTGGGTGTCGCCGCTGGGCTGGCTGGAGAACCTGCGGCCGTACGCGGACGAGCGCTGGTGGGTGCTGGCGCTGCTCGCCGGGGCGGTCCTCCTCCAGGGCGCGGTCGCGTACGGGCTGGCCGGCCGCCGGGACGTCGGCATGAGCTTCCTGCCCACCCGGCCGGGCCCGGCGTCCGGCCGCCTGGGCAGCGCGGGCGCGCTGGCCTGGCGGTTGCAGCGGGGCGGTGTGCTGGGCTGGAGCGTCGGCTTCCTTCTCGCCGGGGTCGTCTACGGCGGCATGACCGAGGGCGCGGCCGACCTCGTCGGCGACAACGACGGCGCCCGGCGGATCTTCGAGCGGATGGGCGGCCGGTCCGGCCTGACGGACACGTTCCTGGCGTCGATGACCGGCATGCTCGGCCTGGTCGCCGCGCTGTACATCGTGGCGTCGGTGCTCCGCCTGCACGGCGAGGAGACCTCAGGCCGGGCGGAACCGGTGCTGGCGAACGCGGTGGGCCGCCTGCGGTGGGCTGCCGGGCACCTGGTGATCGCCTTCGGCGGTGCGGCGCTCCTCATGCTCCTGGCCGGCCTCGGTCTGGCCGCCGGCTACGGCAAGGAGACCGGCCCGGTCCTGGGGGCGTGCCTGGTGCAGGTGCCGGCGATCTGGGTGATCGGCGGGGTGGCGGTGCTGCTGCACGGGGTGCTGCCTCGCGCGGCCGCGGCCGCATGGGGCGTGGCGGGGGCGGCCCTGCTGATCGGCTGGGTCGGCCCCGCGCTGGACGTCCCGCAGGCGGTACTGGACATCTCGCCGTTCGGGCATCTGCCGAAGCTGCCCGGAGGATCCATGGAGTGGGGGCCGGTGGTGGTGCTGACCGGGCTGGCCGTGGTGCTGGTGGCAGGAGGGCTGGCGGGGTTGCGCAGGCGGGACATGACCACGTGATCGGTCGACGTACTGCTCGGGCTCTCACCCCACCTCGACGGCCAGCCCCTCCAGCCCCCTGATCACGAAGTTCGGTTTCCTCTCCGGCTCGGCGGCCAGGCGCAGCGTCGGCGCCCGTTCCAGCAACGCCCCCATCGACGCCGCCAGTTCGATGCGGGCCAGGGGTGCGCCGATGCAGTAGTGGATGCCGGCGCTGAAGGAGATGTGGGGGTTGTCCGGGCGGGTCAGGTCCAGGGCGGACGGGTTCTGGAACACCGCCGGGTCGTGGTTGGCGGAGCCGAAGAGCAGGGCGACCTCCGCACCGCGGGGGATCGTCGTGCCGGCGAGCTCGATCTCGTCCAGGACCCAGCGCTCGAAGAGCTGGAGCGGGGTGTCGTAGCGCATCAGTTCCTCGACGGCGGAGGGGATCAGCGAGTGGTCCGCGCGCAGCAGCTCCAGCTGGGCCGGGTTGCGGAACAGGGCGTACCAGCCGTTGACCGTGGCGTTCACCGTGGCCTCGTGGCCGGCGTTGAGGAGGAGGACCGCCGTCGAGATCATCTCCTGCTCGGTGAGGCGGTCGCCCTCGTCGTGGGCCGCGATCAGGCCCGAGATCAGATCATCGCCGGGCTCCTTGCGGCGGGCCGCGATCAGTTCGCGCAGGTAGTCGGAGAACTCCACCGACGCCCGGACCGCCTGCGCCGCCGTCTCCTCGGACGGGTTCAGCTCGTACATCCCGCAGATCTCCGCCGACCAGGGCCGCAGCGGGGCCCGGTCGGACTCCGGGATGCCGAGCATCTCCGCGATCACCGCCACCGGGAGGGGCTCGGCGACGTCCTTGAGCAGGTCGCCGCCGCCCGCTTCGGCCAGGGCCGAGGCGAGCTCGTCCGCGAGGCCCCGCACATACGGCTTCAGCCGCTCCACCGTGCGCGGCGTGAACGCCTTCGACACCAGGCGCCGGATCCGGGTGTGGTCCGGCGGCTCCAGGTCGAGCATCCCGTGGTCGTTGAGCGTGTGGAACGGCTCCTGCTCCGGCGGGGGCGGGGTGCGGCCGAACTCCTCGTGGGTGAACCGGTGCTGGTAGGTCCGGCCCAGGCGCCGGTCGCGCAGCAGCGCCGAGACGTCCGCGTGATGCGGGACGAGCCACTGGTTCGTGGGCGCGTAGTGGTGCACCCGGCCCCGCGCGCGCAGCTCGGCGTAGGCGGGGTACGGGTCGGCGAGGAACGCCGGGTCCCACGGGTCGAACGCGAGGTCGAAAGCAGCTGCCATGGACGGACGCTAGCCCCACATCCCCCTGTCTGACCAGGGCCGACCAAGATCGTTAAGCTGGGCGGGCCGCCTGAGCGGCATCTGACTTCACAAGAAAGAACGTCATGACACAGCAGCGAGCCAAGCTCCGCACCCGCGTCCCCGCACGTCTGGCCGCCTCGGCCGTACTGGCCCTGTCGCTGACCGCCGGTGCCGTCGCGGCCACCGCCCCCGTCGCCACCGCCGCCGAGATGCCGTGCAAGCCGCGCGTCTACTACTACGTCTACAAGAGCAGCGGCGTGAACTTCCGCACGGGCCCGGGCACCGGCTACACGTCCAAGGGTATCCTCCACAAGAACGACTGGGGCAAGAAGGTCGGCACCAAGGGCTCCTGGATCAAGCTGAAGCTGGGCCAGAAGTCGAAGAGCGGGCTGGCCAAGGGCACCACCGGCTGGGTCTCCAAGTCGTACGTGAGCGACTGCGTGCCGATGCAGCTGGACTGATCCGGACCGTCGCCCCCGGGCCCGCGGGCCTGCGGGGCGACGTCCCTCCGTCTAGCCGGGCGTCACCAGCCGTGCCTCGTAGGCGAACACCGCCGCCTGGGTCCGGTCCCTGAGGCCCAGCTTCACCAGGATCCGGCTGACATGTGTCTTGATCGTCGACTCGGCGACCACCAGCCGCTCGGCGATCTCCGCGTTCGACAGGCCCTGCGCGATGAGGACCAGCACCTCCGTCTCCCGGTCGGTGAGGTCGCCGTACGCCGCCTGCGCGGAGGGCATGAGGCGCGGCGTCTCGGAGAGCTTGGAGAACTCGGTGATCAGGCGCCTGGTCACCGACGGGGCCAGGAGGGCCTCACCGGCGGCCACGACCCGCACCCCGTCGGCGAGCTGGCGGGCCGAGGCGTCCTTGAGGAGGAACCCGGAGGCTCCCGCGCGCAGCGCCTGGTAGACGTACTCGTCGAGGTCGAAGGTGGTGAGCACCAGCACCTTGGCCGCGCCGTCGGCGGCGACGATCTCGCGGGTCGCCTCGATGCCGTTCAGCTCGGGCATGCGGATGTCCATCAGCACGACGTCCGGGGCGAACTCGCGGACCTTCGCGACGGCCTCCCGGCCGTTCACCGCCTCGCCGACGACCTCGATGTCCGGCATCGCGTTCAGCAGGACCGAGAAGCCCTCGCGCACCATCATCTGGTCGTCCGCGATCAGCACGCGAATGGTCATGCGTCGTCCTCGTCCGGCAGGGCGACCGGCAGGAACACCGCCACCTCGTAACCTCCGTCGTCCGTGCGGCCCGCCGTCATCTCGCCGTTCAGCATCGTCACGCGCTCCCGCATACCCGTGATGCCGTGCCCGGCGCCGGGCGAGGGCTTGATCAGGCTCGGGTTGGGCGGCGGGCCGTTGACTATGCGCAGGCCCAGGCCGCCGAGCACGTACCCGATCTCGACACGGGCGCTCGCACCCGGCGCGTGCCGCAGGGTGTTGCTCAGGGCCTCCTGCACGATCCGGTACGCCGACAGCTCCACACCCTGCGGCAGCTCGCGCACCGCGCCGGTCACCACCTTCTCGACCCCCAGACCGGCCTCCCGCACATTGGCCAGCAGCCCCTCCAGGTCGGCGAGCGTGGGCTGCGGGGCGTCCGGGGCCTCGTAGTCCTCGGCGCGGACGACGCCCAGGACCCGGCGCAGCTCGGTCAGGGCCGCCACCGCGTTCTCCCGGATCGTGGCGAAGGCCTTCTCCAGCTCCGGCGGCGGGTTCTCCACCCGGTAGGGCGCGGCCTCCGCCTGGATGGCGACCACCGACATGTGGTGGGCGACCACGTCGTGCAGCTCGCGGGCGATCGTCGTGCGCTCCTCCAGCAGCGTGCGGCGGGAGCGCTCGTGCGCGGTGACCGTCTGCTGCGCGGTGACCTCCTGCTCCGCGTGGCGGCGGATGTGCCAGACGGTGACGGCGAGGAGGACGAACGCGGAGACGGTCAGCATGGGGCCGGTGTTGGTGCCGTGGCGGCCCGAGGAGAAGAGCGTCTCCGCGAGGATGCCGTACAGCCCGGTCAGCGCCCACATCCAGGCGGCCGCGCGCGGCCTGGTGCGCACGGCCACGACCGTCAGCACCGCCAGATGGCAGACGAAGCTGCCCGGCAGCCAGGGCCAGTCGCCCCACGGGTCGCCGAACGGCAGGGCCAGCGGGGTGGCCGCCATGGACGCCCAGAACGCTCCGACCGGCCGGACCATGGTCAGCAGGACCGGGACCACGGCGAGCAGGCCGAGCAGCAACGCGAAGCCCTCCTCGACCGTCGCGCCGAACAGGGCGATCAGGGCTGCCGCGCAGATCACGGCGTGCGGCGTCCAGGTCGCGAAGTCCCGCAGACGGCCGGGCAGCCTCCTGGTCAGGGGGCCGTCGACGCGCATGCGCGGCAGCAGGCGGTAGGCGAAGGCGTCGTGGAACAGGTCCTGCCGCAGCCCGCGCAGGGCGTCCACGGCCAGCCGGTACTCCGGGCTGCGGGACTTGGCCTCGTCGCCCGGCGGCGTGATCTGCAGGTGAGTCGTCTCGGTCACGTACAGAACGGTAGGCGCACCCCTGGTCGCGGTCGTCCCCAGTGAGAGGGGTTCCCGGGGCTCCCCCTCAGGTACTACGGGGCCCGGCCTCAGTACCCCGCCGGCCGGACCAGCCCCGACTCGTACGCGAACACCGCCGCCTGCGTGCGGTCCCTCAGGCCCAGCTTCACCAGGATCCGGCCCACGTGGGTCTTCACCGTCTGCTCGGCGACGAACAGGTGCTTGGAGATCTCCGCGTTCGACAGACCCTGCGCGATCAGGGCGAGCACCTCCGTCTCCCGCTCGGTCAGGTCACCGATCCGCTCCTTGAGCGGGGAGCGGGGCCGGTCGTCCAGCCGGGAGAACTCGGCGATCAGCTTGCGGGTGATCACCGGGGCGAGCAGCGCGTCACCGGCCGCGATCACCCGGACCGCCTCGGCGAGCTGCTCCGACGAGGCGTCCTTCAGCAGGAAGCCGGACGCTCCGGCGCGCAGCGCGTCGTACACGTACTCGTCGAGGTCGAAGGTGGTGAGCACCAGCACCCTGATGTCCGGGTTCGCGGTCGTGATGCGCGCGGTGGCCTCGATGCCGCCGATCCCGGGCATGCGGATGTCCATGAGGACGACGTCCGGGGCGGTCTCGGCGGCCATCGCGACGCCGCCCTCGCCGTCCTTCGCCTCGCCGACGACCTCTATGCCGGGCTGGGTGCCGAGCAGCACGGTGAAGCCCTGCCGGACCATCGCCTGGTCGTCGACGATGAGAACCCGGATGGGCCGGCCGGCGCTGCTCGTCATGGAGTCCCTCCCCGGGGATCGGTGGTGGTGTGGGTAGAACGGGTGGTGGCCTGGGTGTCGGCGGGCGGGATGTCCGGGAGGAACGCGGTGACCTTGAAGCCGTCCCAGTGCCACGGGTGTGCCGTCATGGTGCCGCCGAGCATCGCGACCCGCTCCCGCATGCCGAGCAGTCCGTGCCCGGCTCCCGTGGAGGGCGGTGCCGGTCCGGTCGGCCGGCCGTTGACGACCTCCACCTCCAGGCCGTCCGGCTCATACGTGAGACGGACCGTGGCTCTCGCGCCGGGCGCGTGCCGCAGGACGTTGCTCAGCGCCTCCTGCACGATCCGGTACGCCGACAGCTCCACGCCGGGCGGCAGCGGGCGCCGCTCGCCGTTGATCTCGGTGATGACCTCGCGGCCGGCGGCCCGGGTGTTCTCCACCAGCGCGTCGAGCCGGTCGAGGGTGGGCTGAGGGGCGTGCCCGGCGGTGTCGCCGTCCGGGCCGGCGGGCTCCCCCGGCCCGGGGTGCTCCGAGCGCAGCACGCCCAGCACCCGGCGCAGCTCGGTCAGCGCCTCCAGCGCGTTCTGCCGGATGCCGGCGAGGTTCTCCTTGAGTTCGTCGGGCGGGTTCTCCACGAGGTGCGGGGCGACCTGTGCCTGGATGGAGATGACCGACATGTGGTGGGCCACCACGTCGTGCAGCTCCCGCGCGATGCGGCTGCGCTCCTCCAGCAGGGTGCGCCGGGTGCGCTCCTCGGCGGTGAGCGTGGTCTGCTCGACGAGCTGCGCGCGGGCCTCGCGGCGACCGCGCAGGGCGGTGCCGACGACCACGACGACGGCGAACAGGGAGAGCGAGAGCACGCCGGTGGTGTCGTAGCGCTCCGCGCCCCGCAGGCCCTCCAGCCCGTAGGTGAGCAGCGCGGTCACGGCCAGCGCCGCTATCGCCGCGCGGGTGGGCACCCGCAGGGCGAGCAGCAGCAGCACGAACATCTCGGCGATGATGCCGGCCGCGGTCCAGGGCCAGGTGTAGGTCTCCGGGTCGAAACCGAGCCGGCCGCGCACCGCCACAGCTCCCACGACGAAGGCGCCCATGGACAGCCACCACGCCGGCACCGGCCGCCACAGTCCCAGGACCATGGCGCCGCCCTGCCCTGCCGCTACCAGGAAGGCCAGGTTGGCGCCGAGATGGCCGTTGCCGTTCATGTCGCCGGTGCCGCCGACCGTGACACCGAACGCCGCCAGGCACACCAGTCCGTGCGGCAGCCAGCGCATCCAGGTCGAGGGCGGCAGCGGATCCGTCCGGGCCGTCCACAGGTCCTGGCGCAGCACCCGCAGCCAGCCCCCGACGCGCGCCCGCAGCGCGCGGCCCACCCCCGTGTCCGTCACGCGCCCCAGCCTAGACATGACGGGCCGCCGCCGCTGTCCCCCGGTCGGACGGACGGTGCGCCCGCACCACCCGCGACCGCCGGTCCCGGCCGCCCGCGCCCCGCTCGAAGGACCGGAAGGCGGCCCAGCAGACCGCGAGGGCCAGCGCGAACACCGGCAGCCAGAGCAGCCGCGCCCCGACCCAGGCGAGGCTGTCCGGCGTCGTGTGCAGGCCGGGGAGCCGGCCCGCGAGGAGGCCGGTGGCCGTCGTGGCCATCAGGGCCGTCTGGTGCCACAGGAAGACGGTCATCGCGAAGAGGTTGACGAAGGCCACCGCCGCCCACGCCACGGGCCGGCGCATCGCCCGCCGCAGCCGCTCGCGCAGCAGCAGCGCGAGACCGCACTGGGCCAGCCCGAAGGTGACGACGGCCAGCGTCGGCGGGTCCAGGTTGGACACGCCCTCACCCGGGACGCCGACCATCGACGCCGGATAGCCCGCCCACGCGACGAGCCCCGCGGTCACCACGGCACCGCCGCCGAGCAGGATCCAGCCCGCGCGGCGGCGCTCCAGCTCGCCCCGGGTCCAGGCCGCGCCCAGCGTGAAGGGCACCAGCCAGCCCGCGGCCACGTTCACCCAGCCCAGCCAGGAGGGGCCGCCGAGGCCGAAGCGCAGCAGGTCCACATGGAGTACGACGGCCAGCGGCCACAGCGGGTTGAGCCGGGTCAGCAGCGGGGTCGCCGCCGTCAGCGCCGCGAACACCACCAGGAACCACAGCGGGGACAGGGCCAGTTTCACCAGCGTCCGGACCGTCCCGAACTCGGCGCCCGACAGCAGCAGGGCGAGCGCGGCGACCGTCCACAGGCCGAGGACGGCCGCGACGGGTGCGAACAGCCGGGTCAGCCGGGAAGCCAGCCAGCGGTGGTACGAGATGCCGCGGGCCCGGGCCGAGGCCAGGCTGCGCGTGGCGACATGCCCGCCGACCAGGAAGAACACGGCGAGCGTCTGGAACAGCCAGGAGACGGGGGTCAGCCAGGGCATGTGCTGGAGAGGGCTCGCCGTGCGCAGGGTGCCGCTGTCGGCGACCAGGGCCGTGACCAGCCAGTGCCCGAGGACGACACCGAGGACCGCGGCGGCCCGCAGGGCGTCCACGGCCCGGTCGCGGTCGGCGGGAGCGGCCGCACCGACGCGTTCGGCGCCGCGGCGCACCGCATGCCGGACACCTCGCACTCCGAGTACTCCGCGTACTTCGCGTGCTCCGACGTCAGTCATGGGTCACCGCCTTGGTCTCGCCCAGGACGATCCGGGCCAGGTTGGTCAGGGAGGTCGAGCCGGGTCTGAAGTAGTCGCTGTGGCCGCCGTCGCCGGCCGCGAAGACCCGGGCGCCGAAGGCCGGGGAGACGGGGTCGGTGCCGAAGCCGACGGTGGTGCCGAACAGGTCCGCGCTGAGGTGCGGGACGTTCTGAACCCAGTCGTCGCCGCCGCGGGCCGCCCAGACGCGGGCGCGGGTGTGCAGGGCGGCCGCGGAGTCCGCGCCGGTGCCGGGGCTGCCGACGAGCGCGATGTCGTCGACGGCGAGCCCGGCGGCGGCCCGGCCGCAGACGACCGAACCGTAGGAGTGGCACAGCAGCGAGACGCGCGGTCCGCCGCCCGACAGGGCGCGCAGGTCGGCGACGAGCGCGCGCAGCCGCGGGGCCGCCTGCTCCGCCCTGCCGGTCGTCGTGACCGTCGCGCTGACCGTGCCCGGCGTCTCGTAGCCCAGCCAGGCCACGACCGCCGTGCGCGTGCCCGCGGGGGCCTGCCGCGCGAGCTGTCCGTACAGGGCGGCGGCCGCCGCGTGGAACCGGCCGTAGGTGTCGAGGCTCGTGTCGGAGCCGGGGACCAGGACGGCGATGCGGTCGGCGCGGGCGAGGTCGCCCAGGACCTCCGTCACCCGGCCGGAGCCGCGGCCGTCGAAACGGAGGAGATGCCGGGCCGGAGCGGCGAGCTGACGGTCCGTCGAGGCCCGGTCCCGGTCGTGGTGGGCGGCGGCCAGCCGGGCCGCTTCGGCGGCGTTGGCGCGGTTGGCCGCGTACGCCTCGTCGAGCGTCGACGCGCTGAGAGGTGCGAGGGACGCGGGGGCGGGCGCGGGGATCTCCGGGCGTCCCGCCGCGGAGAGAGGGAACACCACCGCACCCGCGACGAGGACGGCGAGCGCGGCACGACGCCATCGGTGTCCGCGGCGCCGAGCGCCCTCACCGAAGCGGTACTTCGCCGCCGGCCCCATGGTCGTCCCTTCCCGCGCACCCGGCCATCGGGTCTGCTTGGAAGGGAAGTTACGGATGGGGGCCCGTCGTCCGCGTCACACCGCGGAGCTCACCTGCGGCCTGGCTCTCAGGTACTACGGGTACGACCCAGGGGTCTGACCAAGAAGTCCGCTCACCAGGCCGATCGGGCGCTTCACCAGGCCAGTTGGGCGATCTCCTCCACGACCACCGCACACGCGTCGGCCGCCGGGTCGATGAGCGGGAAGTGCCCCACGTCCTCCAGCAGCGTCACGCCCACCATCTCCCCGGCCTTCGCCGCCGCGTCCGCGTACGACTCGGCGACCGCCTGCGGCACGTCGAGGTCCGCGCGGCCCTGGACGAGGGTCGTGGCGATGCCGGTGGGCAGCAGCAGCGCCGGGTCCGCGTAGGGCTGCCGCTCGGCGAAGTGCTCGTCCCCGCCCAGCAGTTGCCGTACGGCACCGCCGCACACGTCGAGCTTGTCGGCGACCGCGAGGTCCGCGATCGGGGCGAGCGCGACCACACCGCGCAGGGCCGCCGGGCTGTCGCTGTGCCAGGGCGAGCCGGCCGGCAGGACGTGCCGGGACGCGGCCCACAGGGCGAGGTGCCCGCCCGCCGAGTGACCGGTGAGGACCGTACGGCGCGGGTCGGCCTGCGGCAGCAGCTCCTTCACGAGCGCCGGAAGGGCGTCCAGCGCCGCCGCGACGTCGTCGAGGGTGTCGGGCCAGCGCCCCGCGACGGAGTCGCCGTCACCACCGCGCCGGTACTCGGCGCTGGCCACGGCGAACCCGCGCCGGGCGAGGAAGGCCGCGAACGGGCTGATGTGAAGCCGGTCGTAGGGTGCCCGCCAGGCACCGCCGTGCAGCACGAGGACGACCGGGGCGGGCCCGCCCGGGCCGCCCTGCCGGCGCGGGGCGTAGAAGTCGATCACTTGGTCGGGGTGGTCGCCGTAGGCGGCGGTGGCGTCGGGGGCGACGGGCGCGTGGGAGAACGCCGACTTCTCCTCGGCGGCGGCCCGTGCGCTTGCGACGTCGTCCGTCATGCTCCAACCTCTCAGCGATCCAGCGTAGATGGCGGACCAGGCGGGGGTCCGGCCGTTGGCCGGGACGGTATCAGGCGCGTGACATGCGCGGACACGGGGATGTCACGCTGGGTGAAGACGGAACGGCCCCCGCGGGGCAGGGGCCGTTCGTCCCGGGGCCTCACCCCAGCGTCCGGGCCAGCACCCGCGCGGCCCGCTCCACGTCGGCGAAGCCCACGTACAGCGGTGTGAAGCCGAAGCGCAGCACGTCCGGCGCCCGGAAGTCGCCGACCACCCCCGCCTCGACGAGCCGTTTCATCACGTCACCGGCGTCGTCGCAGCGCAACGCGATCTGGCTGCCCCGCTCCGCGTGCGGCGCCGGCGTCAGGCACTCGACCCTGCCCTCGGGCACGTACGCGGCCACGCACTCCAGGAAGAAGTCCGTCAGCGCGAGCGACTTGGCCCGCACCGCCTCGACCGGCACCCCGTCCCACACCTCCAGGGCCGCCTCCAGGGCGAGCATGGAGAGGATGTCCGGCGTGCCGACCCGGCCGCGCAGGGCGCCGGGGGCCGGCTCGTACCCGCCGCGCATCCCGAACGGCTCGGCGTGGGAGTTCCAGCCGGGCAGCGGGGAGTCGAAGCGGTCCTGGAGCTCCCGGCGCACGTACAGGTACGCCGGTGAACCCGGCCCGCCGTTCAGGTACTTGTAGGTGCAGCCGACCGCGAGGTCCACGCCGTGCTCGTCCAGCCCCACCGGCAGCGCGCCCGCGCTGTGGCACAGGTCCCAGACGGCGTACGCGCCCGCCGCGTGCACGGCGGCCGTCAGCGCCGGCAGGTCGTGCAGCCGGCCGGTGCGGTAGTCGACGTGGTTGAGCAGGACGGCGGCGGTCCGGCCGCCCAGCGCGCCCGGCACGTCCGCCGGTGCCACCGGCCGCAGCGTGCGGCCGGTCATCCGGGCGGCGGACTCGGCGATGTACCCGTCGGTCGGGAAGGTCGTGGCGTCGACGAGGATCTCGTCACGGCCCTCCCCGGCCATCCGCACGGCCCCCACGAGTGCCTTGAAGACATTGACACTGGTCGAGTCGCCCACCACGATCTGTCCCGGCGCCGCCCCGACCAGCGGGGCGATCCGGTCACCGATCCGCTCGGGCGCGGTCCACCAGCCGCTCTCCTCCCAGGACCGGATCCGCAGCTCGCCCCACTGGCGGCGTACGACGTCCTCGACCCGCCCGGAGACGACGGCCGGCAGCGCGCCGAGCGAGTTGCCGTCCAGGTACACAACCTCGTCGAGAACGAACCCGTCCCGCTTGCCGCGCAGCTCGTCGGCGGCGTCCAGCTTCTCCGCCCGCATCGCCAGTTCAGACATAGGACCGCGCCGTCCACAGCTCGGGGAACACGTGCTTCTGCGCCCGTTTCTCCAGCCAGGCCACACCGGCGGAGCCGCCCGTGCCGGTCTTGGCGCCCATCGCGCGGCGGGTGGCGACGAGGTGGTCGTTGCGCCAGCGCCACACCAGCTCGGCGACATCCGTCAACGCCTCGCCGAGCCGGGCGAGTTCGCCGCTCTCGTCACCCGAGTAGACGGCCGTCCAGGCCGCCTCCACCTCGGGGGACGGCTCGTAGCGCAGCGACACGTCACGCCCCAGCACGGCCTGGGGGATGTCGTACCCGCGCCGCGCGAGCAGCCGCACGACCTCGTCGTACAGGCTCGGCTCGTGCAGCGCCTTCTCCAGCTCGGCGTGCACGCGGGGCGCGCCCCGGTGCGGGACCAGCATGGACGCCGACTTGTCGCCGAGCAGGAACTCCATCCGCCGGTACATCGCCGACTGGAATCCGGAGCCCTCGCCGAGGGCGGACCGGTACGAGTTGAACTGGGCGGGCGTGAGCTGGCCGAGCGGCTTCCAGGAGGCGTTGAGCGCCTCCAGCTCACGCACGGACCGCTTCAGCGCGGCGGTCGCGGTGGGGACGTCGTCGCGGCGCAGGGCGTGTGCCGCCGTCTCCCACTCGTGGACGATGACGGTGAACCACAGCTCCATGACCTGGGTCGTGACCAGGAACACCATCTCTCCGGGGTCGTCGGAGAGGGTGTGCTGGAGGTGGGTGAGCACGTCGGCCTTGACGTAGTCCTCGTACGGCGTCGTGCCGTGGAAATCGAGATGCGGGGTCTCGGGCTCGTGAGCCTCGTGGGACATCGCTGTCTCCTGCTTTGTAACTCCGGGTAGCGGTCCGCCCCTGCCGATGCCGGCACGGGGGCCCCGGTCCCCACGGGCATACTCCGCAATCGTGCCCCAGGACCGCAAGGCCCGCCCGCTCGGCGGACGGGCCCAGGGTGTCGTCAGCCCAGGACCTGCGCCGCCTCCGGCGAGGAGTCCTTCAGGAACTGGGAGCAGCGCTCGTACTCCTCCTGCTCGCCGATCGCCTGTGCGGCACGGGCGAGGGCGTGCAGGGCACGCAGGAAGCCGCGGTTCGGCTCGTGCTCCCAGGGGACCGGGCCGTGGCCCTTCCAGCCGTTGCGGCGCAGCGCGTCCAGGCCGCGGTGGTAGCCCGTACGGGCGTACGCGTACGACTCGACGGCCGCGCCCCGCTCGAACGCCTCGTCGGCGAGCTGCGCCCAGGCGAGCGAGGAGGTGGGGTGCGCGGCGGCGACGTCGACCGGCGCGGTACCCGACGCGAGCATTTCCCGTGGCCCGGGGTCGTCGGGGAGATGGGTCGGGGGCGGGCCCCCGAGGAGGTTCTCGTGAATGGACATGCCCCAAGTCTGCCGCAGGCGTGAGCTGCGGGCAGTCGTGCCTCCCCCAGTGCCTTAATGGCCTGGGAGGTACCCCCAGGGGCGGCACGGGTGGGCGCAGCGGCACCCCGTCGCGCCGGGCTGCGC
>NZ_MUKA01000388.1 GCF_002150735.1 Streptomyces africanus
TCCCCCGCCTGGGCCGAGCGGTTCGCGCGGGCGCTGGCGCCACTGCGTACGGACGGCTCGGCGAGCGAGCGGCAGCCGCGTGTCTCCGCGCCGCTGCCCCAGGCGTCACGGCTGCTGGACGAGCTGGGCCTGGCCCGGGCCACCCCGGCGTCGCTGATGGCGCGCTGGGCGGACGCGGCCGACGACACCGAGGCGCTGGGCGGGCGGGTGCGCGCGGTGCTGGGCGCCGGGCCGCGCGGCCCGGTCTGCGCGGACCTCGCGGCCCAGGGACCGCATCTGCTGGTCGAGGGCCCGCCGGGCAGCGGCCGTACGGAGCTGCTGCGGGCGATCGTCGCGTCCCTGGCCGCCGCCGAGCGGCCGGACCGGCTGGGCATCGTGCTGGTCGACGGCCGGGGCGGCCCCGGCGCGGGCGGCGGGGCCGGCGAGGGACTGCGCGTCTGTACGGACGTCCCGCATGTCACCACGTACCTCACGGCCCACGACCCGGTCCGGATGCGCGAGTTCGCGCAGTCCCTGAGCGCCGAGCTGAAGCGGCGCGCCGAACTGCTGGGCCGGTCCGACTTCGCCGAGTGGCACACCGGGCGCGAGCTGTCGGGCCGTATGGTCACCCAGCGCACGGCGACGGCCCGGGGCGGCGCCCAGGCCGATCCACGTACCGGGACGGCCGCAGGGGCCGGGGATCTCGACTCCCCGTCCAGCTCGACGATGCGGCTGCGGCCCGGAGCGGCCCGGCGGCAGACACAGGCGGCGCCGCCGCTGCCCCGGCTCGTCGTGGTCGTGGACGACCTGGACGCGCTGGTCTCGCCCGCCCTCGGCTCGACCGGACGGCCCGCGGCCGGGTCGGTGATGCGCGCGCTGGAGGCCGTGGCCCGGGAGGGCGAGCGGCTGGGCGTCCATGTGGTGGCGGCCACCGGCCCGTGCGCCCGGACGGCGGAGACGGAACCGGCGCGCCGGGCCACTCTCCGCGTGACCCTCGACGCCCCGGCACCGGGCCCTGACGAGCCCGCCCCCGGCCGTGGCCGTCTCGCCTGCGGGGACGGGCGGGTCACACCGTTCCAGGGCGGGCGGGTCACCGGCCGTATCCCCCGGACGGCGACGCTGCGGCCCACGGTCGTGCCCCTCGAATGGCACCGCATGGGTGACCCTCCGGCCCGCCGTCCGGTGCGGGAACTCGGAAACGGCCCGACCGACCTGGCACTGTTGGCCAGCGCGCTGGAAAGGGCGGCGCGGGAGGTCGCGGCGGCCCAGGTGCCGTCACTTCTGTAAGGACCTGGCCCTCGTCCAGGGCACTGGCTGGATGCCGACCCCCCTCGGTTGATCAGGGACGAGTCCCTGGTCACGAGGGGGTCACGATCCCCCGCTTGACAGCCGATGCCATCTTGCCGCCCCTGCACACCCGGGCGTAGACCAGATCGCACGGGAGCGCGCTCGACGTTCGACGAGGGAACGAAGAACGGGGCAGTCATGCGCATGACGAGCAGCACCAGCCTGAAACGCCGGTCGCCGGAGCGGGACAAGGCGGCCCCCCAGCACCGCAGAGCCGCCAAGGCCGCGGCCGCCGTCGCCGCGGGAGCGCTCGCGCTCTCGCTCACCGCCTGCGGAGGCGACGACAAGGACAGCAGTGGAAGCCCGGGGAACACCGAGGAGGCCGCCACCAGCAAAGTCACTCTTCCGAAGCTCGACGGGACGAGCCTGGAGATCGCCGCCGTGTGGACCGGCGCGGAACAGGCCAACTTCAAGAAGGTCCTTGGCGAGTTCGAGAAGCGCACGGGTGCCAAGGTCACGTTCGTGCCCGCCCAGGACCCGATCATCAACTTCATCGGCTCGAAGGTGGCCGGCGGGCAGCCGCCGGACATCGCGATGCTGCCGCAGCCGGGCGCCATCAAGCAGGCCGTCGACCGCGGCTGGGCCAAGCCCATCGGCGCGGAGGCGCAGAAGGAACTCGGCGAGAACTACTCGCAGGGCTGGCAGGACATCGGCAAGGTGGGCGGCAAGCAGTACGGCGTCTACTACAAGGCCGCCAACAAGTCCCTGATCTGGTACAACAACCAGGTCTTCGAGAACGCCGGGGCGAGCGAGCCCGAGACCTGGCCGGATCTGCTGAAGACCGCGCAGACGGTCTACGACTCCGGCGTCACCCCGTTCTCCGTCGGCGGCGCCGAGGGCTGGACGCTGACCGACTGGTTCGAGAACGTCTACCTCTCCCAGGCCGGCCCGGAGAAGTACGACCAGCTGGCCAAGCACGAGATCAAGTGGACGGACCCGTCCGTGAAGGACGCGCTGACCACGCTCGCGCAGGTGTGGGGCAAGCCCGACTACATCGCGAAGGGTGCGTTGCAGACCGACTTCCCGGCCTCCGTCACGCAGGTCTTCACCGGCGGGGACCAGCCCAAGGCCGCCATGGTCGCCGCGGGCGACTTCGCGCAGGTCAACATCCCGAAGAGCATGAAGATCGGCACGGACGCGAAGGTGTTCCCGTTCCCGGCGGTCGGTGACAACGGGCCGGTGGTCTCGGGCGGTGACGCGGCCGTGATCCTTCAGGACTCCAAGGGGTCGCAGGCCCTGGCCACCTGGCTCGCCTCGCCGGACGCGGCACAGATCCAGGCCAAGCTGGGCGGCTACCTCTCGCCGAACAAGAACGTGCCGAACTCCGCGTACCCGAACGCGGTGCAGCAGAGGATCGCCAAGGCGCTCATCGACGCCGGTGACGACTTCCGCTTCGACATGTCCGACCAGGCCCCGCAGGCCTTCGGCGGCACGCCCGGCAAGGGCGAGTGGAAGATCCTCCAGGACTTCCTGAAGAACCCGAAGGACGTCGCGGGGGCGCAAGCGAAGCTGGAGGCCCAAGCGGCCGCGGCCTACGGAGACTGACGGCATGCCGTCGGTAAGTCGCGCAAGAGTGTGACCGGCACCCGCAGGATGGTCGCGGCGCTGTTCCTGCTTCCCGCGCTCGTCCTGCTCGGCGCGCTCGTGGTGTACCCGATCGGGTACTCGGTGGTCCGCAGCTTCTACGACCAGTCCGGCGACGGCTTCGCCGGGATCGACAACTACAAGGCCCTCTTCACCGACGAGGGCATCCGCACCGCGCTGAAGAACAACGTCATCTGGGTGGTGTTCGCGCCGACGGTCGCGACGGCGCTGGGCCTCATATTCGCGGTGCTGACCGAACGGGTGCGCTGGGGCACGGCCTTCAAGCTGGTCGTCTTCATGCCGATGGCGATCTCGATGCTGGCGGCGGGCATCATCTTCCGCCTGGTGTACGACCAGGACCCGGACAAGGGCGTCGCGAACGCGGTGTGGGTGGGCGTGCACGACACGTTCGCCCAGGCGTCGGCGTTCCCCAAGGCCCACCCGGGCCGTCAGTCGCCGCTGGAGCCGGCGGGCGGGGGCGCGTTCATCACCAAGTCGCCCGTCCGTGCGGGCGAGACCGTCTCGCTCCCCCTGGTGGGTGTCGCACCGGACCTGATGCCGGACGGCGCCAAGCCCGCCGTGGCGGCGAAGCCCGAGCCGGACAAGATCACCGGCACGACCTGGCAGGACTTCACGCGGGGCAAGGGCGTCGGCAAGCTGAACAGCGTCGATGCGTCCGAACTGGGCTATGCCGGCATGAGGATCGAGGCGGTCAAGGACGACAAGGTCGTGGCCTCCACCACGGCCGGCGACGACGGCACCTTCACCCTGCCGGCCTCGGCCGACGGAGCCCTGCTCCGGCTGCCGGACAGCAACTTCAAGGAGCCGTACAACGGCCTGGACTGGCTCGGCCCGTCCCTGGTCACCCCGTCCATCATCGGCTCGTACATCTGGATGTGGGCGGGCTTCGCGATGGTGCTGATCGCGGCCGGGCTCGCGGGCGTGCCGCGCGAACTCCTGGAAGCGGCCAGGGTCGACGGCGCGAGTGAGTGGCAGGTGTTCAGACGGGTCACGGTGCCGCTGCTGGCGCCGGTCCTCGCGGTCGTCACCGTCACCCTGATGATCAACGTGCTGAAGGTCTTCGACCTGGTCTTCATCATCGCCCCCGGATCCTCCCAGGACGACGCGAACGTCCTCGCCCTGGAGCTGTACCGCAAGGGCTTCTCCGAGGACCAGCCGGGCATCGCCAGCGCCATCTCGGTGTTCCTGCTGCTGCTCGTGATCCCGGTGATGTGGTTCAACGTAAGGCGGCTGAGGCGGGAGGTGCGGCGATGAAGACGAAGCAGTCGCTGGGGTCCCGGCTCGCCGAGGGCGTCAGCGGTGGGCTGGTGCGGGTGTTCCTCATCGTCGTCGGCCTGTTCTGGCTGGTGCCGACGATCGGTCTGCTGCTGTCCAGTCTCCGCTCACCGGAGGACATCGCGGCGAGCGGCTGGTGGAAGGTGTTCACCGAGCCCTCGCAGATCACCTTCGACAGCTACCGGAAGCTGCTGGAGAACGAGGACATCACCAGCTCGCTGCTGAACACGGTGTGGATCACCGTGCCGGCGACGCTGCTGGTCGTGATCATCGGCTCGCTGGCGGGCTACGCCTTCGCCTGGATGGAGTTCCCGGGCCGGGACTGGTGGTTCCTGGGCGTGGTCGGCCTGTTGGTGGTGCCGGTGCAGGTCGCGCTGATCCCGATCGCCGAACTCTTCGGCACCATCGGCATCTTCGGCTCGGTGCTCGGCGTGGTGTTCTTCCACGTCGGTTTCGGTCTGCCGTTCGCGGTGTTCCTGCTGCGGAACTTCTTCGCGGAGATCCCGAGGGAGCTGCTGGAGGCGGCGCGCCTGGACGGGGCGGGTGAACTGCGGCTGTTCTTCCGTGTCGTGATGCCGCTCGGCGCCCCGGCGATCGCCGCCCTCGGCATCTTCCAGTTCCTGTGGGTGTGGAACGACCTGCTGGTCGCGCTGATCTTCTCGGACTCCGGGAGCCAGCCGATCACGGTCGCACTCCAGACGCAGGTACGGCAGTTCGGCAACAACATCGACGTGCTGGCACCCGGCGCGTTCATCTCGATGGTGGTCCCGCTGGCCGTCTTCTTCGCGTTCCAGCGGCAGTTCGTGTCCGGTGTGATGGCGGGAGCCGTCAAGTAGCGTCCAGGGCAAGGAACTTGGAGGGGCGGACCGGGCGTGGTCCGCCCCTCGTGCGTTCCCCCGGATGCCGTAGTCGCCGTAACCAACTCGGCCCATCGGCCGTTCCCGGGCCGAACGCCCGCGCCGACCGATGGATGGCCTCTTGCCCAGGTTCAGTGTCATTGTCCCCGCGTACCAGGTTCAGGCGTACCTGCACGAGTGCCTCGAATCGGTGCTCTCCCAGTCCTGTCCCGATCTGGAACTGATCGTCGTCGACGACTGCTCGCCGGACGGGTGCGGCGCGATCATCGACGAGTTCGCCGCCCGCGACGCGCGCGTCCACCCCGTCCATCTGCCGCAGAACGTCGGCCTGGGCCGCGCGAGAAACGCCGGCGTGTCCCACGCGAGCGGCGACTACCTGCTGTTCCTCGACAGCGACGACACCCTCACGCCCGACGCGCTGCGGTCCATCGCCGACCGGCTGAAGGAGACCGGCGAGCCGGACGTCCTCGTCTTCGACTACGCGCGCACCTACTGGACGGGGGAGGCGGTCCGCAACCAGGCGTCCCTCCAGCTCACCGAGCAGGGCCCGGCCCCGTTCCGCCTGGAGGACCGGCCGGGCCTGCTGCGGCTGCTGATGGTCGCCTGGAACAAGGCCTACCGGCGGGAGTTCGTCGAGGAGCAGGGGTTCGCCTTCCCGCCCGGGTACTACGAGGACACGCCGTGGACGTACCCGGTGCTGATGACCGCGGAGTCGATCGCGACCCTCGACCGCGTCTGCGTGCACTACCGGCAGCGACAGCAGGGCAGCATCCTGCGCACCACCAGCGAGCGGCACTTCGACGTCTTCGAGCAGTACGACCGGGTGTTCGCGTTTCTTGAGGAGCGGCCCGAACTGGCCCGGTGGCGGCCGGTGTTGTTCCGCCGCATGGTCCATCATCTGGCGATCGTGTACGCGCGACGGGACCGGCTGCCCCGCGGCACGCACGCGGACTTCATGCGCCGGGCCCGCGCCCACTACCGCCGCTACCGCACCCCCGGCCTCCCCGTCCCCCTGCGCTGCCGGATCCACCACACCCTGATCCGCTTCGGCCTGCACCGCACCTACCGCGCGCTCCAGCTGGCCTCTGCCCTGCACCGCCGCGTCGCGCGGACCACCGGGAAGGTGCTGTGCGGCGTGCGGTCCGCCGCGCTCGGGCTGCACTACCGCGTCCAGCGCTGTCTCCCGCTGCGCGCCGACCGGGCCGTCTTCGCCGCCTACGACGGCCGTGGCCACTGCTGCAACCCGGGGGCGCTGGAGTCCGCGTTCCGCGATCTCGCGCCGCACATCCGCACGGCGTGGATCGCCCGTCCCGAGCACCACCACACGATCCCGCCGGGCACGCGCCGCCTCGTCCCGGGCACGGCCGCCTACTGGACGGCACTCGCCCGCTCCGCCTACCTGGTCAGCAACACCGACTTCGACCACCGCCTGGTCAAGCGCCGGGGCCAGACCCTGATCCAGACCGGGCAGGGCACCCCGCTGGGGCACATCGGCCTCGACCTCCAGGAGCGCCCGGCGGCGGCGCGGGGCAGGGACTTCGCCCGGCTGCTCAAGGGCGTCGACCAGTGGGACTACCTGCTGTCCGCCAACCGCCACACCACCCTCACCCACGAGCGCGTCCACCCCGGCCGCTACACCACGCTGGAGTACGGCTGTCCCCGCAACGACGTGTTCCGCAGGGCGACCCCGGCGGACGTGGCCCGGCTGCGCTCCTCGCTCGGCATCCCGGAGGGCACGGTGGCGATCCTCTACGCGCCGACCCGCCGCGACTACCGCCGCTCCCAGCGCCACGCCCTCGACCTCCAGCGGATCGTGCGCCGCCTGGGCCCGCGCTTCATGGTGCTGGCCCGCGCCCACCACGCCTACGACGCCCCGCTGGCCGGCACCTGCGGCCGGGTCGTGGACGTCAGCGACCATCCGAGTGTCCAGTCGCTGTGCCTGGCCTCGGACGCCCTGGTCACGGACTACTCCTCGCTGATGTTCGACTACGCCAACCTCGACCGGCCGATCGTGATCCACGCCGACGACTGGGAGGCGTACGACGCGGCCCGCGGCACCTACTTCGACCTGCGCTCCTTCCCGCCGGGCGCGGTTGCGCGCGGCGAGGACGAGCTGATCGACATCTTCGCCACCGGCCACTGGCGCGGCTCCCGGTCGGCCCAGCTGCGCTCGGCGTTCCGGGAGCGGTTCTGCACCTACGACGACGGCCGGGCCGCCGAGCGGGTCGTGCGCCGGGTCGTCCTCGGGGAGTCGGACCTGCCGCCGGTCGTGCCGCTCGACGAGCGCCGGCCGGTGCCGTCGGCGGCGGCCTCGCTGGTGCGCGAGCCGCTCACCACGGTGCCGCAGCCGGCCGGTCCGCCCGTCGTCACCGACCTCCTCTGAGCCCGGTTGTCGCGCGTGGGAGTCCGCATGCCCTCCAGCCCGTCGCGGCCGACCCCGAGCCGGCCGCCCTCCTGGCGCCCGTCCGGGAGGCCGGGACGCCGTGGTCGCGTCGCCTGACGCGGCTGTTCGCTTCCACAGCCCCTCGCCCCCCCGGCAGAGCCTCGCCCCTCGACAGAAAGAGCAGAATGCCCCGCTTCAGCATCGTCGTCCCGTCCCATGGGGTCGCGGGCCGGCTGTCCCAGGCGCTGGACTCGATCCTCGCCCAGTCGTTCGGCGACTTCGAGCTGATCCCGGTGTGCGACGCGCCCGACTCGCCCGCGGCGGACGTCGTCGCCGGGTACGCCGAGCGGGACTCCCGGGTGACGCCGGTGCACTCGCCGCCGGCGGCCGGTCTGGCCGGGGCGCGCAACACCGGGCTGCGGTCGGCGGTCGGCGGCCATGTGCTGTTCCTCGACGGGGACGACGTCCTGGTCCCGGGGGCGCTGGCGGCGCTGGACGCCCGGCTGGGCGCGGTCGGCGACGTCGACGTCCTGTACTTCGAGCACGAGCGCACCCCCTGGTGGGAGGGCGAGCCGGTCAACCCGGCCGCGCCCCTGCTCGCCGGGACTCCGGACGGGGCCTTCTCCCCCGGCCGGGTCCCGCGGCTGACGGGCGTGGCGCTGCCGGCGTGGAGCGCGGCCTACCGCCGGTCCTTCCTCACCGAGCAGGGCCTCGTCTTCCCCGGGGACCACTTCACCGACACCGGGTTCGGCGGTCTCGTCACCCTGCGGGCGGAGCGGGTGGCGGCCCTGCGCGCGGTCGTCGTCCGGCATCTGCTGCGCCGGCAGGGCAACCGCCTCAACCTGCCGGGAGAACACCACGCCGAGCTGCTCGACCAGACCGAGCTGGTGCTGACGCGGGCCGTGGAGCAGGGGCTGCCCGCGGACCGGCTGGGGCCGTTGTTCGAGCAGCTCTTCGCCGCCGTGCTGAAGACGGCCGCCCATCCCCGGCGGCTGCCGGCCGGGCGGCGTGCCTTCTTCCGCCGGGCGAGCGCGCTCTACCGGCGGCACCGCCCCGCGGGCTACCGGCCGCCGGGCGGCAGCCTCGGTGTCCAGCACCGGCTGCTGGCGGCCGGATCGTACGCCGCGTTCCGCACCCTGCGCGCCGCCAACCGGCGGGCCGCGGGAGCCGCCGCGCTGCTCCCGCGCCCGAGAGGGCTGCGCACCCGCCTGCGGTACGCGGCGGCCCTGCGTCTGCCCCTCGACGAGAACCTGGTCGTGTACTGCGCGTACTGGGGCCGCGGCTACGCCTGCAACCCGGCCGCGATCCATGCCAAGGCCCGCGAACTCGCCCCGCACCTGCGCTCGGTGTTCCTGGTGGAGCCGGAGGCGGTGGACGCCATGCCGCCGGACGTGGAGTACGCGGTGATCGGCAGCCGGACGTACTGGCGGGTGCTGGCCCGCGCCAAGTACCTGGTCAACAACGCCAACTTCGCGGACGCCGTCGTCAAACGCCCCGGCAGTGTGCACCTGCAGACGCAGCACGGCACACCGCTGAAGAAGATGGGCGCCGACCAGGCGACCTACCCCGTGGTGGCCGCGGCGACCGGGAGCTTCGCCAAGCTGCTGGCCCGGGTCGACCGCTGGGACTACAACCTCACCTCCAACCGGCACTCCACCGAGATGTGGGAGAAGGCGTTCCCCGGCGCGCACGAGACCCTGGAGTACGGCTATCCGCGCAACGACGTCTACTGCACGGCGTCCGCCGAGGACGTCGCCCGCGTCCGCAAGGAGCTGGGCGTCCCGGACGGCAAGAAGGCCCTGCTCTACGCGCCCACGCACCGCGACTACGCCACCGGCTTCGCCTCGGGTCTGGACCTGGCGGAGTTCTGCGAGGCGATCGGCGACGACTACGTGGTGCTGCTGCGCGCCCACTACTTCTACGACCAGGGGGCGAGCCGGGGCGGCGGCCGGATCATCGACGTCACCGGGCATCGCTCCTCGGAGGACGTGTGCCTGGCCGCCGACGCCCTGATCACCGACTACTCGTCGATCATGTTCGACTACGCCAACCTGGACCGGCCCATCGTCGTGTACGCCGACGACTGGGACGTCTACCGGGAGCTGAGGGGCGTCTACTTCGACCTGATGCGCATCCCGCCCGGCCGGGTCGCCCGCACGCCCGAGGAACTGGCGGCCGTCTTCCGCGACGGCACCTGGGCGGACGGGTCCGCCACGGCCCTGCGCGCCGCGTTCCGTGAGCGCTTCTGCCAGTTCGACGACGGGCGGGCCGCCGAGCGCGTCGTACGCCGGGTGCTGCTGGGTCAGCCGCCCGAGTCGATCCCGCCCGTGATCCCGCTCGCGGAGCGCGTCCCGGCCCCCGCCGCCACCCTCGTGAGGAGCTGACCGAAGAAGTGCCCCGCTTCAGCATCATCGTCCCCGTCTACAAGGTGCAGGGCTTCCTGCGCGAGTGTCTCGACTCGGTGCTCGGCCAGTCGTACGGCGACTTCGAGGTGATCGCCGTGGACGACCGCTCGCCGGACGGCAGCGGTGCGATCCTCGACGAGTACGCGGCCCGCGACGCCCGGGTGCGGGTGCTGCACCTGCCCGAGAACGTGGGCCTCGGCCGGGCCCGCAACGCCGGTCTGGAGCAGGCGGCCGGCGACTACGTCCTCTTCCTCGACAGCGACGACCACTACACGCCGGGCCTGCTGGCGGCCGTCGCCGCGCGCCTCGATGCGACCGGCGAGCCGGACATCCTGGTCTTCGACCACGTGCGCACGTACTGGTGGGGCCGGGGCGGGCGCAGCGAGGCGGCGGACCTGCTGGCCGCGGCCGGCACGGACACCTTCACCGTCCGGGAGAGCCCGCAGTACCTGAACCTCTTCCTGGTCGCCTGGAACAAGGCGTACCGCCGGTCCTTCTTCCAGGAGCACGGCCTGCGGTACGCGCCGGGGCTGTACGAGGACGCGCCGGTCACCTACCGGTCGATGGTGCTGGCGGACCGCATCGCCTGCCTGGACCGGATCGGGGTGGAGTACCGGCAGCGCCGGCAGGGCGCGATCACCAAGACGCCGGGGCGCCGGCACTTCGAGATCTTCCCGCAGTACGAGGGCCTGTTCGCGTTCCTGGAGCAGCGCCCCGACCTCGACTGGGCCCGGCCGCTGCTCCTGGAGCGGGCCCTGGACCACATGCTGTTCGTGCTGTCCCGCCAGGACCGGGTGCGGCCCGCGGACCGGGGCGACTTCTACCGTGAGATCCGCTCCTTCCACCGCCGTCACCTCCCCGAGGGCGGCTTCCCGGAGCCGGACGGCTGGCGCGGGGTCGAGATGCGGCTGCTGGCGTCGGCGCCCTACGCGTCGTACGCGGCGGTGCGGGGACTGCGGGACGTGCGCGCGGCCGTCCTGGGCGGGCAGCGGCGGGTGGCGCGGAAGGCGTCGGAGACCGCCGTGCGCACCTGGTACCGGGCCCAGTCGAAGCTGCCCCTCGATCCGCACCTCGCCGTCTACTCGGCGACCCACCACCGGGGCGTGTCCGGCGACCCGGCCGCGATCCACGCCAAGGCGCGCGAGCTCGCCCCGCACATCCGGGGCGTGTGGGTGGTCCGGGAGGACGCGGTGGACGCGCTGCCGCCCGGCACCGACCATGTGACGCCGGGCTCGCGGCGCTACCACGAGGTCATGGCGCGCGCCACGTACTGGGTGAACAACGTCAACTGGCCCGGCACCCTGGCCAAGCGGCCCGGCAGCGTCCACATCCACACCCACCAGGGCACCCCGCTCAAGTACATGGGCGCCGATCTGCTGACCAAGCCGGGCGCCCGGCACGGCTTCGACGTGCCGCAGATGCTGCGCCGCGCCGACCGCTGGGACTACAGCCTGGTCGCGGGGCGGCACGCGGAGCGGGCCTGGGAGCGGGCGTACCCGTGCCACTTCACCTCGCTGCGGACCGGCAGCCCGCGCAACGACGTGCTGGTCGGCGCCGGCCCGGAGCGGGGCCGGGCCGTGCGTGAGCGGCTCGGCATCCCCGCTGATCACACGGTCGTGCTGTACGCGCCGACCCGGCGCGACTACCGGCGGGGCGGGCACGTGGACCGGTTCGACCTGGCCCGGTTCGCCGCGGACCTCGGCCCCGGCCACACGCTCGTCGTCCGCCTGCACCCGTCGCTGGCCCAGGGCGTGGCACGCGGCCTGGGCCTCGCCGACCTGCACCGGCGGGGGGTGGTGGTGGACGCGACCGACGAGCCGCACGTCGAGGATGTGCTGCTCGCCTCCGACGCGCTGGTGACCGACTACTCCGCCCTGATGTTCGACTACGTCCTCCTGGACCGGCCGGTCGTGGTGCACGCCGACGACTGGGGCGCGTTCACGGCGAGCCGGGGCGCCTACTTCGACGTCACGGCCGACGCGCCGGGGCATGTGTCGCGCTCCTATCGGGAGCTGGCCTGGCTGTTCGCGTCCGGCACCTGGCAGGACGCGGAGTCGGCGCGGCTGCGGGCGGACTTCCGGGACCGGTACTGCGAGTTCGAGGACGGGCAGGCCGCCGAGCGGGTGGTACGGCTGCTGATGCTGGGCGAGCGGGGCGGTGCGCTGCTGCCCGCGGCCCGCCGCACCCCAGGGCTGCCTGCCCGGTCCGGGGCGCTGATCGAGCGATGACGACTCCCGCCACCCCCGAGGCCGTTCCCTCCCTGCCCGGCCAGCGGGCCTCCTCGGCCCGGCCGGCCGTCGTCGAGCGGCTGCGGCCGGTGCACTGGTGGCACGCGGCCCTGGTCGCCGTACCGACCGCGGCCCTGTTCGTGCTGGGCTACCGGCGGCGCTGGATCTGCGACGACGGGCTGATCTACCTGCGCCCGGTCCGGCAGATCCTGGCGGGCAACGGGCCGGTGTTCAACGTCGGGGAGCGGGCGGAGAGTTCGACCGGCACCCTGTGGCAGTGGCTGCTCGCGCTCGCCACCTGGGTCACCGGCGAGGATCCGGCGTTCCTCGCGGTCGGGCTCGGGCTGCTGCTGAGCACGGCCGGGTTCGGGCTCGCCCTGTACGCCACGGGCCGGCTGCACCGGGGCGCGGGGC
This sequence comes from Streptomyces africanus, assembly GCF_002150735.1. Classification (GTDB taxonomy): domain Bacteria; phylum Actinomycetota; class Actinomycetes; order Streptomycetales; family Streptomycetaceae; genus Streptomyces; species Streptomyces africanus. The sequence goes on from NZ_MUKA01000388.1 coordinate 12,494, forward strand.
TGCTGCTTCCCGCGGGTGTGTTCGTGCTGCTGGCCGTGCCGCCGTTCTGGTCGTACATGACCTCCGGCCTGGAGAGCGGCCTCGGCGCCTTCTGGACCGGCCTGTCGTGGTGGCTGCTGACGGGCACCCGGAGGGGTCGGCAGGCCCGGGTGACGTGCGCCGCCGCGTTCGTGTTCGGGCTGGGGCCGCTGGTCCGGCCCGATCTGGCGGTGGTCACGGTGTGCTTCCTGGCGGCGCAGTGGTGGGTGCTGCGCCCGTCCCGCCGGGGCACGGCGGCGATGGCGGCCTCGGCGGTGGCGCTGCCGCTGGCGTACGAGGTGTTCCGGGCCGGGTACTACGGGGTCCTGGTGCCGCTGCCCGCCATCGCCAAGGAGGCGAGCGCCAGCGACTGGGGCCGGGGCGCCGGCTATGTGCAGGAGACGCTCGGGCCCTACTGGCTGTGGCCCGTCGTGCCCGTGCTCGCCGCGCTGGCCGTCCTCCTCGTGCGGCGCACCGGGCCGGCAGGGCGGGACCGCGCCCCGGGGCGGGCCTCGCTCGCGGTGCTGCTGGCGCCGCTCGCGGCGGGTGCGCTGCTCGCCGGGTACGTCGTCCGGGTCGGCGGCGACTACATGCACGCCCGCATGATCCTGCCCGCGCTTCTGCTGCTGCTCCTGCCGGTGCTGGTCGTCCCCGCGACCCGGTTCACGGCTGTCGCGAGCGCGCTGCTGGCGGTGTGGCTGTGCGCGGCGGTCAGCCCGCTGCGGGCGCCGTTCGACGTGCGCACCACGCCCGGCTCGTTCAACGTGCGCAGCTCCGACGTGGAGGGCCTCGGCGACCACAACCCGGTGCGCACCGCCACCTGGGTGGCCAACTGGCCGGCCCTGCCGGAGGGGCGCGGCATGCTGGCGCGGGCCGCGCGGGCGCCCCGGCCGACCCTGCTGTACTTCGACGCCGCGCGCCGGCTGCACGCCACGCCGATGCGCGAGGACTCCCCGTACCACGTGGTGATCGTGGGACGTCACCTCGGCGTCACGGGAGCCGCGGCGCCGCTCGACGCCTATGTCAACGACGCCTGGGGGCTGGCCAGTCCCGTCGGCGCGCATCTCGCGCTGGAGCGGTGGAGCTGGCCCGGGCACGAGAAGTTCCTGCGCAACTACTGGGTCTTCGCGGAGTGGGCGGTGCGGCACCCGCCGCAGCGCGATCTGCTGCGGGCCGGGGCCCCGCGGGAGGCGGTCGAGGCGGCCCGGGCCGCGCTGGGCTGCGGCGAGCTGGCCGAGCTGAAGGAGTCGGTGCGCGCGCCGCTCACCGCCGAGCGGTTCTGGCGGAACCTCACGGGGGCCGCCGAGCGGACGCGGTTCCGGTTCGCGCGCTGGCCGGCCGCGGCGGAGCGGGCGCTGTGCGACTGACGGCGGCAGGCGGGTGAATCGGCAGGTGGGTGCAGTCGCCTCACCCGATGAAGTGACCCGGGGTCAGGCCCGCGGGACGGGCGGGAACATTCGGCGCATGCCCCAGTCCCTCCCCCTCCCGACAGTCCGGTGAGCGCCCACGTCCTCGTCCGGCGGACCGTGCGCGGCGCGACGGCGCTGCGCGCCGGCCGCATGGGGCGCCCGACCCCGTACCAGTTCTTCGGCGCCCTGTTCTGGCTGGTGATGACGCTGGCGTACTGGCGGGTCCCACTGTGCTGCGACGCCGGGCAGCACGCGGCGGTCGTCGAGCGTCTCAAGGCCGACCTGCTGCACCCGGCCCACACCATGGCCGATCTGCCGGGCGAGGGCAGCCCGTACTACGGGCCGTACGCCGTCGCCCAGGGCGTCCTGGCGCGGCTGACGGGGCTGTCCGGCTGGGCGGTCGTGAAGCTCGCCGGGCCGGTGCACCTGCTGGTGCTGCTGACGGGGACCGGCCGTTTCGTCCGGGCCCTCACCCCGCGCCCGTGGGCGCCGGTCCTGGCGCTGCTGTTCATGACGCTGCTGTGGGGCACCGCGCGGATCCTGTGGAGCGGCTACCTCGGCCTGATGTCGATGACGACGAACCTGGGCTATCCGTCGGCGGTCGCGATCGGCGTGACGTTCTGGGCGTGGGCCTGGACCTGCGTGCGCGCCCGGGACGACGCCCCCGCCGTCCGCTTCGTCGGCCCGAGCGGGCTCGGCGGCTGGTGGGGGTATGCCGGGATCGGCGCCCTGTACGGGCTGATCCTGCTCACCCATCCCGTCACGGCGGCCTCGGCGCTCGTCGGGGCGGTGGCGATCGTGGCGTCGCGGCAGCGGGGGTGGTCCCGGCCGGTCGTGGCGCGCTGGGTGCTCGCCGGCGGGGCCTGTGCGGCGGTCGCCGTGTCGTGGCCGTACTACGACGTCCTGACGCTGGTGGGCGACACCGGCATGGACGCGATGCACCGGCGGCTGTACGAGGGGATGCTCGCCAACTCCTGGCTGGCGCTGCTCGGCCTGCCCGCGCTGTGGGTGCGGGCCCGCGGGCCGGTGCGGGACCCGCTGGTGCTGATGTTCGTGCTGGAGGGCCTGCTGGTGGCGTACGGCTGGGTGAGCGGGCACTACACGTACGCCCGGGCCCTGTGGGCGGTGCTGGTGCCGCTGCAGTTCGCGCTGGCGGTGGAGCTGGCGGCGCCCCGGCCGTGGCGGCGGGCCCGGCGGGTGCTGGGCGGGGCGGCGGCGGCCGGGGTGTGCGTCGGGTTCGTCACCGTGCACGCCGGGGCGGTCGTGCCGCGCTCGGTCGACCCGGTGGGGTTCACGCAGCCGACGCGCTGGCCGTCGTACGACTGGGCGGCGCGGCACATCGGGCCGGGCGAGGTGGTGATCACCGACGGGTATCTGGCCGGCCACTCCATCGCCGGGTACGGACCGAACCTGGCCGCGCCCATCTGGCCCGACCCCGCCCTCGACGAGCGGGAGCGGCGGCGCCGGGCGGCTGACGTGCGCGCCTACCTGGCCCGCGACTCGACCCGCGCCGAGCGGGCCGCCGTCGTCCGCCGCTATCACGTGCGCTGGCTGCTGCTGACGCGCTGGCACCCGGTGCCCGAGGAGGCCGTGGTGGTGGCGTGGAGCAGACGGACGGGGGAGGTGCTGGCGCGGGTCGGGGGGTGACGGTGCTTACTCGATTGCTTATTCGATGACCAGGTCGACGTCGATGTTGCCGCGGGTGGCGTTGGAGTACGGGCAGACCTGGTGGGCCTGCTCGACCAGTTTGCGGCCGGTCGTCTCGTCGACGCTGTCGGGGAGCTCCACGCGGAGGGTGACGGCGAGCCCGAAGCCCTCGCCCTGCTTGCCTATGGAGACCTCGGCGGTCACGGCGGCGTCGCTGACGTCGACCTTGGCCTGGCGGCCGACGAGGCCGAGGGCGCTGCCGAAGCAGGCGGCGTACCCGGCGGCGAAGAGCTGCTCGGGGTTGGTGCCCTGGCCGTTGCCGCCCATCGACTGGGGCACGCCCAGCGCGAGGTCCAGCACGCCGTCGGAGCTGACGGCGCGGCCGTCGCGGCCGTGGGTGGCGGTGGCGACAGCGGTGTAGAGCGCGTCCATGGAAAACCTTCCCTCTCACGTCATGGTTCGGCGGTCCGCTTCCGGGCCGCCCGACACCCAGAATTAGAGCACACAATTAAGTTGTGCGCAATTGAATGACGGACACAAGGTACCCTGGGAGCATGAACACGCCGGACGACGACTGGCTCCGCCTGGACCAGCAGATCTGCTTTTCCCTGCACGCGGCCTCCCGCGCCTTCAACGGCGTC
>NZ_MUKA01000389.1 GCF_002150735.1 Streptomyces africanus
CGCCTCGCCGAGCTGGAGAAGCAGGGCAAGCTCCTGGAGGCCCAGCGCCTGAGGATGCGCACGACGTACGACATCGAGATGCTCCGCCAGATCGGCTCCTGCTCCGGCGTGGAGAACTACTCGATGCACTTCGACGGCCGCCTGCCCGGCTCCCCGCCCAACACCCTGCTGGACTACTTCCCGGACGACTTCCTCCTCGTCATCGACGAGTCGCACGTCACGGTCCCGCAGATCGGCGCCATGTACGAGGGCGACGCCTCCCGCAAGCGCACCCTCGTCGACCACGGCTTCCGGTTGCCCTCCGCCCTGGACAACCGCCCGCTGAAATGGGAGGAGTTCCAGGAGCGCATCGGCCAGACGGTCTACCTGTCGGCGACCCCGGGCGCCTACGAGCTCTCCCGCTCGGACGGAGTCGTCGAGCAGATCATCCGGCCCACCGGCCTCGTCGACCCGGAAGTCGTCGTCAAGCCCACGGAGGGTCAGATCGACGACCTGGTGCACGAGATCCGGCAGCGCACCGAGAAGGACGAGCGCGTCCTGGTCACCACGCTCACCAAGAAGATGGCCGAGGACCTCACGGACTACTTCCTGGAGCTGGGCATCCAGGTGCGCTATCTGCACAGCGACGTCGACACCCTGCGCCGTGTCGAACTCCTGCGTGAGCTGCGCGCCGGTGAGTACGACGTGCTGGTCGGCATCAACCTCCTCCGGGAGGGCCTCGACCTGCCCGAGGTGTCCCTGGTGGCGATCCTGGACGCCGACAAGGAGGGCTTCCTGCGCTCCGGCACCTCCCTGATCCAGACCATCGGCCGCGCCGCGCGCAACGTCTCCGGCCAGGTCCACATGTACGCGGACAAGATCACCCCGGCGATGGCGAAGGCCATCGACGAGACCAACCGGCGCCGGGAGAAGCAGGTCGCGTACAACAGGGAGCGGGGCATCGACCCCCAGCCCCTCCGCAAGAAGATCAACGACATCGTCGCCCAGATCGCCCGCGAGGACATCGACACCGAGCAGCTGCTCGGCTCGGGCTACCGCAAGGCGAAGAAGGACGGCGGGGGCACCAAGGCGCCGGTGCCTTCCCTGGGCAGGGACGCCGAGGGCGCCAAGACGGCCAGGGGCAAGGGCAAGGCCAAGGAGACGGTGCCGACCGACCGCCCCGCGGCCGAACTCGGCGAGCAGATCGAGGAGCTGACCGCACGCATGCGGGCCGCCGCCGCGGACCTCCAGTTCGAGATCGCGGCCCGGCTGCGCGACGAGGTCTCCGAGATGAAGAAGGAACTGCGCCAGATGAAGGAGGCGGGCCTGGCCTGACAGCGGGCCCCGTACGCGCAGTGTTGCAAGACCGACACAAAGTGCGGACCGGGGTACGTCACTGTCAGTGCCCCTGCGTAATGTTCTGATCAACCGCGACTGCGCGGCAACAGGGGACGTCCGAGAGGGGATCAGCGCGTGACCGTCAACATGACCAAGGGTCAGGCCATCAGTCTGCAGAAGAACGACGGCGGCAGCCTGACCGCGGTGCGCATGGGTCTCGGCTGGCAGGCGGCTCCCCGACGCGGCCTGTTCGGCTCGCGGACGCGAGAGATCGACCTCGACGCCTCGGCCGTCCTGTTCGCCGACAAGCAGCCCGTCGACGTCGTCTTCTTCCGCCACCTGGTGAGCGACGACGGCTCGGTGCGCCACACCGGTGACAACCTCGTCGGCGGTGTCGGCCAGGGCGGCGACGACGAGGCGATCCTCGTCGACCTCTCGCGCGTCCCGGTCCACATCGACCAGATCGTCTTCACTGTGAACTCCTTCACGGGCCAGACGTTCCAGGAGGTGCAGAACGCGTTCTGCCGCCTGGTCGACGAGACGAACGGCCAGGAGCTCGCCCGCTACACCCTGGCCGGCGGCGGCCAGTACACGGCCCAGATCATGGCCAAGGTGCACCGCTCGGGCCCGGGCTGGACGATGACGGCCCTCGGCAACCCGGCCAACGGCCGCACCTTCCAGGACCTCATGCCGGCGATCCTGCCCGTCCTCTGACGCTCCCGGGTCAACAGGCCGGGGCGGGCAGGCGAGCGGCACACGACACCACACAACGACACAGGGGGAGAAGGCGATGACGGCCGAGCTGGTGCGGGGGCAGAACCACCCGCTCTCCCAGGCCCGCCTCGAGATCCGGATCTCGGCCGGCACGCCGATCGTGGCCGCGGCCGCGCTCAGCGACGAGAACGGCCGGATCCACGGGGCGCAGTGGGTCGCCCACCCGGGTGCGCCCACCCAGGCGGGTCTCGAGGTGTCCCGGCAGGCCGCCGCCGACCATCGCCTCGCCGTGGATCTGGACGCCGTGCCGGAGGCCGTCCACCGTGTCGGTGTGCTGCTCGCCCTGCCCGCCGCCGGGGCGGGCCCGGCCCGTTTCGGTGCCGTGGCCGCCCCGTTCGTCGCCGTCACCGGCCTCGACGGCGCCGAGATCGCCAGCTACACCATCACCGGCCTGGAGGCCGAGTCGGCGGTCGTCGCCCTGGAGCTCTACCGCCGGCAGGGCGCCTGGAAGGTGCGCGCCGTCGGCCAGGGCTACGCGGGCGGCCTCGCCGAACTCCTCACCGACCAGGGCCTGCCCGAGGCCCGCCGACTCGCCGGCAGCATCCACGACGCGGTGGCCCAGGGGCTGGCCCGCTCGGTGCAGGCCCCTCCGCCGCGCACGGCGGACGGCGACCGCTCCCGGCAGACGGCGGCCCCGGCCCTCGGCCCGGACCAGAGCGGCGCCGCGCCTCAGCCGGGGCAGACACCACCGATGACGCCGTACGGCGATCAGACGCCCGGTGGGCCGGGGCAGCCCGCGCCGCAGACGCCGTCGTATCCCGGCGCGGCCCCGGACCCCGACGCCGTCACCCAGCCGTCCGCGCCCACCGCGGGCGGCCCGATCGATTACAGCCACCCGCGCCGCCAGAACGCCGCTCCGCCCCCGCCGCCGCCCACCGCACCCCCGGCCGCACCGGGGCAGCCTGCCCAGCCCGTCGCGGGCGACGCGACCGGCTGGTCCATGGACGAGCGGCTCTACAACCAGGTGTGGGGCATGTTCGAGGACCTGGCCCGCAGCACCGCCGCCTACCGCAGCGCCGTCGACTTCGCCGAGTCCCGCATGGACAAGGAGCTGGAGCAGGTCCTCTCCGACCCGCGCAGCCGGATCGGCGGGCAGGGCGACGCCGCCCGGGAGGCGGCCCGCGCCCGGCACGACCAGCTCGTCGCCCAGGCCGGCGAGGCCCTCGACCGGGACCTCACCCAGCTCGTGGCCGAGGCCGAGGTCGTCGAACCCGCCCTTCCGCCGGCGTACGCCCGCTGGGACAGCCCCGTCTGGCACGCCTACCGGGTACCGATGGAGATCCCCATGGCCCTGCGCCTGGGCGACCTCCATCTCCCCGAGGCCGACCGGATCCGCATCCCGATGCTGGTCCGGCTGCCGCTGGAGCGCGGCCTGTGGATCGACAGCGGCCGGACCGGCTCGTCCGACGGTTCGTTCGCGGACTCGCACGCCCTGGGGCGTCTCGCCCTGGAGACGGCGGTCGCGCACGCGGCCCGGCTGCTCGCCGTCTACCCGGCGGGGGAGTTCACCGTCCACGTCATCGACCCGGCCGGCTCGGGTGCGCAGCCGCTCGCGCCCCTTGTGCAGACCGGTGTGCTCGCGGCCCCGCCCGCGCTCGGCGCCGCAGGGGTGGCGGACGTGCTGGGCCGGCTCACCCAGCGGGTCGACCTGGTGCAGATGGCGGTGCGGGGAGGGGCCGCGGACTCCCTCCCGCCGGGCTTCGACACCTCCCAGCAGCTGCTGATCGTCAACGACTTCCCGCACGGCTTCGACGACCGGGCCGTGAACCAGCTGCGCTACCTCGCCGACGAGGGCCCCGCCTTCGGCGTCCATCTGATGATGGTGGCCGACCGCGAGGAGTCGTCCGGGTACGGGCCTTTGCTCGACCCGCTGTGGCGTTCGCTGCTGCGACTGACCCCCGTGCCCGACGATCATCTCGCCGACCCGTGGGTCGGTCATGCCTGGACGTACGAGCCCTCGCTCGTGCCGCCGGGCAGCCAGGTCCTCCAGCGGGTGCTCACCCAGGTCGCGGCCGCCCGTACCAAGTATGTGTAAAGCCCTCTGACGCCACTCTGACCAGGGCCTTTGGTATTTATTTTGCCAAGCGCTTTACCTGTTCTTGGTGATTGGGGTACTGTTGACGGCACGGAGGGGAGTACTCCCTGTCTGCTGCGGCGTACCCGTCAATACGGATCAGGCCAGATCCCGGGGCGTCGGCCCATCCTTGGGTGGAAGAGACCTCCGGCAGCGACGACGCTGACATTTGCCGTTACGACTGCCGGAGGCGCAGTGGATGTTTCCGTGACCCTATGGGTCCTGACCATCGTGGGGCTTGCCGCCCTGATCGCGGTCGATTTCTTCATCGGCCGCAAGCCGCACGACGTATCGATCAAGGAAGCCGGGATCTGGACGGTCGTCTGGATCGTCCTCGCCGCGCTGTTCGGGCTCGGCCTGCTGGTGTTCGGCGGTGGCCAGCCCGCCGGCGAGTTCTTCGCGGGCTTCATCACCGAGAAGTCCCTGAGCGTCGACAACCTCTTCGTCTTCGTCCTGATCATGGCGAAGTTCGCGGTGCCCTCGCAGTACCAGCAGCGCGTCCTGCTGATCGGTGTCCTCATAGCCCTGGTCCTGCGGGCCATCTTCATCGCCGCCGGTGCCGCGATCCTCGCCAGCTTCTCCTGGGTCTTCTACATCTTCGGCGCCTTCCTCATCTGGACCGCCTGGAAGCTCATCCAGGAGGCCCGGGCGGACGAGGAGGACGAGGACTGGGAGGAGAACAAGCTCCTCAAGGCCGCCGAGCGCCGCTTCGGTGTGGCGGACCGCTACCACGGCACCAAGCTGTGGATCCAGGAGAACGGCAAGCGGGTCATGACCCCGATGCTGGTCGTGATGCTGGCGATCGGCACCACGGACGTGCTGTTCGCGCTCGACTCCATCCCCGCGATCTTCGGCCTGACTCAGGACCCGTACATCGTCTTCACGGCCAACGCGTTCGCCTTGATGGGTCTGCGCCAGCTGTACTTCCTCATCGGCGGCCTGCTGAGGAAGCTGGTCCACCTCAGCTACGGCCTGTCGATCATCCTCGGCTTCATCGGCGTGAAGCTGGTGCTGCACGCGCTGCACGAGTCCGGGGTGCACGTGCCCGAGATCAGCATTCCGGTCTCGCTCGGCGTGATCTGCGCCGTCCTGATCGTCACCACGATCACCAGTCTGCGGGCTTCGAAGAAGCAGGCGGCGGCGGCCGAGGCGGCGCAGGGGCGGAGCGGAGGCGCTCCGAAGGACAGCATCGACGTCTGACCACGTCGGACGGAGGAACGACCATCACCGGGACCGGTGGCCGGCGAATTGCCGACCACCGGTCCCGGTGCTTGTTTGTTCTTGAGCGCGTTCCCCGGCCCGGGGGCGCCGTGGCCGGCTGGAGGTGCCATGAAGTTCGTACAGATCATCGACTTCGAGACCGAGCGCCTGGGCGAGATGGAGCAGCTGCTCGACGAGGCGGCGAAGCGCTTCGCCGGCCGGCCGGGCGGCCCCGCACAGCGGATGCTGCTCAAGGACCGCGACAATCCGCGCCGCTATCTGGCGCTGATCGAGTTCGGCTCCTACGAGGAGGCCATGCGCA
>NZ_MUKA01000390.1 GCF_002150735.1 Streptomyces africanus
CCTACGAGGAGGCCATGCGCAACAGCGAGGACCCCGAGACCAGCAGGATGGCCGAGCAACTGGGCGCGCTCTGCATCGGCGAGCGGGTGTACACCAACTGCGATCTCGTGGCGGAGCGGGAACTCGCACAGCCTCGCCGGCACGCGTGAGGGGGCTCGCCACGACCGGAGTGCGGGGCCTCTTCACGTCTGCGACGATCACCGCATGATCGCTCGGCGCAGGCCGCTCACGGCACGGTGGACGACCCTGGCGCCCAAGCGTTTACGCGCATCGCCCCGAAGGTCACCCCGAAGCCGGCTCCGCAGCCGGCGCCACCGGCACCGGACGCGTCTCCGGCAACAGTGCGAAGCACCCCAGGCTGAACAGCGCGATCGCCGTCAGATACGCGGCCACGCCCCACGGCACCCGCCCGCCCTGCTCGGCCAGCGCCGTCGCCACGATGGGCGTGAGCGCGCCTCCGACGACCCCGCCGAGGTTGTAGCCGACCGCGGCGCCCGTGCAGCGCACCCGCGGCTCGTACAGCTCCGGCAGATAGGCGGCGATCACGGCGAACATCGCGATGAACGCGAGCATCGCCCCGAGGAAGCCGAGGAACATCG
>NZ_MUKA01000391.1 GCF_002150735.1 Streptomyces africanus
AAAAACCCCGCCCCGGTGCGTACGGGGGGAGACGCACCGGGGCGGGGTTTTTTCTGCCGGTCTTTTTCTGCCGGTCTTGGCGAACCGGCTTTGTTCCGTTCGGAAACAATTTACTCTCGGTTCTGTCCATGGGGTGGGCGACCCGGTGGCCGATCGCCCGGAGCCGGTTAGGCTCATGTCGCGAGCCACCGCGGCCCGCGCCTCGCCGGGTCCACGCGGCCCGCGTACCCGCGTCACATGAAGAAGGAGATGCTCGTGCCGTCCATCGACGTCGTCGTAGCCCGGGAAATCCTGGACTCCCGAGGCAACCCCACGGTCGAGGTCGAGGTCGGCCTCGACGACGGCAGCACCGGCCGTGCCGCCGTCCCGTCCGGCGCCTCCACGGGCGCCTTCGAGGCCATCGAGCTGCGCGACGGCGACTCGAACCGCTACCTCGGCAAGGGTGTGGAGAAGGCCGTCCTCGCGGTCATCGAGCAGATCGGCCCGGAGCTCGTCGGCTACGACGCCACCGAGCAGCGCCTGATCGACCAGGCCATGTTCGACCTGGACGCCACCGACAACAAGGGCTCCCTCGGCGCCAACGCCATCCTCGGCGTCTCCCTCGCCGTCGCCCACGCCGCCTCCGAGGCCAGCGACCTGCCGCTGTTCCGCTACCTGGGCGGTCCCAACGCGCACCTGCTGCCGGTGCCGATGATGAACATCCTGAACGGCGGCTCGCACGCCGACTCCAACGTGGACATCCAGGAGTTCATGATCGCACCCGTAGGCGCGGAGTCCTTCTCCGAGGCCCTGCGCTGGGGCGCCGAGGTCTACCACACGCTGAAGAAGGTCCTGAAGTCGAAGGGCCTGGCCACCGGCCTCGGCGACGAGGGCGGCTTCGCCCCGAACCTCGGCTCCAACCGCGAGGCCCTCGACCTCATCCTCGAGGCGATCAACGAGGCCGGCTACACCCCCGGCGAGCAGATCGCCCTGGCGCTCGACGTCGCCGCGTCCGAGTTCTACAAGGACGGCGTCTACACCTTCGAGGGCAAGGAGCGCTCGGCGGCCGAGATGACCGAGTACTACGCGGAGCTCGTCGACGCGTACCCGCTCGTCTCCATCGAGGACCCGCTGTTCGAGGACGACTGGGAGGGCTGGAAGACCATCACCGCCAAGCTCGGTGACAAGGTCCAGCTCGTCGGTGACGACCTGTTCGTCACCAACCCCGAGCGCCTGGCCCGCGGCATCGAGGAGGGCGCGGCCAACGCGCTCCTGGTCAAGGTCAACCAGATCGGCTCCCTGACCGAGACCCTGGACGCCGTCGAGCTGGCCCAGCGCAACGGCTTCAAGTGCATGATGTCCCACCGCTCCGGCGAGACCGAGGACGTCACCATCGCCGACCTGGCCGTCGCCACCAACTGCGGCCAGATCAAGACCGGTGCCCCGGCCCGCTCCGAGCGCGTCGCCAAGTACAACCAGCTCCTGCGCATCGAGGAGATCCTCGACGACGCCGCGGTGTACGCCGGCCGCAGCGCGTTCCCGCGCTTCAAGGGCTGACCCGGCCCGTAAGTAGCAGCGTCGTACGTACGTCCCCGTACTCGGTCCCGTACCGTGTCCGGGGACGTACGCGCGTATGACGGCGGAGCGGGAGGCGGACAGACATGGCCGTGAAGGACCGGGACCGGTTCTCCACCGCGACCAGGATCCGGTTGCTCGGCGAGCAGACCGCGGCCCGGGTCTACCGCTCCCAGACCAAGCGCCAGGCGCGCCGCTCCCGGCTGACCGGCCGGGCCGCGCTGCTCGCCCTGGTGATGTGCTCGCTGATCGTGGCCCTGGCCTACCCGATGCGGGAGTACGTCTCGCAGCGCGCCGAGATCGACGACCTCCAGCGCGAACAGCAGCAGGCCCGGCAGCGTGTCGAACGGCTGCGCGACCAGAAGGCGCGCTGGCAGGACGACGCGTACGCGGAGCAGCAGATCCGGCAGCGGTTGCACTACGTCATGCCGGGGGAGACGGGGTTCATCGTCGTCGACCCGCACGCGGCGAAGCAGTCGCACTCCGACCTCGGGGCGGCCGACCGCCCCTGGTACTCGAACGTCTGGGACGGGGTCGACAAGGCCGACGCCTCCGACCAGTGAACCCGGACCCCAGCCAGTGACCTGAACCCAGAAAGACAGCCTGAACACAGTCATGGAAACGCCCCCGCCGACCACCCCGCGCACCGAGCCCACCGACGCGGACGTCGAGGCCTTCAAGCAGCAGCTCGGCCGGCCCCCGCGGGGCCTGCGCGCGATCGCGCACCGGTGCCCGTGCGGGCAGCCCGACGTCGTCGAGACGGCCCCGCGGCTGCCGGACGGGACGCCCTTCCCGACGCTGTACTACCTGACGTGCCCGAAGGCGAACTCGGCGATCGGCACGCTGGAGGCGAACGGCGTGATGAAGGAGATGACCGAGCGGCTGGCCGCGGACCCGGAGCTGGCCGCGGCGTACCGGGCGGCGCACGAGGACTACATCCGGCGTCGTGACGCGATCGAGGAGCTGAAGAACTTCCCGAGCGCGGGCGGCATGCCGGACCGGGTGAAGTGCCTGCACGTGCTGGTGGCCCACTCGCTGGCCGCGGGGCCGGGTGTGAACCCCCTGGGCGACGAGGCGCTGGCCATGCTGCCCCAGTGGTGGCGCAAGGGCGCGTGTGTGACGACCGTCGAGGAGGACGCCCAGTGACCCGTGTCGCCGCCGTGGACTGCGGTACGAACTCCATCCGGCTCCTGGTCGCCGACGCGGACCCGGCCACCGGGGAGCTGACCGACCTGGACCGCCGGATGACGATCGTGCGGCTCGGGCAGGGCGTCGACCGCACCGGCCGGCTCGCCCCCGAGGCGCTCCAGCGGACCTTCGCGGCCTGCCGCGAGTACGCCGGGGTCATCAAGGAGCACGGGGCGGAGCGGCTGCGGTTCGTGGCGACCTCCGCCTCCCGGGACGCCGAGAACCGGGACGAGTTCGTGCGCGGCGTGCTGGACATCCTGGGCGTCGAGCCCGAGGTGATCTCCGGGGACCAGGAGGCCGCGTTCTCCTTCACCGGCGCCACCAAGGAACTCGCCGGGCGCGATCACCTGCCGAAGCCCTACCTCGTCGTGGACATCGGCGGCGGCTCGACCGAGTTCGTCGTCGGCGACGACCGGGTGCGCGCGGCGCGCTCGGTGGACATCGGCTGTGTCCGCATGACCGAGCGGCACCTGGTCCGGGACGGGGTGGTGAGCGACCCGCCGTCCGAGGAGCAGATCGCGGCGATGCGGGCGGACATCGAGGCCGCCCTCGACCTCGCCGGGGAGACGGTCCCGCTGCGCGAGGCCCGCACGCTGGTGGGCCTCGCCGGGTCCGTGACGACCGTGTCGGCGATCGCCCAGGAGCTGCCCGAGTACGACTCGGCCGCCATCCACCACTCCCGTGTCTCCCACGACCGGGTCCGCGAGATCACCGAGTGGCTGCTGCGCTCCACGCACGCCGAGCGCGCGGCCGTGCCCTCCATGCACCCGGGCCGGGTCGACGTGATCGGGGCGGGGGCCCTCGTCCTGCTGTCGATCATGGAGCGGATCGGCGCGGAGGAGGTCGTCGTCAGCGAGCACGACATCCTCGACGGCATCGCGTGGTCCGTCGCGTAAGCCGCTTCTGAGCAGGCATGGATCACGTTTGAGCGTCTCCGGGAGGCTCAGCCGGGCCACCCGGGGACAGCCCGCCGGGAAAGTTCGTGAAGTTCTTCACAAGGAATTCGGCACTCGAGAGCGACTTCAAGGGCCCGGTTGACCCGCCCGGGGGTCGAACGGGCCCTTGAACATGTTCAGAAGCGTGATATGGAGGTGCCCGGGAAGGGGTTCGGAACCAGGCTCCGGCGGTGCCTCACGGACCGCCCATCGGGCCAGAGAGGCAGCTCACGCGGCATTGACAACGGTCCACGACGCACAAAGGATCCCGGTTGTCACCATGACATGGATCACGCGAGCCGCGGAGGATAACACACACCCTGCCGGAGCTTGTGAAGGGGCGCACGAGCCACCCCCCTGAAGCGGGTGGATACTCGATGGCATGAGCACCACGGAGCGTCCCAGGATCCTCGTAGTAGGCGGTGGGTACGTAGGCCTGTACGCAGCTCGGCGCATCCTCAAGAAGATGCGTTACGGAGAGGCGACCGTCACGGTCGTCGACCCCCGGTCGTACATGACCTACCAGCCCTTCCTCCCCGAAGCCGCCGCCGGCAACATCTCCCCGCGCCACGTCGTCGTCCCGCTGCGACGCGTGCTGCCGAAGGCGGAGGTCCTCACCGGCCGGGTCACCAGCATCGACCAGGACCGCAAGGTCGCCTCGATCGCCCCGCTGGTGGGCGAGGCGTACGAGCTGCCCTTCGACTACCTGGTGGTCGCGCTCGGCGCGGTCTCCCGCACCTTCCCGATCCCCGGCCTCGCCGAGCAGGGCATCGGCATGAAGGGCATCGAGGAGGCCATCGGCCTGCGCAACCACGTCCTCGAGCAGCTCGACAAGGCCGACTCCACCACCGACGAGGAGATCCGCCGCAAGGCGCTCACCTTCGTCTTCGTGGGCGGCGGATTCGCCGGTGCGGAGACCATCGGCGAGGTCGAGGACATGGCCCGGGACGCGGCGAAGTACTACAAGAACGTGTCCCGTGAGGACATGCGCTTCATCCTCGTCGACGCCGCCGACAAGATCCTCCCCGAGGTCGGTCCCAAGCTCGGCAAGTACGGCAAGGAACACCTCGAGGGCCGCGGTGTCGAGGTCTACCTGTCCACCTCCATGGACTCCTGCGTCGACGGCCACGTGGTGCTGAAGAACGGCCTCGAGGTCGACTCCAACACGATCGTCTGGACCGCCGGCGTCAAGCCCAACCCGGTCCTCTCCCGCTACGGCCTGCCCCTCGGGCCCCGCGGCCACGTCGACTGCGAGACCACCCTCCAGGTCAAGGGCACCGACTACATCTGGGCCGCGGGCGACAACGCCCAGGTCCCGGACCTCGTCGGCCGCAAGGCGGGCAACGAGAACGCCTGGTGCCCGCCGAACGCGCAGCACGCGCTGCGGCAGGCCCGCGTCCTCGGCGACAACGTCCTGTCCGGCATGCGGGGCTTCCCGCAGAAGGACTACTCCCACGCCAACAAGGGCGCGGTGGCCGGACTCGGCCTCCACAAGGGCGTGGCGATGATCGTCATGGGCAAGATGAAGATCAAGCTCAAGGGCCGTCTCGCCTGGTACATGCACCGTGGCTACCACGGCATGGCGATGCCGACCTGGAACCGCAAGATCCGCGTCTTCGCCGACTGGACGCTCGGCATGTTCCTCAAGCGCGAGGTCGTCTCGCTCGGCGCGATCGAGACGCCGCGCGAGGAGTTCTACGAGGCCGCCAAGCCGGCCCCGGTCGCCGCCGCGCCGAAGGAGAAGTCCGAGGCCAAGGCCGAGGAGAAGACCGAGG
>NZ_MUKA01000392.1 GCF_002150735.1 Streptomyces africanus
GGACGGGGCAGCCGTCGGCGGATGAGGGGGACTTCCGGGTGTCGCGGTCATGTCGGCCACCTCCGGAGGTAGGGAGAGCGCGGTCCGGCTTCCCGGCAGAGTCGGGCACATCGACGGATGGGAACAAGATTCCCTGGGAAATCGACGGAATCGGCCATACGCTCAGGCCGATGGACGCACCGCACACCGCCTTCGTGGCCGATTCGCTGGACCGGCGCATCATCAGCGCGCTGCAGATCGACGGCCGTGCCTCGTGGCACGCCATCGCGACGGCGCTCGGCGAACCGGAGCGCACCGTCGTCCGCCGGGGCACCCGGCTGCTGGACTCCGGGCTGGTACGGATCGGCGCCATGGCCGTGCGCGGGCGCAGCACCGTGATCGGAGTGCGCTGCGCACCCGGCCAGGCCCGTGTGGTCGCCACCGCGCTGGCGCGCCGGCCCGACTGTGCCTTCGCCCAGCTCCTGACCGGGACCTGGGACTGCGTGGCCGAGGTGCAGTGCCCGCGCGACCGTCTCGCCGGGCTCGTCATGGACGAACTCCCCGGCCTGCCCGGGGTCGTACGGACGCTGACGCTGCCGGTGCTGCGGCACGTGCGGACGATTCGCGAGTGGCACGCGGGTCTGCTCACCGAGGCCGAGATCGCCGCACTCACCGAAGGCACCGGCGCCGTCCCCGCGTCGGCGGACGTGTCGCCCCCGTCCGACACGGCCGGAGAACTCTCCCGCGCCGACCGGCTGCTGGTGCACGCCCTGGCCGAGGACGGCCGGTGCACGTTCGACGAACTGGCCCGGGTGTCCGGGGTGTCCGAGGCCACCGCCCGGCGCCGGCTGGGAGCCCTGCGCAGGGCGGGGCGGGTCCGCGTCCGTGCCGTGATCGAACCGGTGCTGCTCGGGCTGCCGGTGGAGGCGGTGCTGTGGGTGCGGACCGTGCCGTCGCAGGTCGACGCGGTGACGGCGGCGCTCGCCGGGTCCCCGCACGTCCGGTACGTCAGCTTCGTCACCGGCGAACGCCAGCTGCTGGTCCTGACCGCGTTTCCGGACGAGGCGGCGCTCCACGACTTCGTCACGCGTGCCCCGTGGTTGCGCGAGGTCGTGTCGGTGGATGTGTCGATGGTCCTCGGCTCGCTGAAGCGGGGCGGGATGCTCGCGCCGTGGCTGCGTGACTGACGTGCTGTTCAGACCGGGCGAACGGGGCCGAGTCTCCTCGATACATCGGAGGGGTCACTCATGTGGACTGCGTTCAGCACATTGACAGGTGCATGAGCCCTGCTTAGGTTCGCCGATACACCCGATGTATCGATGATCCGTCAGGTCTGGAGGACACGATGACCTCACAGCCGGAGCAACGTTCGCAGGTGGCTCGCAGAGCCGTACTCGGCACCGCGCTTTCCGGCGCCGCGGCGGCGGCCCTGCCCGGCACGGCCCGAGCCCAGGAGCTCACCGGGACGGTGCCGTCCGACGCCGGCGGCGCCAGACGCCCCTGGAAGCTCCGCGACACCATGACCACCGACAGCGCCTGGTCGACGTTCCTGCGCGGCCAGGACCTGCTGTGGACCAGGCTGCCCACCCGCTGGTACGAGGGCCCCTTCCTCGGCGACGGGCTGCTCGGCAGCATGATCTACCGGGAGCCGGACGCCGACCAGGTCCGCTTCACCGTCCAGCACGGCCGGGTGCAGGACCACCGCCCCGAGTTCGGCAGCGGCTGGGGCACCTGCCGGCTGCCGGTGGGGCACCTCACTCTCGAACCGGCCGGCACCATCACCGCCGTCGACTGGCGGCTGAGCCTGTGGAACGCCGAACTCACCGGCACCGTCACCACCACCGCGGGCAGGCTCACCCTCTCCGCCCTCATCCACGACGAGGTACTCGCCGTCCGGGTGCGGGCCACCGGCGGCGAGCGCGCCGACTGGACCTTCCACCCCGAGGAGGCCATCAGCCCGCGGAAGATCCAGGAGGCCCCGCCCGCCGACTACATCCCCAACCCGCCCTGGACCACCAAGACCGCCGCCGACGGCACCGAGCAGGTGCTCCAGCCCCTCACCGGCGCCCAGACCGCCACCGCCTACCGGCGCGACGGCGACGAACTGCTGCTCAGCGTCGGGCACAGCGCCCCCTCCACCACGGCGGCCGAGGCCGACTCGCTGCGCAACCTGCGGCGCGCCGGGTCGTACGACAGCCTCAGGCGACGGCACACCCGCTGGTGGCACGCCTTCTACCAGAAGAGCTTCGTCTCGTTCCCCGACCAGCGGCTGCAGAGCTTCCACTGGATCCAGCTCTACAAGGTCGCCTCCGCCAGCCGGGCCGGCGGCCCCGTCATGGCCACCTCCGGGCCGTGGCTGGAGCCCACCCCCTGGCCCGCGGTCTGGTGGAACCTCAACGTCCAGCTGGAGTACTGGCTCATCCACGGCTCCAACCACCTGGAACTCGACGCGCTCGCCAGCACCCTGCGCCAGAACCAGGAACAGCTCGTCGCCAACGTGCCCACCGCCTACCGCGCCGACAGCTCGGGCGTCGGCCGCAGCTCCGACATGTTCGCCAACCGGGAGGTGGGCAGGCCCGGCAGCGGCTCCGAGGCCGGCAACCTCACCTGGGCGCTGCACAACGTGTGGCTGTCCTACCGGCACTCCATGGACAAGGCGCTCCTGCGCGACACGGTCTTCCCGATCCTGCGCCGGGCCGTCAACTACTACCTGCACTTCCTCACCCCGGGCAGCGACGGCAAGCTCCATCTGCCGAGCACGCTCTCGCCCGAGTACCCCGTCGTACCCCCGCAGGACACCAACTACGACCTGGCCCTGATCCGCTGGGCCTGCCAGACGCTCATAGAGTCCGCCGAACTCCTCGGCGTCGACGACGAACTGGCCCCGCGCTGGCGGGAGGTGCTGGCCAAGCTGACGCCCTACCCGGTCGACGACAACGGCTTCATGATCGGCGCCGGCACCCCGTACGACCGGTCCCACCGGCACTACTCGCACCTGCTGATGGTGTACCCGCTGTACCTCGTCAACTGGGACCAGCCCGAGTCCCGCGACCTGATCACCAAGTCGGTGGAGCACTGGCACGCGCTGACCGGCGCCCACCGCGGCTACAGCTACACCGGCGCCGCCTCGATCTACGCGATGACCGGCGACGGTGACACCGCGATCGGGTATCTACGGAAGTTCTTCGACACCTCCACTCGCTACCCCTGCCAGGCCAACACCCACTACACCGAGGCCGGCCCGGTCATCGAGACGCCGCTGTCCGCCTCGCAGTCCCTGCACGACATGTTCTGCCAGAGCTGGGGCGGCGTGATCCGCGTCTTCCCGGCCGTCCCGACCACATGGGCCGACGTCACCCTGCACGACTTCCGCACCCAGGGCGCCTTCCTGGTCAGCGCCGTCCGTAAGAAGGGAGCCACGCGGTTCATCCGGGTCAAGAGCCTGGCGGGCGAGCCGCTCAAGCTCCGGCACGGACTCACCGGCACCCTCACCGTGCTGCTCGACGACGGCACCCCGGCCCGCACCCGTGACCTGGGCGGCGGCACTCTCGCCATCGACCTGCCCAAGGGCCGCGAGGTGCTCGTCCACTCCGGATCGCGCCCCGACCTCGTCATCGCGCCCGTCGCCGTCGGGGAACCGGGACCGGCCTGGGGACTGCCGTAATCACCGCACACCTCGGAGGGTTCACATGGCTGTTCCGATCAGAACCGTGGTCGCCGCGCTGTGCACCGGACTGGCGGCCACCCTCCTCACGA
This sequence comes from Streptomyces africanus, assembly GCF_002150735.1. Lineage (GTDB taxonomy): Bacteria > Actinomycetota > Actinomycetes > Streptomycetales > Streptomycetaceae > Streptomyces > Streptomyces africanus. Next base: position 3,736 of record NZ_MUKA01000392.1, read on the forward strand.
CCGTTCCGGCCGGGGCCGAGCAGCGGGAGCACGCCTGGACGGTGACCGCCGCCCCGGACGCCGCCCGCGCACGGATCGCCCTGGACGACGCCACCGGCACACTGAGCCTGTCGGTGACCCGGGGCGGCCGTACGGTCATCGAGCCGTCGCCCGTCGGCCTCGTCACCGAACGGGCCGACTTCTCCAAGGACCTGCGCTTCCTGCGCGGCAAGAACCGGACGGTCGAGGAGCGCTACCGCACCAGGTCCGGCAAGCGGCTGGAGCGCCGGGTCCGCATGAACGAGACCCGCCTGTCCTTCGCCACCCCCGCCGGCGCCCGGCTCGACCTGCTGGTCCGCGCCGCCGCCGACGGCGTCGCCTACCGGTACGTCCTGCCCGCCGGACACGGCGACGTGCTCGGCGAGACCTCCGCCTTCAAACTGCCGCCCGACGCCGGAGCATGGCTGGGCACCTACCGGCCCGACAACGAGGGCCAGTTCAACGAATACACCGCCGCCACGGCCCCCACCGGCGCGTACTCGCCCCAGGCGCTGTTCGCGACCGACGGCGGGTACACCCTGCTCGCCGAGTCCGACCTCACCGGCGCCTACTCCGGCGCCCGGCTCGCCCACGACCAGGGCACCGGCACCTACCGCGTGGAACTGGCCGACGACCGGGTGAAGACCGACGGTCCGCTGACCACCCCCTGGCGCGCCATGGTCACCGGCGACCTGGCCGCCGTCACCCGGTCGACCTTCACCGACGATCTCGCTCCCGCCTCCAAGGTCGCCGACCCCTCCTGGATCAGGCCCGGAACCGTGCTGTGGACCTGGCTCGCCGGCGGCCGCCCGGCCGGGCAGAGCCTCGCCGCGCAGAAGGCCTACGTCGACTACGCCGCCGAGCGGAACTGGCCCTACGAGGCCGTCGACGCGGGCTGGTACTTCAAGGCCGACGAGTGGGACGTCACGGACCCGGACTGGCAGAGCAACAGCTGGCTGCCGGAACTCGTCGACCACGCCCGCGCCAAGGGCGTCGGGATCATCGTCTGGATCCACCAGCGCGACCTCGACACACCCGAGGAACGCGCCCAGTGGCTGCCCACCCTGGAACGGTGGGGCGTCAAGGGAGTCAAGATCGACTTCATGGACTCCGAGGCACAGTCCACCCTCCAGTGGTACGACGCCGTCCTGAGGGAGACGGCCGCACACCACCTCATGGTGAACTTCCACGGCTCCACGATCCCCAAGGGCATCCAGCGCACCTGGCCCCACGTCATGACCCTGGAGGGCGTCGCCGGCGAGGAGAAGCGGACCAACACCGCAGCCCACCTCACCACCCTGCCCTTCACCCGCAACGTCATCGGCTCCATGGACTTCACTCCCGGCGCCTTCCAGCGCGTCGGTCTGCGCCCCAACTCGGACGCGGCCGAGGTCGGGCTCACCGTCGCCTACGAGTCGGGCCTCCAGATGTTCGCGGGCACCCCCGAGTCGTACGACGCCCGGCCGCTCGCCCGGGAGTACCTCGACCAGGTCCCCGCCGCATGGGACGACACCCGGCTGCTCGCCGGCCGGCCCGGCCGGGAAGCCGTGCTCGCCCGCCGCAGCGGCGACCGCTGGTTCCTGGGCGGGGTGTACGCCGGGCCCGCCCGCAGGGCCGAGGTGCCGCTGACCGTCGGCACGGGACGGTGGCTGGTCGAGACGGTCCAGGACGGTGCCGACGGGCTCGTCAGGAACCGGCAGGTACTGCGCGGCGGCGACACGTTCGGCGTGGACGTCGTCGCGAACGGCGGCTTCGCCGGGATCGCCTGTCCCTGGCGCGCGGGTGTCACCACCTGCCACCGCTGAGTCCGTTCACCGTGCGCGCATACCAACTTGGAGGGATCAGCATGAGTGTTTCCCGGCGTACTGTGCTGGCCACGGCCGGCGCCACGGCGTTATGCGCTTCCCGGGCACCTGCCGCCGCCGCGGACACGACCGCCGGCCGGACACCGGCGGCCACCCAGCGCACGCTCCGCGCGGCGGCCGACTACGCCGTCGAGAAGGTCGCCGCCGTCGCGCCGAACGTGACCGCCTTCCCCGTCGGCACGCATTTCGAGAAGTGGGTCTACTCCCAGAACGGCGGCTGGGTCGGCGGATTCTGGCCGGGCACGCTGTGGATGGCATGGCTCCACAGCAAGGACGAGGCCTTCCGCACGCAGGCCCTGGACTCGGCGCGGAAGCTGGCCCCTCGCCAGTACGACACCGGCACACACGACCTCGGCTTCCTCTTCTACCCGTCCTGGGTCACCGCCTGGCGGCTGACCGGCGACGAAACCTGGCGGACGGGCGCCGTGCGGGCGGCCGACTCCCTCATCCAGCGGTACAACCCGCGCGGGCGCTTCATCAGAGCGTGGGGCGCGCTGAACGAGCCGAAGAACGCCGGCCGCGTCATCATCGACACGATGATGAACCTCGACCTGCTGGCGTTCGCGAGCCGGCAGACCGGGGACGACACGTACCTGGACATCGCCGTGGAACACGCGAAGACCACCCAGCGGGTCTTCCCCCGCCCGGACGGATCGACCCCGCACGTCTACGACTTCGACCCGGACAGCGGCGCGCCCCTCGGTCCGGACACCGTGCAGGGGTACAGCCCCACGTCCTGCTGGTCGCGCGGCCAGGCGTGGGGACTGTACGGCTTCACCACCATGTACCGAAGGACCGGGAACCGGGACTTCCTGACCACCGCCCGCGCACTCGCGGACTACGCGGTCGGAGCACTCACCCCGGACCACGTCCCGGTGTGGGACTACCGCGCGCCGCAGCAGCCCCACGACATCAAGGACGCGTCGGCCGGCGCGATCACCGCCTGCGGGCTCCTCGACCTGTCCGCTGCCACCGGCAGGCAGGCCTACCGTGAGGTCGCGCTCCGGCTGCTCACCGCACTGGCGCGGACCTGCCTGACCGAGAACTCGGCCCGGGCGGAAGCGGTGGTGGCCCGCTGCACCCGCAACCGCCCGGCCGAGGACGGCATCGAGATCTCCCTTCCGTACGCCGACTACTACCTGCTGGAAGGCATCCTGCGCGTGCTCCGGCCGCAGGACGTCGACCGGGCGATCGACCTCTCCACGGTCTGACCGGCGCTGGTGCCGCTCAGCCCGCGATGGAGTCCAGTTGTTCCGCCGCCGGGCGCAGGACCCACAGGTCGCCGCCCGGCGGCTCCTCCAGCGACCGGACGGCCCGCTGTGCCCGCCGGTCTCCGGCATCGGCCGCCGCGTGCACGACATCGGTCGCCGCGTACCGGCGGAACTCGAGCTCCGGGTGCGGCCAGGGGGCGGCTCCGGTCGCGGCGGGCAGGAGGTAGCCGACCGCCTTGAACAGGCTCTCTTCCTCCGGCCCCTGATAGGCCCACAGGTCCACGCCGGCGTTCCGTCCGATGGCCGCCAGCCGCGTGTGGGCGACCAGGGTGAACGTCGAGTAGTGCCAGCTCCTGGTCCGGGTCAGCTCCTGGGGCTGGCTGCCGTCGGCCGCGATCTGCGGTGCGATGCGCTTGTGCCGGGCGTCCAGGACCGTTCGGCGGGCCAGTTCCCGGTCCCCGGTCGCGTAGGCGAGGCCGGCGAGCAGCAGGTCGTAGAAGGTGCCGTGGTTGTTGGTGGCGGCGGCCTCCTGCTTGCCGAAGTCGCTGTTCCTGAGCCAGTCGAGGAAGGCGCTGTTCCAGCGGGCCATGTCCCTGCGGTCCTTCGCGGTCCAGCCCGGGGCGCCGCTCTCCAGCAGGGCGAGCGCGTCGAGGACGCTGGTGTACGACTGCGAGAAGTCGATGATGCCGATGGCGCGGCCGTCGTACTTGCACGGGATGAACTGCGCGTGGTTCAGGTTCGGGTTCATCCTCGTGGCCGGATCGAGGAACCAGGTGCGCAGCACCTGCCCGGCCTTCTCGGCGTACCGCGCGTCACCGGTGAAATACCAGGCGAGGGAGAGGTCGTAGGCGGAGTCGAAGGTCTTCTCGACGTCCTGGCGGTCGGTGCCCGAGTCGACCTCGGGATTGCGCTCGCCGTCGCGCTGCACGTAGGGGCAGCCCCACGGATTGTCCGGGGCCGGGGTCGTGGTGGGCCACCAGTACGGGGCCTGGCTGAGATAGTCGTGGACGTCTCCGCCGGGCGCGGGCCGGGGTTTGTCGACGACGGTCCAGGGCCCCTGGTCCAGCCATCTCTCGGCACGCCCCCGCAACCGTGCGACCGCACGCCGGAGTTGGGGGTCCCCGTGTTCCAGCCGGACCTTGGTCCGGTGCAGTCGGGCGCCGTCCAGTACGGCGGTGTGCGGGATGCGGTCCGTGTGCGGGGCCTCCGACCGGGCCGAGGCGGCGGGGGCGGCTCCCGTGACGAGCGCGGCGAGAACCGTCAGCAGGATGCCTAAGCGAGATCTTCTCCTCATGATCCACTCCGTTCGAGTTCATGGCTGTGAACAACGTTCAGGTGGTGGGTAGACGTGAGCATGACATAGCGGTCTCCAGCGGGAAAGAGGGCTCGCAGGCAGTCGGCGTACGGGGGCGGCGCTCAGCCCTCGTAACGTGGTGTCCACTGGGCCTGCGCGACCGCCTTGCGCAACTCCTCCTCCGTCGCCTGCGGAGCGACCCCGTCCTCGACCCCGGCGAGAGCCGCCGCCAGGGCGATCTCGCGAGCGGACTCGCGCATCCCGGACAGGGGCGGCAGCAGCGGTACGGGGCCGTCGCCGCCGGGCGCCGCCCGTACCGCGCAGTCGGCGACGGCCCGGGCGGCGGCCACCATCATGCGGTCGGTGACGCGCGTGGCCCGGCTCGCCGTCACCGCGAGACCCATGGCCGGGAAGACGTAGACGTTGTTCGACTGCGCCACCGGCACCTCGTGCCCGTTCACCGTCAGGGGCGGGAAGGGCGAGCCGGTGGCGATCAGCGCCCGGCCGTCGGTCCAGCGGGTGAGGTCCGCCGGATCGGCCTCGGAGTGGGAGGTGGGGTTGGAGAGCGGGAAGATGACGGGCCGTTCGCAGGTCGAGCCCATCTGCCGCACGATCTCCTCGGTGAACGCGCCGTGAGCCGTCGACAACCCGATGAGCGCCGTCGGCTCGACACGGCGCACCACCTCGGCGAGGCCGGTGCCGTCCCAGCCGTTCACCTCGCCGTCCTCCCGCGCGAACACCCGCTGCTGCGGGGTCAGTTCCGGGCGCGAGCGCACCAGCAGGCCGTCGACGTCGAGGATCCAGAACCGTGCCGTGGCCTCGTCCTCGGACAGGCCCTCCTCGATCATGGCCGTCCGGACCATGTCGGCGACACCGATGGCGGCCGACCCCGCCCCCAGGATCACCAGGCGCTGCTCGGACAGCGGAGTGCCGGACACGTTCGCGGCCGTGGACAGGGCGCCGAGCGTGACGGCCGCCGTGCCCTGGATGTCGTCGTTGAAGGTGAGCAGCCGGTCCCGGTAGCGCGAGAGGATGGGATGGGCGTGGGCGGTGGCGAAGTCCTCCCACTGGAGCAGCGTGCCGGGCAGCTCCGCCTCCACCGCCGAGACGAACGCCTCGATCATCTCGTCGTAGTCGGCGCCGGTCAGCCTGCGGGCACGCCGGCCGAGGTAGCGCGGGTTGCCGAGCAGGTCCTCGTTGTCGGTGCCGACGTCCAGCAGGATCGGCAGGGTGCGGGCGGGGTGGATGCCGCCGATCGCCGTGTACAGGCTGAGCTTGCCGATCGGGATGCCCATGCCGCCGACGCCCTGGTCGCCCAGGCCGAGGATGCGCTGCCCGTCGGTGACGACGATGACGTCCACGTCCTTGTCGCGGTGCGGGCGGTTGCGCAGGATGTCCCGGAAACGGTGCCGGTCCTCCCACGTCAGGAACAGCCCGCGCGGCCGCCGGTAGATCTCGCTGAAACGCCGGCAGGCCTCACCCACCGTCGGCGTGTAGACGACGGGCAGCAACTCCTCCAGGTATTCGGTGACCAGACGGTAGAAGAGCACCTCGTTGGTGTCCTGGAGCTGGCGCAGGTAGATGTGCCGGTTGAGGGGCTTGTCATAGCCGTGGAACGCCTCGTAGGCGCGGGCGACCTGCTCGTCCAGGGTCTCCACGGCGGGCGGCAGCAGCCCGTCGATGCCGAGCTCGGCGCGCTCCTGCCGGCTGAAGGCGGTGCCCTTGTTGACGAGCGGGTCGGCCAGGGTGGTGAGGGCGGGGCTGGTGGTCGTGCGGGGGTGCGGGGTCTTCGGCTGGTTCATGGGGTGACGCCTTCCCTGGACTCGCCCGTTCGTGCAGGCGACTTGCGCTGCTCGGCCGAACGGTCGAGCCGGTCCTCGGCGCACCGATGAGTTCCGGCGCGTCCCCCGGTCTACCTCTCCGTAAGACGTACCGAGCCCAACACCGAGCAGGAGAAGGCGACATGAGCGTGACGACCCCGCAGACGCAGCCCCGGACCGACTCCCGGCACACCGCCGGCTTCCTTTCCACGCGCCCCGTATGGCTGGTCGGTGTTCTGGCGACGCTCGCCGGTGCCGTCGTGACCGAGGCGTTCGCGCTCGTCGCCCGGGCCGCGGGCGTCCCGATGGAGGCGGCCAGTCCCGGCGCCGAGGAGGCCGCGGCCATCCCCGTCGGCGGCTTCGGCGGCGGCGTGGTGTTCTGGTCGGTCGCCGGGATCGTCCTGGCGGTGGTGCTCGCCCGCTGGGCGAAGCAGCCCGCCCGCACCTTCACCGTGACCACCGTCGTCCTCACCGCACTGTCCCTCGCCGGCCCGGCCGTCGCCCCGCACACGGCCACGTCCACGCAGGTCGTCCTCGCCCTGTCGCATTTGGTGGCCGCCGCGGTGATCATCCCCCTGATGGCACGGCGGCTGTCCCATGTGCGGAGGTGACGCCCTCGACTCCCACGATTCCCGGCACCGGCCCGTCGCGCTCACCGCGGACGGGCCGTCGTCGTACCACGCCACAGCCCCGAACGGCCCAATGGCACTGCGCCGTAGGAGGCGACCGTGGATGAGCGGTGTGACCGTGGTGGAAGGGATGCGCGTGCACCCCTGAACGCGTGTGCACACCGGGACGAGGAGACGCGATGGCGGACGGACTGGCCGAGGGCGGCACGGCGTGCGCTGCCATGAGCGGCGGCGAGGACCCGCCCCCCGACCGGTCCTCGGACGCCTTCGAGCGGGTGAGCGCCGTCGCCGACGCCGTCCTCTACGAGGGCTACCTGCTCTACCCCTACCGCCGGTCCTCGGCCAAGAACCGCGTCCGATGGCAGTTCGGGGTCCTGTTCCCGAGGGACTGGGTGGAGGCGGACGGCCCCGTGGCCCCGGGTGTCTCCGGCTCCGCCGACTCCTGGTACCAGCAGACCGAGTGCCTGCTGAGGATCCGGCAGCCCGGCAACGCGTCCGTACGTGTACGGATCCGTCACCTGCAGATGCAGCGCAAGCAGGTGGAGGAGAGCCGGGAGGGCCGTCATCACGCCGTCGAGTCACTGCGCACCGCCGACGGTACGACGCATCTGACCTTCGACGAGGCCGTGCCGTGTGAACGCGAGGTCGAGGTCCCCCTCGACGAGCTCCTCCAGTGCGGACGCACCGTCCCCGTGGTCGCACCGGCCGGCGTGGACGTCGAGCCGCTGCCCGGTCACGCCGGGCGGGTGGTGCGGCACCGCGACGAGGTACGGGCCGAGATCACCGTCACCGCCGAGCGACTGTCGGACGACCTCTGCCGGCTCCGGGTGCGCACCACGAACACCGGGCCCGCACCGGAACCGCGGACCGCTCGTGACGAGGCACTGCGCCGGGCCCTCATCGCCACCCACACGCTCATCGGCGGCGAGGGCGTGGAGTTCGCCTCCCTGATCGACCCGCCGGCGGACCTGAGCGCACTCGCCCGTTCGTGCCGGAACGAGTTCACCTTCCCCGTCCTCGGCGGCGACGACGGCGCCGTCCTGCTCTCCGCGCCGATCATCCTGCCCGACCACCCCCAGGTGGCCCCCGAGAGCCCGGGCGACCTGCACGACGCCGCGGAGATCGACGAGATCCTCACGTTGCGCACGATGCTGCTGACCGACGAGGAGAAGCGCGAGGCGCGAGCCACCGACCCGCGGGCGGCGGCGATCCTCGACCGCGTCGACACGATGCCGCAGGAGGTCTTCGAACGCCTCCACGGCGCAGTCCGCTCCCTGACACCGGCCACCCCTGCGACTGCCGCGCCCGTGACCCCGGCGCCTGCGGCTGCCGCGCCTGTGACTCCGGCGCCTGCGGCTGCCGCGCCTGTGACTCCGGCGCCTGCGGCTGCCGCGCCCGTGACGTCCGCGCTCACGACTTCGGCGGCCGGGGCCCCCGTGACCCCGGCGCCTGGGACTTCCGCGCCCGTGACACCGGTGCCTGGGACTCCCGCCCCTGTGACACAGGCAGCCGAGGTTCCCGACCCCGTGACGCCCGCGCCTGTGGCAGCGGTGCCTGGGGCTGCCGCGCTTGCGACTTCGGCACCTGTGACGTCCGCGCTTGCGACTTCGGCGGCCGGGGCCCCCGTGACCCCGGCGCCTGGGACTGCCGCGCCCGTGACACCGACGCCTGGGTCTCCCGCCCCTGTGACACCGGCGCCTGGGGCTCCCGCGCCCGTGACGCCCGTGCCGGTGGCCCCGGCGCCCACGCCCGCGGCCCCGGTGCCTGGGACTGCCGTCCCCGGGACCTCGGCGCCTGGGGCTCCCGCTCCCGTGACGCCCGTGCCGGTGACCCCGACGCCCGCGGCCCCGGTGCCTGGGACTCCCGCCCCTGTGACCCCGGCGGCCGGGGTTCCCGACCCCGTGGCTCCCGCGCCCGTGACACCGACGC
>NZ_MUKA01000049.1 GCF_002150735.1 Streptomyces africanus
GCCCGATGTCCCGCCGGCCGGGAGTGGTTCCACCGGCCGGCGGGACATCGGGCGGGGTGGGGAAGCCGTCGTGGGCGTGCGCTGCTGGCTCTGTCGCGGGGACGGCCGGCGGGCCGACCGGGTCGGTGAACGACTCCCCGGCCATGCCCGCGAGGACGACGGGGTCGGGGAAGGCCTCCCCGCCGGCCACACCTGCGGTGAGCCCGGCCCCCGTTGCGGCCGTTTCCGTGCCGGCCCCCGTTGCGGCCGTCTCCGTGCCGGGCCTCGGGACGTCCGTCACGCCGTTGTCCGCGACGCCGCTCGATCTGCTCTCCGCGTACTCCAGCCCGCCCCAGCCGAGCACCGCCTCCGCCAGGGCGAGACCGAGCCCGTGGTTGAACCGGCCGAGCTGGTCCGCGGCAGCGGCGCAGTGCCCGCAGCCCTGGATATGCGCGCGTAGATCCGGGTCGATGCCGAGGCCGCCACGCCGGTACGTCACGTCGAGCAGGCGGAGATAGCGCCGGCACTCCTCGTCCGGCGCGAGTTCGCGGTGCAGTTGGAGGCTCTCCTCGCGCAGCCGGTCACGGGCCCGGTCCAGTTCGACGCGGGCGCCCTCCTCGTCCAGCCCGAGCAGCCCGGCCGGGGCGGCGAGCGGTTCGGCCTCGACCTCGACGTGCCACAGCAGACAGCGCGCCGACTGGGGCAGCCGCTGGAAGGCACCGGACAGCAGGCGCCGGTGCTGCTGCGGCAGCAGCCGGGCACTCACCCGCTCCCCCTCGCCGGCCCCGGACAGCAGTTCCGGGTGGAGCATGTCGCGTCTGTGGTCGGTGGCCCACTCGGCGGCGATACGCCGCACGGTGACGAGCAGATGGGGCCGCCACGCGGAGGTGGGGCCGGTCTGGCGCAGGGTTTCGCCGAAGATCCGGGTGAATGCGGCGGTGGTGAGTATTCCGGCGGAACGCGGCCCGTCGGTGCACAGCCGGGCGTAGGCGGAGGCCGCCTCCCAGTGCCGGTCCAGCAGCTCGCCGACGGGGTGAAGCGCGGGGGTCGCCCCCGTCCACTTCCTGAGCTCGGCGCTCAGTTGCTCGTCCGTCGCGCCGATCCTGCGGGCCGGACCCGGAGAATTCGACGGGCCTGCGTCGTTCACGGCTGCATTCCTCTCAAGGACATGCGGGAGAAAGTCCATACCAAGGGGTATGTCGACCCGGCGGCCTCGCGCATGCGAAGAAAGGCGTGTTGTCCGGACGCCGACAGGGCACACCTTTGCACAGGTCAGCGACAGGGAACAAGTGATCGCCCGGTTTCGTGCATTGCGTAGGTGGCCAGAGCCTTTTGACAAAACGTCAATGTGCGGTGCGAAAGGGATTTCCGCACTGTCCGTTCTGTTTTTTTCCGATGCGTTTTCGCGACTCGTCCCGGAACCAATGACCACACCGCCGCTCAGCCCCACCGGCCGCCGTGAGCGGCGTTCCGGTAGGCCCCCGGAGGTGTCCCGTAGCGCTCGCGGAAGACGCGGTTGAAGTGGAACGGGCTGGCGAAACCCGAGGCCGCGGCGACGCGTTCCACGGGCAGGTCGGTGCCTTCCAGCAGGCGGGCGGCGTGACGCAGCCGCGCCTCGCGCAGGGCGCGCATGGGCGACCGGCTGAGCTGGCGGCTGAACAGATGGGCGAAGCGGGACGGCGACAGGGAGACCTGTTCGGCCAGTGAGCGGACGGTGTGCGGGGCGCCCGGGTCGGCGTCGATCAGCTCCTGGGCCCGTTGGATCCGTGCGTCGATGCCGGGGCGGGGTGCCGTCGGCCGGGCACCGGCGGTGGTGAGGAGGACGATCTCCTCCAGTGCGCACAGGGCCAGTTCGCGGGCGACGCCGCCGTGCGCGACGGCGATCTGCCCGTCCGGGTCCGCGGTGTCGTCCGCGGCAGCCTCCGAGGTCACCGCCTCGGGCGGTGGTGGCCCGGCCCCGGGCCGGCGGGCGTCGGCGTGCATCCGCCGGAACGCCGCCTCGACACGGCCGTGCACTCCGGCCGGGGCGGACGCGACCACGTACATCCCGTCACCGGCCTCGTACGGCCGCAGCCACGCGGCCCACGACGGGCGGGCCCGGCAGTGCGCCCACCAGAACCGCCAGCGCCGGGCGCCGGGCTCGACCGCGTAGCGGTGCGGGGCCCCCGGGGCGAGCACCACCAGGTGGCCCGCGCCGGCCGAGGTCTGCGCCCCGCCCTGCCAGAGCCGCCCACGGCCTCCCGTGGTCCAGGTGAAGAGCCAACTCGCCGACCCCCTCGGGCGGTTGACGACGTAGCCGGGCGGCTGGTCGAAGCGGCCGAGCACGACCAGGCCGGGCGGCGGTGCGGGGTCCCCGTCGTGCCCGTGCTCAGCAGTACCGGGCAATCCGTCAGCACGCACGGGCATCCTCCTCGGCACGTCGGTGGCCTAGCGTGTCGTGCCGGGGACCACTGACCGAGGAGTGCGCTCATGACAGTCACGGGCAACGGCGCCGCCGGCGCTCCCATCCTGGACCCTGCCGCGCTCCGGCGGTACCGGGAGGATTTCCAGCAGGACGGTTTCACGGTCGTGCGCGGGCTCTTCGGGGCCGACGAGACCGAGCGGCTGTGCGACGAGTTCACGGCGCTGCGTGCGGCCGGTCCGGTTCCCGGGCACTTCGAGCCGCGCGCGTCGGGGCCGGGCGCCGATCCGCTGCACGTCTGGCCGCGGGTGATGCACCCGCACGAGATCAACGACCTCGCTCGCGACGTCCTGCTGGACGCCCGGCTGCGGACGGTGCTGGAGGTGCTCCTCGGGGAGGAGGTCCTGGCCGCGCAGAGCATGTTCTACTTCAAGCCGCCGGGTGCCCGGGGGCAGGCGCTGCACCAGGACAACTTCTATCTGCGGGTGGAGCCGGGCACGTGTGTGGCGGCGTGGCTGGCCTGCGAGGTGATCGACCGGGACAACGGCGGGCTGGAGGTCGTGCCGGGCACGCACCGGATGGACCTGTTCTGCCCGGAGGAGGCGGACGCGGGAGTGTCCTTCGCGCGGGAGTACGTTCCGCCGCCGCCCGGTCTGGCCGCCGTGCCGGTGGACATGGAGCCGGGGGACGTCCTGTTCTTCAACGGCAGTCTGGTGCACGGGTCGCAGCCGAACGCGACGGCGGACCGGTTCCGGCGGTCGTTCATCGGGCATTACGTGGGGCGGTCGGCGGAGCGGATCGGCAGGTTCTACCGGACCTTGACGATGAGCGGGGCGCGGGTGGTGCTCCCGGAGAGCGAGGGGGCGGGGCCCTGCGGGACGGAGTTCGCGCCGCGGGGCCCCCACTGATCTGTCGTCTGCCGGTTCCCAGGGGGCCGGTATCAGTGACCGGCGATCGGATGCGGTGTGTAGGGCCGCTCCAGTTCCTCGAGTTCCTTGTCACTGAGTTCCAGCTCCACCGCTGCCACCGCGTCGTCCAGGTGCTGGGGCTTCGACGCCCCCACGATCGGGGCGGTCACCGTGTCCTGGTGAAGCAACCAGGCGAGGGCGACCTGGGCCCGGGGCACGTCCCGCTCCCCGGCGATGCGGGTGACCGCCTCGACGATGGTGCGGTCGCCCTCCTGGTACAGGTTGCTGCCGAAGGTGTCGGTGGCGCTGCGCTCGGTCGTGGTGTCCCAGTCGCGGGTGAGACGGCCGCGGGCGAGCGGGCTCCAGGGCAGCACGCCGACGCCCTGGTCCGCGCACAGGGGCAGCATCTCGCGCTCCTCCTCGCGGTAGAGGAGGTTGTAGTGGTTCTGCATGGAGACGAAGCGGGTCCAGCCGTTCAGCCGGGCGGTGTACTGGGCCTTGGAGAACTGCCAGGCGTACATCGAACTCGCCCCGATGTAGCGGACCTTGCCGGCCTTGACGACGTCGTGCAGGGCCTCCATCGTCTCCTCGACGGGGGTGTGCGGGTCGAAGCGGTGGATCTGGTAGAGGTCGACGTAGTCGGTGCCGAGGCGGGTGAGGCTCTGGTCGAGCTCGCTGATGATCGCCTTGCGGGACAGGCCGCCGCCGTTGGGCCCCGGCCGCATCCGGCCGTGCACCTTCGTGGCGAGCACGATCTCGTCGCGGCGGGCGAAGTCGCGCAGGGCCCGGCCGACGATCTCCTCGCTGGTGCCGTCGGAGTAGACGTTGGCCGTGTCGAAGAAGTTGATCCCCGCCTCGACCGCCTGCCGGATCAGCGGGCGTGAGGCCTCGTCGTCGAGGGTCCACTCGTGCCGGCCCCGGTCCGGCAGGCCGTAGGTCATGCACCCCAGACAGATCCGCGAGACGTCCAGGCCCGTCGAACCGAGCTTCACGTACTGCATCGTTGCTGCTCCTGCCTTCGGGAGGTGTTCCAGGGGGAGCGTACGTGCTCGTGCGCACTCGAAGGCGTCAGCCGGGTTCGACCAGGTCCAGCGCCCGTTCCCAGCCGAACTCCGGCCGGCCGCCGTCCTCGTCGGGTTCTCCGGTGTACGGCTGCCCGAACCGCACGCCCATGCCCCGCAGCCGTTCGAGACTGTCCCGGTAGGCGGGGTGGGAGGCCAGGGCGTCGGCCACGCACGGCAGGACGGCGACCGGCACGCCCAGCCCCGCGACCTCGCACAGGGTGCCCAGGGCGAGGGTGTCGGCGATGCCGGCCGCCCACTTGTTGACGGTGTTGAAGGTGGCGGGTGCGACGACCACGGCGTCGGGCGCCGGGAACGGGCGCGGCTCGCCCGGGGTGCGCCAGGCGGACCGGATCGGGCGGCCCGTCTGGGCCTCGACGGCCGCGGTGTCGAAGAAGCCGTTCATGGCGACGGGCGTCGCGATGACACCGACCTCCCAGTCGCGCTCCTGCGCGGCGGTGATCAGTTTGCTGACGTCCGCGGCGATGCCGGCGGCGCAGACGACGACGTAGAGGAAGGGCTTCCGGGCGGCCTGTTCGGTCATCCCGGAAACCCTAGTCACTCCATCGGGCTCACCGGACGGGAAACGTGGCTCCGCGCTCCCGTTCCGGCCGCGGGCCGAAGATGCGGCGGTCCCGCTCCTTGATCGGCACGTCGTTGATGCTCGCCTCGCGGCGGGTCATCAGGCCGTGCTCGTCGAACTCCCACAGTTCGTTGCCGTAGGAGCGCCACCACCGGCCCTCCGCGTCCCGGCACTCGTACTGGAAGCGGACCGCGATGCGGTTGCCGTCGAAGGCCCACAGGTCCTTGCGCAGCGCGTACTCCCGCTCGCGCTCCCATTTCCCGGTGAGGAACTCGACGATCTCGGCACGCCCGGTGAGGAACGTGTCGCGGTTGCGCCAGACGGAGTCCTCCGAGTAGGCGAGGGCGACCTTGTGCGGGTCGCGGGTGTTCCAGGCGTCCTCGGCGGCCTGGACCTTCTGCGCGGCGGTGTCCCGGGTGAAGGGCGGCAGCGGCGGGCGGTCGGTCACGGATCCTCTCAGCTCACCGTCTCCGACACGGTGATGGCGCTCACCGGGCACGCCCGGGCCGCCTCCCGCACCAGGGGGCTGCCGCCGCCGTCCTCCTGGCCGGGCAGCAGGGCGCTGTAGCCGTCGTCGTCCTGGGTGAACACGTCCGGGGCGGTCAGGGCGCACTGGCCCGCGCCGATGCAGACGTCCTTGTCGATGTCGATGTGCATGTCGGAAGCCTCTTACCAAGTCACGGGGAGTTCCAGCATCCCCTGGATCGTGTCGCCCGGTTTGAAGGGGATCTCCTCGGCCGGGGCGGCCAGCCGCAGCGTGGGCAGCCGGTCGAAGAGGGTGTGCAGGGCGATCTCGAGTTCGGCGCGGGCGAGGTTCTGGCCGAGGCACTGGTGGATGCCGAAGCCGAAGGCGACGTGGTGGCGGGCCGATCGGCTCCAGTCGAGCGCGTCCGGCTCGGGGTAGACCGTCTCGTCGCGGTTGATGACGGAGGTCGCGAAGACCACGCCGTCACCCTTGCGGATCGTCGTCCCAGCCACCTCGATGTCCTCGACGGCCAGGCGCAGCAGGCCGTCGGCGATCGACAGCATCCGCATCAGCTCCTCGACCGCGGCCGGCAGCAGCCGCGGGTCGGCGCGCAGCTCGGCCAGCCGCTCGGGGTGCTGGAGCAGGGTGAAGGTGCCGAGCGAGATCATGTTGGCGGTCGTCTCGTGGCCCGCGACCAGCAGGATGAGCGCCAGGGCGGTCAGGCCCTCGCGGTCGAGCGCGCCCTCGCGCAGCTGCCGGTGGACGAGGTCGTCGAGCAGGCCGGTGCCGGGGTCTTGCTGCTTGCGGTCGATCAGCTCGCCGAAGTACGCCTCCAGCCGGTCGCGGGCGTCCTCCACGTCGGCGGTCTCCGGGCCGCGCAGCAGCCGTCGTGACTGGGTCTCGAAGAAGTCGTGGTCGGCGTACGGGACGCCGAGCAGGGCGCAGATCACCATGGACGGCACGGGCAGCGCGAAGGCGCTCACCAGGTCCGCGGGCGGCCCCTGGGCGATCATCGCGTCGAGCCGTTCGTCGACGATCTGCTGGATCCGTGGCCGGAGTTCGACGGCCCGCTTGAGGGTGAAGTCGCCGACGACCATCCGCCGCTGGGCGTGGTGCTCGGGGTCGTCGACGCCGAGGAGGGCCGTTCTGCGGTTCTTGATCCCGGCGAATCGCCGGGTCGGGGCGGGGAAGCCGGGACGGCTGCGGTCGGAGGACAGGCGCGGGTCGGCCAGCAGCGCGCGGGCGGTCGCGTGGCCGCTGACCAGCCACGCCTCACGGCCGTCGAAGAGGGTGATACGGGTCAGGGGGCGCTCGCTGCGCAACGAGTCGTACGCGGCGGGCGGCTGGTAGGGGCAGGTCCGGCTCTGGGGGAAGGCGACGGGTGCGGTCGTTTCCGTCATGAAGACCTCGCAGACGAAGTGTGCGTCGTGCCGATCTTCATTAGATGCCCCAGGCACCTATGGAGCGACGCGAAGTTCGGCCAGATCGGTGGCGGCGGCAACATGGCCGAGGAACGCCGTCTTCCCGTTCGAACGTGGGGCTTCGGGGGGCCGGGTGGTGAGAGCCTGCCCCTTGCCGGAAGCGGCAGCGTGCCGGTGCCGGTGGGAAAACCGGTTGTCGGTGGGGCGGGGCAGGGCCCAGGATCCAGCCATGTCTGTCGTCGCCGTCCTGCTGCCGCTGTCCGCCGCCGCTCCTGCCGCGCGCCGACAGCAGCGGGCCGGCCGCCGCGGAGGGCCGACGCCACCGCGGTCATGACGGCCGCGCTCGTCGCGGGGCTGCTCGCCGGGTACGGCATCGCCGTCCCCGTCGGCGCCGTCGGGACGTATCTCGTCTCCCTCACGGCCCGCACGTCCCTGCGCACCGGTGTCTGCGCCGCGCTCGGCGTCGCCACCGCCGACGGGCTGTACGCCCTCGCGGCCACGCTCGGGGGCACGGCCCTGGCGGGCGCGCTGCGGCCGGTGCTCGGGCCGCTGCGGTGGGTTTGTGTCCTGGTGCTGCTCGCGCTGGCGGTGTGGGGCGCGGTCACGGCCGTGCGCGCCTACCGCGGCCACCGGCTCGCCCCACGGACGGTCCCCGCTCCCCCGGGCCCCGCCCGGGCCTATCTGGGACTGCTCGGCATCACCCTCCTCAATCCCACGACCGTGATCTACTTCGCGGCCCTCGTGCTCGGCTCCCGGGCCGCGGGCCCGGCCGGACCTGGGGAGCAGGGCGTCTTCGTACTCGCCGCCTTCGCCGCCTCGGCGAGCTGGCAGGTGCTGCTCGCCGGGAGCGGAGCGCTGCTGGGGCGGGCGCTGACCGGTCCCCGGGGCCGGCTGGGGACGGCACTGGTGGCGAGCGGTGTGATGACCGTCCTGGCCGTACGGATGGCAGTGGCTCCGGGGTAAGACGCGGTGCGTTACGGATGATCCGCGGGCGTATAGATGTTGAAGTGGGATGCCGGTCAACGGTGACACGACGAAGGGACGGATGCCATGCCCCTCCAGGGCGAGTACGAACCCAGCCCGACACAGTGGGTGCGCAAGCAGGTGGAACTGTACGAGAGCTCCGGCGGTACGCAGGGCACGACCCTCCAGGGCTCGACGATGCCGGTGGTCGTCCTGACCTCACGGGGTGCCAGGAGCGGCAAGCTGCGCAAGACACCGGTGATGCGGGTGGAGCACGGAGGGCGGTACGCCGCGGTCGCCTCCCTCGGCGGCTCGCCCAAACACCCGGTCTGGTACTTCAACATCAAGGCCGATCCGCACGTGGAGCTCCAGGACGGTCCGGTCAAGCAGGACATGATCGCCCGTGAGGTCACGGGCCAGGAGAAGGCCGAGTGGTGGGACCGCGCCGTCGCGGCGTATCCGCCCTACGCCGACTACCAGAAGAAGACGGACCGGGAGATCCCGGTGTTCGTCCTGGAGCCGGCCGACGGCGGGTGAGGCGGGGGGCCTTCGGGCGCGCCCCCGGGCGAACATTCCGGCCGGGTGAGGATGCGCAGTCCGGGCGGTCCGGCAGCGGCCGACCGCCCAGGCACCCGTTCTCCGGCCGAAGAGGGCGAAGCGGCCCTCGCCCGTCCGCCGGGGCACGGGTTGCCGCGGGCCCGGCGGGGCCCGGAACACCACCTGTTCGCCGTGGCCCGAACACCGCGCGCCCGGCGAGGCCGGAAACGCCACCCGTCCGCCGGGGCCCGAACACCGCCCGCCCAGCGAGGCCGGGGAGCGC
>NZ_MUKA01000393.1 GCF_002150735.1 Streptomyces africanus
CCGCACAGGACTGGACGGACCCCGCGCAGGCGCGTCCCGCCCCGCCCGCACAGGAATGGCTGGATCCGGCCGAGGTACGGCCTGTCGCTCCCGCCCCGGACCGTACGGACCAGGCGCCGGCCGAGCCCGACCGGCCCGCCACCTCCGGCCCGGACGAGGCCGTGCGGTCTCCCGAGCCCGAGCCGGGCGACAGCGCCCAGCCCGCCGCGCCCGAGCCGGGCGACCCCGCTCACCCCGC
This sequence comes from Streptomyces africanus, assembly GCF_002150735.1. GTDB lineage: Bacteria > Actinomycetota > Actinomycetes > Streptomycetales > Streptomycetaceae > Streptomyces > Streptomyces africanus. Next base: position 239 of record NZ_MUKA01000393.1, read on the forward strand.
GGCGTCCGGCCAGGACGAGACGGACCAGCCGGGCGCGCGGCCGTTCGTCATCCGTTCCCTCGACGACAACCCGGTGGAGCTCCGGCCCGGCACCGCACCGGGCCCCGCGGTGCCGTACGGCGACGCCGTCAGCGACCTGGTGCACGCCGCCGTGGCGGACCGGCCTCTGGAGGAGGTCGTCGCCCTCATCACCTCGCTGGAGAAGTCGCCCGACCACGCGGAGGCGAGGGTCGACGCGCTCCGCACGGCCGGAGTGGACCGGTCCGTCGAGGACGTCTCCCGCCTGATCGCCCTGCTGACGAAGCCACCGCGCGACGCCGACTGCGCCGACGAGGCCATCCGGGCCGCGGCCGCCCACCGCCCGGTGGAGGAGGTGACCCGGTTGGTGACCCTCCTGCACAAGGAGCCGCAGATGCCGCACGTCCGCGAGGAGGCGCTCCGGGCAGCCGCCACCCGCCGGTCCGTCGGGGAACTGGTCGAGCTGATCGACCGTCTGGGTCTTGAGCGTCTGGACCGCAACGGCCGCCTGCCGGCCGGGACGTCACGTCCGGACGACGGGCCAGGAAGACCCGGGAAGCCCGGCCGGCCGGGCAAGCGCCGTGCGCCACGCCCGGCCTCGGCACCTGAGACCCCTAAGACCCCTGAGACCCGCCGGACGCGCGACGACGCGCCTGCGGACCGCGCCCGTGCGACGGACCGGCTCGCCAGGTCCGTGTCGTGGTCGGGCTGGCTCGCCGCCCTGGCGCTGGTCCTGTGCGCGGTGGCCCACTTCCCGCTGCAACGTGGCGGAACGTCCCTGCCCCTGCACGCGTTCGGCCTCTGCCTGTCGGTGCTGTGCACGGTCCTGGCCCTGCTGCTGGCGCTGCGCCCCGTCGCGGTGGTGCTGGCCGGCGCGGTGGTGGTGCCCACGGTGCTGGCCGCGGGCCAGGCGTACAGGGGCTCCTTCCCGTCGGCGTCCCTGTCCCGGGCCGTGGACCTCGCACTCGCCCCGCCTTGGCTCGCCGCCGCGGCCGCCGTGTGCGCGGCACTGCTGGCCCTCGTCGCGCTGGTCTTCCGCATGGTGGTGCCCCTGGTGGGCCGGCAGTGGGCGCCCGCGCCGCCGCCCGAGGCACGCCGGCTGGCGGAGTGACGCCTAGACGCCCCGCATCGGACCGGATCCGCTCGCGGCGGGGCCGGTCCGGGCGTCATTCGCCGTACGGCTGTCCAGCAGCCCGGTCAGTACCCGGTCGGGCGTCAGCGGGAGTTCGCGGAAGCGGATGCCGGTGGCGTGGTGGACCGCGTTGCCGATCGCCGCGGCCGTCCCCACGATGCCGATCTCCCCGATCCCCTTGCTGCCCATGGGGTTGAGACGGGGATCGTCCTCGTCCAGCCAGTGCGCTTCGATCCCGTCGACGTCGGCGTGCACCGGCACGTGGTACGAGGCCAGGTCCGACTCCGTGAAGTCACCGAACGCGGCGTCCATCGTGCTGCCCTCGGTCAGCGCCATGCCCAGGCCCATCGTCATGCCGCCGACGAACTGGGAGCGTGCCGTACGGGCGTTGAGGATGCGCCCCGCGGCGTACACGCCCAGCAGCCGGCCGACCCGGACCTCGCCGGTGACCGAGTCCACGGCGACCTCGGCGAAGTGCGCCCCGAAGGCGTGCCGCGCCCAGTCGCTCTCGGCGTCCGCCGAGCCCCGGGTGTCGGCGCGGACGTCGAGGCCCTGCTGGGGCAGCGGCCCGGTGTGTTCGGCCAGCCGCCGGGCCAGCCGGGTGCAGGCCTCGTGGACGGCCCAGCCCCAGGAGGCGGTGCCGGACGAGCCGCCGGCGAGCGGCGCCGACGGGAGTTCGGTGCTGCCGACCTCGATCCGCACCCGCTCCAGCGGCGCGTCGAGGGCGTCGGCACCGACCTGCGCGAGCACGGTCCGGGCGCCCGTACCGATGTCCGTGGCGTTGACCCGCACCAGGAACGTCCCGTCGGGCAGCGCCCGGGCCGTCGCCGTGGCGGGCCACACCATGACGGGGTACGTCGCCGCCGCCACACCCGTCCCCAGCAGCAGGGGCCCGTCGCGGCGGGAGCCCGGCCGGGGATCGCGCCCGGCCCATCCGAAGCGGCGGGCGCCCTCGCGCAGACACTCCACCAGGTGCCTGCTGCTGAACGGCTTGCCGCTGTCGGGTTCGACGTCCGGCTCGTTGCGGACGCGCAGCTCGACCGGGTCCATGCCCAGCTCGGTGGCGAGCTCGTCCATCGCGGACTCCAGCGCGTACATGCCCGGCGCCTCGCCCGGCGCCCGCATCCATGACGGCGAGGGCACGTCCAGCGCCGCGACCCGGTGCTCCGTACGACTGTGGGGCGACGCGTACATCACCCGGGCCGGCACCGCCGCCTGCTCCACGAACTCCTTGATCCGGGAGGTGTGCGTCGTGACCTCGTGCACCAGGGAGGTGAGACGCCCGTCCGTGTCGGCGCCGAGCCGCAGCCGGTGCAGGGTGGGAGCACGATGCCCGACGACGGCGGGCAGGTACCGGCGGGGCAGCGCCACGGTGACCGGCCGCCCGGTCTGGCGTGCCGCCATCGCGGCGAGCACCACGTCGGTCCGTGGCGTGCCCTTGGAGCCGAAGCCGCCGCCGACGTGCTCGGCGGTGACGACGACCCGGTCCTCGGGAACGCCGAACAGCCCGGCGAGCACGCCCTGTACGGCACCGGTGCCCTGGCTGGAGGTGTGCACGATGAGCCGGCCGTCCTCCCAGCGGGCGGTGCTGGTGTGCGGCTCCATGGGGTGGTTGTGCAACGGCGGTACCCGGTAGGCGACATCGACCCGGGCGGCCGAGGATCCGAACGCCCCGTCGGGGTCGCCCTGTTCGCGGACGGCCGGATACCCGCCGTTGGCGTCCTCGGGGACGTACACCCCCGGGTGCGAGGCGGTGAGGGTCACATCGTGTTCCTCGGCGGCGTAGTCGACACGGACCGCGGCGGCACCGGCCCGCGCCGCCTCCAGGGTCTCGCCCACCACCAGGGCCACGAACCAGCCGCGATGCGGAACCCGGGGGTCCTGGAGCACGGCGAGCGTGGGATCGTCCGGCTCGGCGAGCCGCGGCGCGTTCTCGTGGGTGAGGACGGCGAGCACACCGGGCACGGCCAGCGCGGCCGCCGTGTCGACGCCGGTCACCCGGCCCCGGGCGACGGCCGCCGGCACGGGCCAGGCCTGGGCCCGGCCGGGGTAGTGGAACTCGGCGGCGTAGCGGGCGGTGCCGCTGACCTTCTCCCGGCCCTCCCGGCGCTCGGCAGGGGCTCCCACACTGCCGGTCATGAAGTCCTCCTCGTCAGCGCCGCGTCGGCGAGCCGGGACAGCACGTCCAGGGCGATGCCCCGGGCCAGCGGCACCTTGTAGGCGTTGTCCCGCAGCGGCCGCGCGGCGGACAGTTCCAGATCGACGGCGTGCTCGAACGCGGCGGCGGTCGGAGCCGCACCGAGCAGCGCCTCCTCCGCCCGCCGGGCCCGCCACGGCCGGTGCGCCAGCGCCCCGAACGCCAGCCCCACGCCGCCGACCACACCGTCCGACACCCGCAGCACGGCCGCGACGGACGCGAGAGCGAAGGCGTACGAAGCCCGGTCGCGGGCCTTGCGGTACGCCGACGGCAGCCCGGCCGTCGAGCCCGGCAGCACCACGCCCGTGACGAGCTCGCCGGGCCGGATCTCGGTGTCCTGCTCCGGCCGGTCCCCGGGCAGCCGGTGGAAGTCCGCCGCGGCGACACTCCGGGCGCCCTCGGGACCGTACAGCTCGACACGCCCGTCCAGAGCGGCCAGCGCCACGGCCATGTCCGACGGATGGGTGGCGATGCAGTGCGCGGAGTGGCCCAGCACCGCGTGATCACGGTGGACGCCGTCCCGGGCGCCGCAGCCGCTGCCCGGCTCCCGCTTGTTGCACGGCTTCGACAGGTCCTGGAAGTACGGGCACCGGGTCCGCTGGAGCAGGTTGCCGCCGGTCGTCGCCGCGTTGCGCAACTGCCCGGACGCCCCCGCGAGCACCGCCTGCGACAGCGCCGGGTAGCGGTCGCGCACAAGGGGGTGGGCCGCGAGGTCGCTGTTGCGGACCATCGCCCCGATCCGCAGCCCGCCGTCCGGCAGCTCCTCCACCGCGTCCAGCGGCAGACGGGTGACGTCGACGAGGGCGGCGGGCCGCTCGACACCGAGCTTCATCAGATCGACGAGGTTGGTGCCGCCGCCGAGATAACGGGCGCCGGGGTGGGCGGCGTACGCGGAGGTCGCCTCCTCGACGCTCCCGGCGCGGACGTAGGCGAACTCCTTCACGGGATCACGTCCTCCACGGCCTCGGCGATCCGCGGATACGCGCCGCACCGGCACAGGTTGCCGCTCAACCGCTCCCGGATCTCCTCCCGGTCCAGCGGCACCGGCTCGCCGGAGGGCGTCGCCGGGTCGGTGACGTGCGAGGGATGGCCGGCCGCCGCCTCGGCGAGCATGCCGGCCGCGGAGCAGATCTGGCCCGGGGTGCAGTAGCCGCACTGGAAGGCGTCGCGCTCCAGGAAGGCCCGTTGCAGGGGGTGAGGTCCTTCACCGTCGCCGGACAGCCCCTCGACGGTCGTGACCTCACAGCCGTCCAGGGCGACCGCGAACAGCAGACAGCTGTTGACGCGCCGCCCGTCCACCAGGACCGTACAGGCGCCGCACTGGCCGTGGTCGCAGCCCTTCTTGGCGCCCGTGAGGTCCAGATCCTCCCGCAGGAGGTCCAGCAGGACCCGCCGGTGGTCGACGGTGAGGGTGTGGGGTTTGCCGTTGACGCGGAGCGTCGTCTCCGAGTGGTGCTGGTCGTTGCCCATGGCGTGGTGGACCTTCCGGACGGGCCGTACTGCCGTACGGACCGCGTATCCACCAGACCACGACTGACACGTGCGCCCCGTGAGGACGGCGCCTAGTTCTCGTCCCGCGAGGGGGCCACCGGGCGCTGGGACCTGCTCTTCAGGCGTTCGAACGTGCGTGTGAGCTGTTGCAGCGGAGACGCCACGGGGGTGTCGGAGGGCTGTTGCCGCACCGGAGCGGCTTCGGCGGACTCCTGGTAGGCGGTCAGGGCCTCGTGGGCCCGTTCGGCCGCCTCCCGGTACAGGTCACGGGACTTCGTCATGGCCTCCAGCGCCTCGGCGTACATGGCGACCAGACCGCGCTGGCGCTCCAGCTCCTCCTCGAGGGTCAGCAGGTGCCAGTCCTCCCGCAGCGCGGTGAGGGCGTCCTCGGCGCCGTCGGGCAGTGGTCTGGGCAGCGCGGCGTACCGCGTCACCGCGTCGACGAGGTCGGCCGGCTCCGAGCCGTCGAGGAAGACCGCGCGGACGGAGAAGTCCTCGGCGACGTAGCCCTCCGGCGCCGGGGTGCCGGGCAGCACCACGGCACCGCCGCGCGGTACCTCCACACCCGTGTCCCGCAGAGCCCAGTTGACCCCCCGCAGCTGCTGCGGCGCGGCCCGGTGCTCCACCACACGGTGCCGCAGCCCCGCCGGCAGCCACCGCGCGACCGGCAGCCGGCCTCGCTCGTCCGTGGACATCGCCTCGTGGACGACCACGTGGATGTGCCACCCGCCGGGCACCGCGTTCCTGAACAGGCGCCGCGTGTCCTTGTCGTCGCGGGGGAGCGGATTGATCTTCCGCAGGGACAGCTCCGCGGCACCGTCCCGGTCCCAGGCGACGTCCGGCTCCTCCGGCCAGAACAGCGCGGCGGGCGACGGCCAGTGGTAGTCCCACGGCCGCTCGGCCTCCGCGACCAGGATCCACTCCTGCCCGCCGTCCGGCCCGGGCGTCACGCCGATCCGGGCCCGCACGGTCACCGTCTCCTCCACCCGCCAGCGGGCCTCGAAGACCCGCTCCGCCGGGGCGGCCTCGGGCCCGGCGTCGGTCCCGGCCTCGGCTCCGGCTTCGGACACTTCGAGAAAGTCGTCGATGGCCCGACTTCGCTTGCGCTGCTCCAGCGAGCGCCGGAGCACGTCTTCCGCGGCGCCTTCGGCATGGCGGCCACGAGCCAGCCACACCGTGTCGGGAGTCATGGGGCGGACGGTGGGGGAAGTCGGCATGGGTCCAACTGTGAACGGGGGCAGGGGCGCCTGCCAGTATCGTCGCCGCAGGCCGACGGGCATAACCCGGGGTCACACACGGGGCAGCGCCCTGCGGTACCGGGCAGCACCGGGTGCTTCCAAGGCGCGCGGCGCGCACGGGGTGTGCGCGCCGCGCGCAGGGCGGCGGATCACACTCGTGGCACCACCGGCACCAGGTCACAACAATGGTCCGCACGAGCAGGGCCCGCCCACCATCCGCATCGGGGCGGGTCCTGCTCGCCTGCCGTCAGGCCTCCTGGGGTGCCGCCGCCCGGGCGTCGTCGCTGGGCCGTGGTCGACATCTCGCTGGGTGAAGCCGGCCCGCGTCCCCCTTGCCTTCACGCGGGTTCGGCCGTGGTGCCGCGCAGGACGAGGCGTGGGGTGAGGACGACCTCGCGGGGTTCGGTGCGGTCCCGGTCGAGGCGCTCGACCGCGGCGGTCACCGCCTGGCGGGCCTGTTCCTGGGCGCTCTGGCTGACCGTGGTCAGATTGAAGCAGCTCAGCCGGGAGAGCGTGTCGTCGTCGTAGCCGACGACGGAGACCCGGCCCGGGACGGCGACGCCTGCGCGGGTCAGGGCGGCCAGCACACCGATGGCCGACTGGTCGTTGAACGCGACGACCGCGGTGGGCAGTCGGGGGCCACTGAGCAGATGGCGGGCGGCGCGTTCGCCGGCCGCCTCGGTCTGGTCTCCGGTGAGCACCCGGATCTGCTCGTCCAGTCCGTGGCGGCGCATGGCGGTGCGGTAGCCGCGGCGCCGGTCGGTGGCGATGACGCCCTTGCCGCCGTCGACGTAGACGATCTCGCGGTGGCCGAGACCGACGAGATGGTCGACGATCTGGCCCACGCCGTCGTCGTCCGCGGTGCGCACGACGTCCAGGGCCGAGTCGGCGATGCGGCGGCCGACGGCGATGACGGGGGTCTTGTTGTCGAGGGCGGCGAGCGCGTCGGCGGGCGAGGTCGGGCCGAGCAGGATCAGTGCCTCGCTGCGGAAGGCCAGCAGTGTCTCCACTGCCGTCTGTTCGTCGCGGGTGCGGGTGAGCGTGCTCAGGACGAGGTCGTAGCCGACCTCCTCGGCCGCGGTGTGCAGGTGCTCGACCAGTTCGGCGTGGAACGGGCTGCGGATGTCGACCATGACGCCGAGCAGCCGGCTGCGCCTGCTGGCCAGCGTGCTGGCGGTGCGGTCCACCTGGTAGCCGAGGTCGGCAGCCGCCTTGAGGACACGCTGCCGGGTCCGCTCGCTGGGGCCGGGCACGCCACGCAGCACCAGGGACACCGACGCCGTGGACACGCCCACCCGCGCGGCCACGTCCTCCAGCCTCGGACGCTTGTGCCCGCCGTTGCGGTGACGCATGGAACCACTGTCGTCCACTTGTACCTCCGCGCGGCACATCTCCCCGTGCAACACCCTTGACACGGTCACGAAACAAGGCTGATAGTACCAGCACTTAAAGCGCTTTAAATTGTCCTGATGTTCTAAATCCGCGGATCCCCCTCTCTCCTCCCTGCACAGTGAGGTGCACGCCCATGACCCGCACACCGCTTCCCCGCTCCCGCAGAATCGTCCCCGCAGTAGCGGTGGCCGCCGTGGCCGCCCTGGCCCTCGCGGGCTGTTCCAGCACCTCGGGCGGGAAGAAGGCGGAGGAGAGCGCCGGCGACGTCGCCGCCGGCAAGGCCTCCACCCCGCGTATGACGATCGCGATGGTCACCCACGCGCCCTCCGGCGACACCTTCTGGGACACCATCCGCAAGGGCGCCGAAGCGGCCGCGGCCAAGGACAACGTCAAGCTGATCTACTCCAACGACGAGAACGCCGGCGACCAGGCCAACCTGGTGCAGAACGCGATCGACCAGAAGGTCGACGGCATCGCGGTCACCCTCGCCAAGCCCGACGCTCTGAAAGCCGTCGTCGCCACGGCCGAGAAGGCCGGCATCCCCGTGGTCGGCCTCAACGCGGGCCTGGGCGCCTGGAAGCAGCAGAAGCTGCTGTCGTTCTTCGGCCAGGACGAGTCCGTCTCCGGCCAGGCCCTCGGCTCCAAGCTCAACGGCACCGGCGCCAAGCACGCCCTGTGCGTGATCCAGGCCCAGGGCGACGTCAACCTCGAAGAGCGCTGCGCCGGCGTGAAGAAGACCTTCAGCGGCAAGACGGACATCCTCTACGTCAACGGCACGGACATGCCGTCGGTGAAGTCGACCATCACGGCCAGGCTGAAGCAGGACTCCTCGATCGACGAAGTGGTCACCCTCGGCGCGCCCATCGCGCTGACCGCCGCGCAGTCGGTCTCCGAGTCGGGCAGCAAGGTGAAGATCGCGACCTTCGACCTGAACAAGGACCTGGTGTCCGCCATCGAGAAGGGCACCATCCAGTTCGCGGTCGATCAGCAGCCCTTCCTACAGGGTTACCTGGCGGTCGACTCCCTCTGGCTCTACAGGACGAACGGCAACTTCAGCGGCGGCGGCGAGCAGCCCGTGCTGACCGGCCCGGCCTTCGTCGACAAGTCCAACGTCGACGCCGTCGCCGAGTTCGCCGCCAAGGGAACCCGGTGACGAGCCCCATGAAGATCGCCCTCGACCCGTACATGATCCGTCACGTGCCGCTCCTCGAACTGCCGTCCGTGGTCGCCGAGTTGGGATACGAGTGGATCGAGCTGTCGCCCCGGGAGGACTTCATTCCCTTCTTCCGTCATCCGCGCGTGGACGACGCGACGGTGCGGAAGTTCCGCAAGGCGCTGGACGCGGCGGGTGTCGGCATCTCCTCGTTGCTACCGCTGTTCCGCTGGTCCGGCCCGGACGAGGACGCCCGGCAGGCCGCCGTACGGTACTGGAAGCGCTCGATCCAGATCGCCGCCGACCTCGGCGTGAACAGCATGATCTCGGAGTTCAACGGACGCCCCGAGGACCCCGATCGCAGTGAGGCTCAGTTCTGGAAGTCGCTGGACGAGCTGCTGCCGGTGTTCGAGCGAGAGGGCGTCAAGCTGGCGCTGGAGCCGCACCCGGACGACTTCATCGAGAACGGCTACGACGCGATCAACCTGATCCGGGGCATCAACCACCCCGACGTCACGTTTCTCTACTGCGCCCCGCACACCTTCCACATCGGCAACGACGCCCCCGGCATCATCGCGTACGCGGGCGACCTGCTCACCCACGTCCACCTGGCCGACGCGTTCGACCACACCGCGTCCTCGGGCAACCGCTACATCCTCAACCCGCCCGGTACAGCGGCCCGTGTCCACCAGCACCTCGACATGGGGCAGGGCGAGGTGGACTTCGACGAACTCTTCCGTGAACTGCGCGCGAACGGCTTCGACGGCACCCTCACCGCTTGCGTGTTCGCCTGGGAGGAGCGCGCCAAGGAGTCCTCGGTGTTCATGCGCAAGAAGATCGACGAGTACCTGACCACCTGGCCGTGACGGGGCTTTTCTCCTGCCACACCGATCCTGATCACTACTCCTTCGAAGGGCACCGCCATGACCACGTCCGTCAAACCCCTCTCCGTCGCGGTGATCGGCGCCGGCATGGCCGGCCGCAGTCACGCTGCCGGGTACCGCAACGTCAACACGGTCTTCGGTGCCGGTCTGCCGCCCGTCCGGCTGGCCGCGATCGCCGATGCCAACGTCGAACTCGGCGAGGACGCCGCCCGCCGCTACGGCTACGAGAAGGCGCTGCCGAGCTGGGAGGCCGTCGCCGAGGACCCGACGATCGACGCGGTCTCCGTCGTCGTGGCAAATGATCTGCACCGTCCGATCGCTCAGGCGCTGATCGCCGCCGGAAAGCATGTGCTGTGCGAGAAGCCGTTGGCCGGGTCGCTCGAAGACGCCCGCGCCATGGCCGAGTTGGGGCGGGATGCCGAGGTGGTGACGGCCGTCGGGTACTCCTTCCGGCGTTCGCCCGGCATCGCGGCGATCCGCGAGCATGTGCGTGCCGGCGAGCTGGGCGATCCGACGCTGTTCAGCGGCCGTTACTGGTGCGACTACGCGACCGACCCGAACGGGCCGCTGAGCTGGCGCTTCAAGGGCGGCGCCGGCTCCGGTGCGCTCGGGGACATCGGTTCGCACGTCATCGACGTCGCCGAGTACGTCGCCGGGCCCATCACCTCGGTCTCCGGTGCCTCGTTGTCGACACAGATCACCAAGCGGCCGCTGCCGCTGGGCGCGGTCGTCGGGCACAACGCCGTCCCCGTGTCCGACGAGGTGGGCGAGGTGGAGAACGAGGACACCGCGTCCTTCACGGCCCGCTTCGAGTCCGGTCTGGTCGGCACCTTCTCGGTGACGCGCACCGGTTTCGGTCTGCCCAACGGGCTCGCCTTCGACATTCTGGGTGTGGCCGGGCGGGCCGCGTTCGACCAGCACCGGCCCGCCGAGTACCTCTTCGACGACGCGCAGCCGGGGGCCCGTACGCGCGGGGCCCGGCAGATCATCGTGGGCCCGCAGGTGCCGTACTTCGCGGGTGGTGTTCCGATGGAGGCGCCGGGTGTGGGCGCCGGCAACGCCGACCACTTCACCTACCAGGCCAGGGCCTTCCTCGATCAGGTCGCGGGGGTCGCCGAGCCGTTGCCGGCCTGCGCCACGTTCGCCGACGCGCTGCGGACCATGGAGATCATCCGAGCCGTCGTCGAGTCCTCGCGCGACGGCGGTGCCGCCGTCGACGTCCCGCCCGCCGCCTGACCTGAGCACGTATCCAAGGAGCACGCGCATGGCCCTCAAGCTCGGCGCCTACACCGCCTGTCTGCACGACCGCACCCTCCCCGAGGCCCTCGACATCCTCAACGAGAACGGCCTGACCTCGGCGGAGGTCAACACCGGCGGTTTCCTCCCCGCCCCGCACTGCCCGGTCGACCTGCTGCTGTCCTCGGCCACCGCGCGCGAGGAGTACCTGGCGGCCTTCGCCGACCGCGGGATGGAGCTGACCGGCCTCAACTGCAACGGCAACCCGCTCAACCCGCTCCCGGGTGTCGGGCCCAAGCACGCCGACGACCTGCGTCGCACGATCCGCCTCGCGGGCATGCTCGGTGTGAAGCACGTCGTGACCATGTCCGGCACGCCGGGTTCGGACCCGGATGCCAGGTACCCCTCCTGGGTCGTCAACCCGTGGGACGGCGTGTACATGGACGTCCTGGACTACCAGTGGGGCGTGGCCGTCGAGTTCTGGAAGGAGATCGACGCTCTGGCCCGGGAGAACGACGTCCGGGTCGCTGTCGAGATGCATCCGCACAATCTCGTCTTCTCCCCCGTCACGCTGAAGCGGCTCGTCGACGAGGGGGGCCTGACGAACGTCGGCGCCGAGATGGACCCCTCCCATCTGATGTGGCAGGGCATGGACGTCGTCGCCTGCGTCAAGTGGCTCGGCCCGCTGGTCTTCCACGCCGCAGCCAAGGACGCGGTGCTCTGCCCGGGCGCCGACATCCGCGGCGTGCTCGACACGTCCTTCACCCGGGTGCCGGCCGACGCGCCGGGCAAGGTGCCCACGGGGTACGGCTTCTGGTGCAACGCCTGGCCGGAGAACCCGGCTTGGAAGTTCGTGGCGGTCGGCCTCGGCAACGACGTCCCCTTCTGGACCGGGTTCCTGCGCGCCCTCGCCGAGATCGACCCCGACATGGCCGTCAACATCGAGCACGAGGACGCCGCCTACTCCCGCACCGAGGGGCTGGCCCTGGCCGCCAAGAACCTGCACAGCGCCGCGGCGGCTTTCTGACCAGGGCTGTCGCATGTCCCACCACATCGCTGTGAAAGCGGCTCCGGGTCCGGCGTGCGGTACCTCAGTCGACGTGTGACGCGGCCCGTGTGAGGCTGCCCTCGATCCGGCTCAGGGCCTCCAGAGCCTCGGCCTGCTCCGTGGGGGTCAGGTCGTCGACGACGCTGGCCTCGAGCTCGAGCCACGCGCGCTCCACCTCTTGCCGCAGGGCGTTGCTGGCGGCCGTGGGTTCGACGATGGTGGCTCGCCTGTCGCTGGAGGAGGGACGGCGGCGTACGAAGCCCGCGTTCTCCAGGCGTTGAATGGTGCGGGTCATGGTGGCGGCGTCGGAGCCGAGCAGGCGGACGAGGTCGGTCTGGCGCTGGGGGCCGCGGTCCCACAGCTGCATCATGACCAGTTCCTGGCCGGGGTGGAGGCCGACGCGGCGCAGCAGCTGCCCGGCGAGCATGCGGTGCACGCGGGCCACGCGGAGGATCGCGTGACTGAGAGGGCCGGCCGCGACGGACGGTGGCAGCGGCAAGGGGCCGCCCGGCGACGCCGTCGTCCGGGCTGTGGCCGAGCCGCTTGCGTCCGCTTTCTCCGGCTGGGTCATTTCTTCCTCGCTGAGTGACCTGGGCTTGCTCGAACAAGGAGAAGGTACTGCCCCGCTGGGTCTCCGCACCAGTGACGGGGTCCTTTGGACTGCTCAGAGACGGTCTGGGTGACGTGGATCACGCGTGCGGTGGGATGGGTCTGTGGTGTTTACTTGTTCAGACAGTAAACACGCAATCGGCGTTGTTACGTCATGGGCCGCGGCAAGCGGCGGCCCACCTGTGAGACGAGGAAGGTAAGCATGTCGACGGCATTCCAGTCCTACGACCTCAGCGGCAAGCAACTGGCCAATCGCATCGTGATGGCTCCGATGACCCGCAGTCGCGCCTACGGTCCCGGGCAGTGCCCGACCGATCTGATGGTCACTTACTACGCCCAGCGGGCGAGCGCCGGTCTGATCGTCACGGAGGGCGTCCAGCCGTCGGTGATCGGCCAGGGTTACCCCGACACGCCGGGCATCCACTCGGATGAACAGGTCGCGGCCTGGCGCAAGGTGACGGACGCCGTGCACGCGGAGGGCGGTGTGATCTACCTGCAGCTGATGCACACCGGCCGGGTCGGCCACCCGAGCCTCACGGACCTTCAGCCGGTCGGCCCGTCCGCCGTCACGGCCAAGGGGCAGGTCTACACGCAGAGCGGCCCGCAGGACTTCGTGACGCCGAAGGAACTCACCGAGGCCGAGATCCTCGAGACGATCGCCGACTACGCTTCCGCCGCGCGCAACGCGATCGAGGCCGGCTTCGACGGCGTGGAGCTGCACGGCGCCAACGGCTACCTCATCCACCAGTTCCTCGCGCCGAACTCCAACCGGCGCACCGACGGCTGGGGCGGTTCGCCGCAGGCCCGCATCCGCTTCGCCGTCGAGACCGCCAAGGCCGTCGCCGCGGCCATCGGCGCGGACAAGGTCGGCTTCCGTATCTCCCCCGGAAACCCCTTCAACGACATCGACGAGTCCGACCGGGTCGACGTGGAGGCGACCTACACCGCGCTGGTCGACGCGCTCGCCCCGCTGGGCCTGGCCTACCTGCACCAGATGGAGGCCCCCGAGATGCGCGATCTGACCCTCCGCCTGCGCAAGCAGTTCCCGGGCACCTACATCCTCAACCCCTTCACCGCCCCGCGGCCCACGGGTCCGGAGGAGCTGCAGCTGATCGAGGACGGCACCGCCGACCTGGTCGCCTATGGTGCCCTGTTCCTGGCCAACCCCGACCTGCCCAAGCGGCTGGCCGCCGGCGGCCCCTTCAACAGCCCGGACCCGGCCGCCTTCTACGGCGGTGACCACACCGGGTACACCGACTACCCGACTCTCGGCTGACCTTCGCCCCCCAGGCCTGCACGTGTGCCCCCGGCTCGGTGGATCCGACCGGGGGCACACGTGCAGGCGGGCATATTTCCCTGTCCGAACAACTCAGGGGGTTACGGGGCGACCGGCAGACTCGTCACCGGTGCTGCGTCTTGCCCAGCTCGTCGGTGAATCGGGCGAGGACCTCCTCGGCCGTGGGGACGGGGCCGAACAGCTGCTCCTGGCGGCGGGGGTCGGCGACGTAGCGGCCGCTGTCGAACCAGGCGAACATCGCGGCCATGTCCTTGACCAGGGGCATGAAGCGGCCGGCGACGGCTCCCGCGGCGCGGGCGACGGCGGAGGGGACGGCCCACACCTTGATCTTCTTTCCGGCCCGGCTGCCCATCAGGTCGGCCATCTCGCGCATGCTGACCGGACGGTCCCAGCCGATGTCGATGCGCTCACCGGCCTCGGCCTCGACGTCGACCGCGGCCGCCAGGTATGCGGCGAGATCGGAGGTGTGGACGAAGGTCAGCGGGACGGTGGCCTTGCCGATCCACATCAGGCGGCCCTTGTCGATCGGGTTGCCCGCCGCGCTCGCGATCTGGTCGAGGAACGCCCCCGGCCGCAGTGCGACGGACGGGACGCCGAGCTGTTCGAGTTTGTCCTCGGCGATCTTCTTGTGCCAGAAGTGCGGGACATCGGGTGTCTGGTCGCTGGTGAGGATGCTGGTCAGGACGAACCGCCGGATGCCGGTGCGGTGGGCGGCCTCGGCGAGGTTGGCGTTGCCGACGGTGTCGATGTCGTACGCGTTCTTGCCGCCGCGGGTGTAGCCGGCGGCGGTGGTGATGACGGCGTCGGCGCCGTTCATCGCGGCGACGAGGGAGTCGACGTCGAGCATGTCGCCGCGGGCGATCCCGACGCCCCGGCTTTCGATCCTGCTCGCGTCGGTGGTGGGCCGGACCAGGGCGCGGACGTTCTTGCCGCGCTTGAGCAGTTCGTCGACGACCTTGCCCCCGAGGGAGCCGGTCGCGCCGACGACGAGGACCGGGAGGGTGGTGGTCATGGGGGCCTCACTTTGCGTCAGGTCAGTAAGGGGGGCGCCACCGGGGGGAGTTACTTGGCTTCTTCCTGCGGAAGAGGGCGGCTGTTGATCGCGTCGGCGATGGCGTAGGCGGTACGGACGAAGGACTCTGCCTGCTCCGCCGACAGGTTCAGCGCGGAGGTCTCCTCCAGGGCCCGCCACATGGCTGCCAGGGGCTCGCGCATGGCACGGCCCTTGTCGGTGAGGTGGACGACCATGACGCGCCGGTCGTGCTGGGCCGGCTCGCGGACGAGCAGGCCGGCGTCCTGCATGCGGCGTAGGGACTTGGAGACGGTGGAGTGGTCCAGGCCGACGCTTTCGAGCAGCTCGGACTGGGTCTGGCCGTCCCGGTCCAGGAGGTGCATCAGCAGCAGTTCCTGCCCGGGGTGCAGGTCCATCTCGCGGAGCATGGCGGCGGCGCGGGCGCGGTGAGCGCGGGCGAGCTGGAAGATCGCGTAGCTCATCGGCCCTTCGCCGGCCGTAGCGGGGACGCGGGGTGTGGGGGCGGGCATGGTTCGGTTC
>NZ_MUKA01000394.1 GCF_002150735.1 Streptomyces africanus
GGTGCGGCGGGGCGGTCGGTCATGCCGGTTGCCGTCGGTGTGAGGGCTACGGCAGCTTCACGAACGGCGAGAGGAAGGCGCGGGCGCCGGGGGTGTCCAGGCGGTACGTCACGTTGGTGGCGTAGCAGGGGGTGTCGCCGGTGATGGTGGTGGCGGCGAGGATGTTCTTCCCGCCGATGACGGCGAAGTTGGGGCCGCCCGAGTCGCCGTAGCAGGCGCCTCCGTTGCCCTGCGGGGCGGTCATCGCCAGCCGGGCCCAGGAGTTGTTGAGGGCGTCGAAGCTGACGGGTGCCTTCATGCGGACGCCGCCGCCGGGGTGGGTCTGGCCGCCGGGGCCGTTGACGGCCTCCTGGGTGCCGTAGCCGGCGACGAGCCAGTCGGTGGCGTTCAGCCCCTGCGGGCCGAGTCTGCCGAGCTGGTTCGCGGTGGGCAGGGTGGCCGGGGTGAAGCTCCAGCGGGCCTTGACCTTGGCGGCGGGCAGTTCGATCACCGCGATGTCGTGGGTGTCGGAGGCGGGCCCCGGGTAGCCGGGGTGGGTGTGGGCGGTGCCCGGGACGGCGACGGCGGCGGCCTGCGCGGCCGGGTCGCCCGGGTACGTCTTCGCCGCCGCGTCGAGCCCGGACTGCACGTCCTGGTCCAGGGACACGGAGAACCGCACGTTGTCGGGCCAGTCGGAGGTGCAGTGCGCGGCGGTCAGGAAGGTGTCCGCGTCGATCATGGTGCCGGAGCAGACCCAGTCGACCCGGTCGGGGGTCGCGGGGTCGCCGTCGTTGTCCCAGGTGGCCACGAGCGCGCCGACTTCGGTGCGTTCGGGGGCGGGTGTCGCGTTGTAGGAGTTGATGGCGGAGGACGGCAGCGCGGTGGCGAGCACGGCGGCACCGGCCGCGGCGGTGACGGCGATGGCACGTACGGAGGTCAAGAGAAACCCTTCTACGGGTGGGACGGGTCTTCTCCTGTGGGGGTGGAGCGTCAGTGAAGCGCGCGGGGGCGGCCGCGACAAGAGCGCGCCCGCCCCTCCAGGGTTTTCCCTACGTCGGTCAGCTCGCGGCGCGGATGAGCTGTTCGTCGCCCGGGTTCACGTCGCGCAGCAGGCAGGTCAGCCGAGCCGTGCACACCCTTTTGTCGCTTTCGTCCGTGATGACGATTTCGTACGTGGCGGTCGAGCGCCCCCGGTGCACGGGCGTGGCCACGCCGGTCACGAGGCCGGAGCGCACCCCGCGGTGGTGCGTGCAGTTCAGGTCGACGCCCACGGCGATCTTGGAGCTGCCGCCGTGCAGCATCGAGCCGACCGAGCCGAGCGTCTCGGCCAGCACCGCGGAGGCCCCGCCGTGCAGCAGTCCGTAGGGCTGGGTGTTGCCCTCGACCGGCATCGTCCCGACCACCCGGTCCGCCGACGCCTCGACGATCTGGACGCCCATCCGGGTCCCGAGGTGGCCCGCGGAGAACAGGGCCAAGAGGTCGACGCCGAGCGCGGCGTACTCGTCGATGACCTCCTGCGGGAACGTCACATGCTGCTGCTCGCCCATGGGGCCCGGTCTCCGTTCGTCCAGATCATGCGGTGGGGCACTGTGGCTGAGCAAACGCTCAGTCGGTCGCCGATTGTTCCAGACGCACCACGACGGACTTGCTGGCCGGGGTGTTACTGGTGTCCGCCGTGGCATCCAGCGGCACCAGCACATTGGTCTCCGGGTAGTAGGCGGCGGCGCAGCCCCGGGCCGTCGGGTAGTGCACGACGCGGAAACCGGGCGCCCTGCGCTCCACGCCGTCCTTCCACTCACTGACCAGGTCGACGTAATCGCCGTCCGCCAGCTTCAGGGCCCGCGCGTCCTCGGGGTTGACCAGCACCACCCGGCGGCCGTTCCTGATGCCCCGGTAACGGTCGTCGAGGCCGTAGACCGTGGTGTTGTACTGGTCGTGCGAGCGCAGCGTCTGGAGCAGCAGGCGGCCCTCGGGCAGCTCCGGGTACTCCACGGGCGCGGCGGTGAAGTTGGCCTTGCCGGTGGCCGTGGGGAAGCGGCGCTCGTCGCGCGGGGCGTGCGGGAGCGTGAAGCCGCCCGGTCGGGCCACGCGCGCGTTGAAGTCCTCGAAGCCGGGGATCACGCGCGCGATGCGGTCCCGGATGGTCGCGTAGTCCTTCTCGAACTCCTCCCAGGGCGTGGCGCTGTTCTCGCCCAGTACGCGGCGGGCCAGGCGGCAGACGATGGCCGGCTCGGACAGCAGGTGCCGGCTCGCGGGCTCCAGCCGGCCCCGGGAGGCGTGCACCATGCCCATGGAGTCCTCGACGGTCACGAACTGCTCGCCGCTGCCCTGGAGATCGCGCTCGGTACGGCCGAGCGTCGGGAGGATCAGGGCACGCGCGCCCGTGACCGCGTGCGAGCGGTTCAGCTTCGTCGACACGTGCACGGTCAGCCGGGCCCGCCGCATGGCCGCCTCCGTGACCTCCGTGTCCGGGGACGCGGAGACGAAGTTGCCGCCCATGGCGAAGAAGACCTTCGCCTCGCCGTCGCGCAGCGCGCGGATGGCCCGTACGACGTCGTAGCCGTGCTCGCGCGGCGGGGCGAAGCCGAACTCCTTCTCCAGGGCGTCCAGGAACGCCGGGGCGGGGCGCTCGAAGATGCCCATCGTGCGGTCGCCCTGCACGTTCGAGTGGCCGCGCACCGGGCAGACGCCCGCGCCCGGGCGGCCGATGTTGCCGCGCAGGAGAAGGAAGTTGACCACTTCCTTGATCGTCGGCACCGAGTGCTTGTGCTGGGTGAGGCCCATCGCCCAGCAGACGATGGTCCGCTCGGAGGCGAGGATCATGCGGAGGGCCTTGTCGATGTCCTCCCGGGTCAGGCCGGTCGCCGCGAGCGTCTCGTCCCAGTCGGCCGCGCGGGCGGCCTCGGCGAACTCCTCGTAGCCGTGCGTGTGCTCCCGCACGAACGCCTCGTCGACCGCGCCCTGCGTCTCGACGATCAGCTTGTTGAGCAGACGGAACAGGGCCTGGTCGCCGCCGATGCGGATCTGCAGGAACAGGTCGGTCAGCGCGGCGCCCTTGAGCATGCCCTGCGGGGTCTGCGGGTTCTTGAAGCGCTCCAGGCCCGCCTCGGGCAGCGGGTTGACGCTGATGATCCGCGCCCCGTTGGCCTTGGCCTTCTCCAGGGCGGACAGCATGCGAGGGTGGTTCGTCCCCGGGTTCTGTCCGGCGACGATGATCAGGTCGGCCTTGTACAGATCCTCCAGCAGGACGCTGCCCTTGCCGATGCCGATCGTCTCCGACAGGGCCGAGCCGGACGACTCGTGGCACATGTTCGAGCAGTCGGGCAGGTTGTTCGTGCCGAGCTCGCGGGCGAAGAGCTGGTAGAGGAACGCGGCCTCGTTGCTCGTGCGGCCCGAGGTGTAGAAGACGGCCTCGTCGGGGGAGCCGAGGGCGGCGATCTCCTCCGCGATGATGTCGAACGCGCGCTCCCAGGTCACCGGCTCGTAGTGGGTGCCGCCCTCCGGGAGGTACACGGGGTGGGTGAGGCGCCCCTGCTGGCCCAGCCAGTAGCCACTGCGGCCGGCCAGGTCGGCGACCGGGTGCGCGGCGAAGAACTCGGGCGTGACCCGGCGCAGCGTGGCCTCCTCGGCGACGGCCTTCGCGCCGTTCTCGCAGAACTCCGCCTTGTGCCGGTGCTCCGGCTCCGGCCAGGCACAGCCCGGGCAGTCGAAGCCGTCCTTCTGGTTCACGCTCAGCAGCGTCAGCGCCGTGCGCTTCACACCCATCTGCTGCTGGGCGACCCGCAGCGTCTGCCCGATCGCGGGGAGGCCCGCTGCCGCGCGCTGCGGCCCGGTGACCTGCGGCGCGTCCTGAACCGGATCACTCTTGGGTGGCTTGGCCGCCATCGCACTCTCCCCTTCGACCGCGCTGTGAGGTACGTCTCCGATCCTCGCACGCTGCGGTGACATCGCGTGAGGGGAGGGCCGGGGCGACTGCCCGACCCCCGGCCCGCCTCCGGCGCACGCGCCGTCGGGGCCGGGGCCGAGTGTCAGTGGGGCGTGGCAGGATCGGGGGCGTGGCAGAGACAGCATCGAAGACGACCGACCAGACCTCCGGCGGCAGCCGCCCGCGACTGATGCTCATGGACGGGCACTCGCTGGCCTACCGAGCGTTCTTCGCGCTGCCCGCGGAGAACTTCACCACCGCGACGGGCCAGCCGACGAACGCGATCTACGGCTTCGCGTCGATGCTGGCCAACACGCTGCGCGACGAGGCGCCCACGCACTTCGCGGTCGCCTTCGACGTCTCCCGCAAGACCTGGCGCTCGCAGGAGTTCACGGAGTACAAGGCGAACCGCTCCAAGACCCCCGACGAGTTCAAGGGGCAGGTCGAGCTGATCTGCGAGCTCCTCGACGCGATGGGCGCCGCCCGCTTCGCGGTCGACGGCTTCGAGGCGGACGACGTCATCGCCACGCTCGCCACGCAGGCCGAGGCCGAGGGCTTCGAGGTGCTGATCGTCACCGGCGACCGGGACTCCTTCCAGCTGGTCAGCGAGTACACGACCGTGCTGTACCCGACCAAGGGCGTCTCCGAGCTGACCCGCTTCACCCCCGAGAAGGTCTTCGAGAAGTACGGGCTGACGCCCGCGCAGTACCCCGACTTCGCGGCCCTGCGCGGCGACCCCTCCGACAACCTGCCCGGCATCCCCGGCGTCGGCGAGAAGACGGCCGCGAAGTGGATCAACCAGTTCGGCTCCTTCGCGGAGCTCGTCGAGCGCGTGGACGAGGTCAAGGGCAAGGCCGGGCAGAACCTGCGCGACCATCTGGAAGCGGTCAAGCTCAACCGGCGGCTGACCGAGCTGGAGCGCCAGGTCGAACTCCCCAAGGGCGTCACCGACCTGGAGCGCACCGCCTACGACCGCAAGGCCGTCGCGATGGTCCTGGACACCCTGGAGATCCGCAACCCCTCTCTGCGCGAGCGGCTCTTCGCCGTCGACCCCGGCGCCGAGGAGGCCGAGACCACCCCCATCAGCACGGACGGCGTGCAGCTGGACGGCACGGTGCTCGGCACCGGCGAGCTGACCGGCTGGCTCACCGAGCACGGCACCGGGCCCCTCGGCATCGCCACGGTCGACGCCTGGGCGCTCGGCACGGGCTCGGTCGCCGAGGTCGCGCTCGCCGCGCCCGGCGGAGCAGCCGCCTGGTTCGACCCCTCCCAGCTGGACGAGGCCGACGAGAGGGCCTTCGCGGCCTGGCTCGCCGACGCCGCCCGGCCCAAGATTTTCCACAACGCCAAGGGCGCCATGCGGGTCTTCGCCGAGCACGGCTGGAGCGTCGAGGGCGTGACCATGGACACCGCGCTCGCCGCCTACCTGGTCAAGCCGGGCCGCCGCTCCTTCGACCTGGACGCGCTGTCCCTGGAGTACCTGCACCGCGAGCTGGCCCCCGCCGCCGCGGCCGACGGGCAGCTCGCCTTCGGCGCCGACGAGGGCGCCGAGGCCGAGGCCCTGATGATCCAGGCCCGCGCCGTCCTCGACCTGGGCGAGGCCTTCGAGAGCCGCCTGGAGGAGGTCGGCGCCGCCGACCTGCTGCGCGACATGGAGCTGCCCACGTCCGCGCTCCTCGCCCGCATGGAGCGGCACGGCATCGCCGCCGACCGGCCCCACCTGGAGGCCATGGAGCAGATGTTCGCCGGCGCTGTCCAGCAAGCGGTGAAGGAGGCCCACGCGGCGGCCGGGCACGAGTTCAACCTGGGCTCGCCCAAGCAGCTCCAGGAGGTCCTCTTCGGCGAGCTGGCCCTGCCCAAGACCAAACGGACCAAGACCGGCTACACCACGGACGCCGACGCGCTCGCCTGGCTCGCCACACAGACGGACAACGAGCTGCCGGTGATCATGCTCCGCCACCGCGAGCAGGCCAAGCTCCGCGTCACCGTCGAGGGCCTGATCAAGACGATCGCCACGGACGGCCGCATCCACACCACGTTCAACCAGACGGTCGCCGCCACCGGCCGTCTGTCCTCGACGGACCCGAACCTGCAGAACATCCCGGTCCGCACCGACGAGGGCCGCGCGATCCGCCGCGGTTTCGTCGTCGGCGAGGGCTTCGAGTCCCTGATGACGGCCGACTACAGCCAGATCGAGCTGCGTGTGATGGCCCACCTCTCCGAGGACGAGGGCCTGATCGAGGCGTTCACCTCCGGCGAGGACCTGCACACCACGGCCGCCTCCCAGGTCTTCTCGGTCGAGCCGACCGCGGTGGACGCCGAGATGCGCCGCAAGATCAAGGCCATGTCGTACGGCCTGGCCTACGGACTGTCCGCCTTCGGCCTCTCCCAGCAGCTGAACATCGAGGCGGCGGAGGCCCGCGCTCTTATGGACGCGTACTTCGAGCGGTTCGGCGGCGTACGGGACTATCTGCGCCGGGCGGTCGACGAGGCCCGGGCGACGGGCTACACGGCGACGCTCTTCGGGCGCCGCCGCTACCTCCCCGACCTCAACAGCGACAACCGCCAGCGCCGCGAGGCGGCCGAGCGGATGGCCCTCAACGCGCCCATCCAGGGCACGGCGGCCGACATCGTCAAGATCGCCATGCTCAAGGTGGACAGCGCGCTGAAGGACGCCGGGCTCGCCTCCCGCATGCTGCTCCAGGTCCACGACGAAATCGTGCTGGAGATCGCCCCCGGGGAGCGGACCGCCGCCGAGGAGCTCGTCCGCCGCGAGATGGCGGACGCCGTCCACCTCCGCGTCCCCCTCGGCGTCTCGGTGGGCTCGGGCCCGGACTGGGAGTCGGCGGCGCACTAGCCCGGTGCCGGGTGCCCTTCAGGGGCGCGGGGAACTGCGCGACCAGCCACGACGGTCCCGCAGCCAACTGACAATCCCCGCCCCCACGGCGATCTCCAGGCCGGGCCGGCTCGGGGCCGTCGCCGCCGCCGTCGCTGACGACTACGACCCGGACGTGGGGGCGCCCGCCCTCACTCCGCCGCCTGGCGCGGAGTGCCCCCGGC
>NZ_MUKA01000395.1:0-124 GCF_002150735.1 Streptomyces africanus
CGAGCACTTCCAGTACTACACGGTCGCGTCCGCGATCCGAGCCCTTGCGAGCGGCGGACTCGCGCTCGTGGACGTCGAGTTGCTGCCCACGCACGGCGGCTCCATCCGGCTGTGGGCCCGCCCG
>NZ_MUKA01000395.1:177-635 GCF_002150735.1 Streptomyces africanus
AAGGGCAACACCCTGCTCAACCACTGCGGTATCCGGCCCGACCTGCTCGCCTACACGGTCGACCGCAACCCCTACAAGCACGGCAGGTTCACCCCGGGCACCCGCATCCCGATCCTGCCGCCCGAGCAGATCGCCGCCGACAAACCGGACTACGTCCTCGTCCTCCCGTGGAACCTGCGGGCCGAACTGGTCGAGCAGCTGTCCTTCGTGCACGACTGGGGCGGCCGGCTGGTCTTTCCCATACCGGAACTGAGCATTGTCGAGGTCAAGGCATGAAGGTCGTTCTGTTCTGCGGCGGTTACGGGATGCGGATGCGGAGCGGGGCCGCGGACGACGTGCCCAAGCCGATGGCGATGGTCGGCCCCAGGCCGCTGATCTGGCACGTGATGCGCTACTACGCGCACTTCGGGCACACGGAGTTCATCCTGTGCCTCGGGTACGGCGCCCACCACATCAAG
>NZ_MUKA01000396.1 GCF_002150735.1 Streptomyces africanus
CGCCGCCACCGGACACCCGCCCTTCCGCGGCGCCGACCCGGTCGAGACCGTCGTCATGCTGCTGCGCGAGGGCCCAGACCTGGAGGGCCTCCCGGACGAGCTGCGGCCGCTCATCGAGTCCTGTATGCAGATGGACCCCACGGCCCGCCCCAACCCGGCCGACCTCCAGGCGCAGCTCGCCCCCCACCTCTTCGGCTCCGGCTCCGACGACAGCGGCACGGCCTCCGCCTGGCTGCCCGAGCGGGCCGTGGGGTCCATCTGCATACAGGACTCGATGAGCGGCCGCAGCTCGTCCGGGAGGCCCTCCAGGTCCGGGCCCTCGCGCAGCAGCATGAAGACGGTCTCGACCGGGTTGGCGCCGTGGAAGGGCGGGTGTCCGGTGGCGGCGAAGACCAGCATGGAGCCGAGGGAGAAGACGTCGCTCGCGCCCGTGACGCTGCGGGAGTCCTTGGCCTGCTCGGGGGACATGTAGGCGGGCGTGCCGACGGCGACGTTCGTCATCGTCAAACGCGTGTTCGAAACACCCGACGCGATACCGAAGTCGATCACCCGGGGGCCGTCCTCGACGACGAGGACGTTCGACGGCTTGAGGTCCCGGTGCACCAGCCCGGCGCCGTGGATGGACTGGAGCGCCTCGGCCACACCCGCCGCCAGCCAGCGCACCGCCTGGGCCGGAAGCGGCCCGCAGTCGTTCACTATCTCTTCGAGGGAGGGCGCGGGAACGTACGCGGTGGCCAGCCACGGCACGGCGGCGCGCGGGTCGGCGTCCACGACCGCGGCCGTGTAGAAGCCGGAGACGGCGCGGGCCGCCTCCACCTCACGCGTGAAGCGGACCCGGAACAGCTGGTCCTCGGCGAGCTCCGTGCGGACGGTCTTGATCGCCACGCGCCGGCCGGACGCCGAGCGCGCGAGATAGACCAGCCCCATGCCGCCGGCACCCAGCCGTCCCAGCACCTCGAACGGCCCGATCCGCCGCGGATCGTGCTGCGTCAGCTGATCCACCACTCTGCCTGCCACCTCCCCGTACGAGCCGCGCCAAGCCACATGTTCCACGCGACCCCGTGCAGCGTCTCACCACCGCACCGCCATGGCGGCACGCACCCCGATTCTTCCTGGCCGGAGCCCCGGTTGCGAACCCGGTGACAATTGGGATGTCTCCGGACACAGGCGATCAAACGACGACCAAACACTGTCTGATCAGCCCTGGTCAGCCCTGCTCAGCGGTGCAGCAGCGCGAAGGACGCCCCCTGATTGTCCGTGACGACGGCGACCGTCCCGTACGAGGTCGCGAAGGGCGGGGCCTGGACCCGGCCGCCGAGACGGGTGACGTCCTCCAGTGCGGCCGGCACGTCCTCGACGGCGAAGTGGACGAGGAAGTGGGGCGGCATCTCGGCCGGGAACACGTCGGTGACCGGGGCGCGGCCGACGTCGGGCTCGGCGTCCGGCCCGAACAGGGCCTCCTGGAAGAGGTCGCCGTAGAAGGCGTTGGCCGCCTCGGTGTCCCGGGCGTACAGCTCGGCCCAGGCGAAGGTGCCCGGCTCGTGCCGCCTGCCGAAGCCGGGGTGCCCGACCGGCTGCCACAGGGCGAAGACGGCCCCCTCCGGGTCGGTGACCAGGGCGGTGACGCCGAGCTCGCCGGCCGGCACCGGCGCCGAGACGACCTGCCCGCCGGCCGCCCGGATACGACGGGCCAGGGCCGCCGCGTCCGGAGTCGCGAAGTACACCGTCCAGACGGTGGGCAGCCGGCCGTCCACCTTGCGGACCAGCGCGGCCACGGGTTCCCCGTCCTTCAGCGCCTGCGCGAAGGGGCCGAACCAGTCCTCGAAGGTCCACCCGAAAAGTTCACCGTAGAACCGCTTGCCCGCCTCGACGTCGGGAAGCTGCGCGTCCACCCAGCAGGGAACGCCCTCTGCGTACACCGATGCCCTGTTTTCGGCCATGCCGACAACGTAACCGCGACTGCCACACCCCGCAGACCAGGCACACCAGCCCCCGTACTCCCTTACACCCCATTTGCAGTCGGCCGAATCGCGCCCCGATCACGCCTCGGTAAGCTGACGTCATGACAGGACAAGTGCGTACCGTCGACGGCCGCGTGGCCGGTAGGCGCGGGCAGGCGACCCGGCAGAAGCTGCTCGACTGCCTCAGCGAGATGCTCAGCTCCTCCCCGTACCGGGACGTCAAAGTCATCGATGTCGCCCGGAAGGCGGGCACTTCGCCCGCGACCTTCTACCAGTACTTCCCGGACGTCGAGGGCGCCGTCCTGGAGATCGCCGAGCAAATGGCGGCCGAGGGCGCGTCGTTGACCGAGCTCCTCGAGGGCCGTTCCTGGGCCGGGAAGGCCGGCTGGCAGACGGCGCAGGAGCTCGTCGACGGGTTCCTGGAGTTCTGGCGCAAGAACGACGCGATCCTCCGGGTCGTGGATCTCGGCGCCGCCGAGGGCGACAAGCGCTTCTACAAGCTCCGGATGAAGATCCTCAACTCGGTGAACAACTCCCTCGCGGACTCCGTCGCCGAGCTCCAGGCCAAGGGCCGGGTCGACAAGGACGTGAACCCGGCGGCCGTCGCCGGTTCGCTGGTCGCGATGCTCGCGGCCGTCGCCTCCCACCAGAAGGGCTTCTCCTCCTGGGGCGTGAAGCAGGCCGAACTGAAGCCGAACCTCGCGCTGTTGGTGCACCTGGGCGTCACGGGCAGAAAGCCCACGAGGTAGCCCGGCCCGCCGGCCCCGGCCTCTTTCCCGCATCCAAGTCCTGTCTGGCAGGCGGCGGTCCACCCGAGTGGACGGCCGCCTGTTGCGCTTTCCGCCGCCGTACGATGCGCGGCTTTCCACCGTCGGCGCTTTCTACCGTCGTACGACCCTGAAGACCCGGATCTCCCGCTCCACCCGCGCCTGATACGCCGCGTACGGCGGCCAGAACGCCAGCACCGCCTGCCAGGCCGCCGCCCGCTCCACCCCCTCCAGCAGCCGGGCCGTGACCGGGATGTCCTGGCCCTTCCAGCTGACGCGGGCGTCCGGGTGCGCGAGCAGGTTGTGGCTCCAGGCGGGGTGCCCCGGCCGCCCGAAGTTGGACCCGACGAGGATCCAGCTGTCCCCGCCGTCCTCCGGCATACAGGCCAGCGGGGTACGACGGGGCAGACCGCTCTTCGCCCCGGTCGAGGTCAGCACCACCCCGGGCAGGAGCTGCGCGCTGAGCAGCACCTTTCCGCGTGTGAGCCGGTGCACGGCCCGGTCCAGGGCCGGGAAGACGTGCGGCGCCACGCGCGCGAAGCCCCGGGTGGAGGACACCTTCTGCACGAACCGCACGCCCCTCATCGGCGGGCCTCCTCGACGACCTGCGCCACGTCGGCGGCGTGCGCCCGCAGCCGGTGCACCGGCCCGAACAGCAGCTCGTCGCCCGCGGCACGCTTGAAGTACAGGTGAACCTCGTGCTCCCAGGTGAAACCGATGCCGCCGTGCAGCTGGATCCCCTCGGCGGCGGCCGCGCGCAGGGCCTGGAGCGCCTGCGCGAGGGCGAGGCCGCCGACCGGCTCCCCCCGGGCGGTGGCCCAGGCCGCGTAGTACGCCGCCGAGCGGGCCGCCTGCACCTGGACGTACACATCGGCCAGCCGGTGCTTGACCGCCTGGAAGGAGCCGACCGGCCGCCCGAACTGCTCGCGCTGCCCGACGTACTCGACGGTCCGCTCCAGCACCCGGCCGGCGGCGCCGACGGCCTCGGCGGCGAGACAGGCGGCGGCGGTGTCACCGAGGCGGGCGAGGGCGGTCAGGGCGTCGGTGTCCGCACTGCCCAGCAACTGGGCGGGTGTGTCCCGCAGTTGAAGGCGGGCCTGCGGGCGGGTCGCGTCCAGCGCGGTCTGCCGTACGCGGGTGAGACCGGCCGCGTCACCGCGCACGAGGAAGAGCGGCACGCGGGAGCGGGCGAACCCACCGGTGTGCGCGGCCACCACGAGCAGCCGGGCACTGTGCCCGTCGAGGACCTGGTCGGCCTGCCCGTACAGCCGCCAGCCACCCTCGGCCCGCCGGGCCTGCACGCCCCCGGCCCGCCCGCCGCCGGCCCACTCCCCGCGCGGGTCGTGGCCGGTGAGTCCGAGGGCGGTGGCGAGGGCGGGACCCGGTACCGCGAGGGCCGCGGTGAGGGTCCCGGAGGCGATCCGCGGGAGGAGGTCCGTCCGCTGGGCGTCAGTGCCGAGGGCGAGCAGCAGCGGAGCGGCGAGGACGGCCGTGGCGAGCAGCGGGGAGGGGGCAAGGACCCGGCCCGTCTCCTCGCAGGCCAGGGCCAGCTCCGTGACCGAGCAGCCGACACCGCCGTGGCTCTCGGGCAGGGCCAGTCCGGGCAGGCCGAGCTGCTGCGCGAGGGCGGTCCACAGGGCCGGGTCGTGCCCGGCCGGGGTGGCGACGGCGGCCCGCAGCTCCTCGGGGCCGCACCGTTTGTGGAGCAGTTCGCGCAGGGTGCGGCGGATCTCGTCCTGTTCGGGGGTGAAGCGGGCGTCCATGGGGGTAACACCTCCGCATCTGACGGTCCGTCATATTAGGGCGGCGGGGCGGGGATGCCCAGAGCCCGGGCGGCCTTGCACCGCCGCTTACCTGATGTACCGTCAGATTCATGGTTGCCCGGAGGAAAGTGGCCGTCGTGGGCGTGGCCCTCTCGGACTGCGGCCGCGTGGACGACGCGACCCCGTACGCCCTGCACGCCCAGGCGGCCCGGCGCGCCCTGGCCGACGCCGGCCTGGACCGCTCCCTGGTTGACGGCTTCGCCTCGGCGGGCCTGGGCACCCTGGCCCCCGTCGAGGTCGCCGAGTACCTGGGCCTGCGCCCGACCTGGGTCGACTCCACCTCGGTCGGCGGCTCCACCTGGGAGGTCATGGCCGCCCACGCGGCGGACGCGATCGCGGCCGGGCACGCGCGCGTGGTGCTGCTCGCCTACGGCTCGACGGCCCGTGCGGACGTGAGGGCGGGCCGCCGCACCGGAACCCTGTCCTTCGGCACGCGCGGCCCCCTCCAGTTCGAAGTCCCCTACGGCCACACCCTGATCGCCAAGTACGCCATGGCGGCCCGCCGCCACATGATCGAGTACGGCACGACGATCGAGCAGCTGGCTCAGGTGGCGGTCCAGACCCGGGCCAACGCGGCCCTGAACCCGGAGGCGATGTTCCGCACCCCCGTCACGGTGGACGAGGTCCTGGCCGGCCCGATGATCGCCGACCCCTTCACCAAGCTGCACTGCTGCGTCCGTTCCGACGGCGGGGCGGCGGTGCTGCTGGCGGCGGAGGAGTACGTACGGGACTGCCGTACGCCGCCGGTGTGGGTGCTGGGCAGCGGGGAGCACGTCTCGCACGCGGCGATGTCCGAGTGGGCGGACTTCACGGTGTCCCCGGCGGCGGTGAGCGGACGGCTGGCCTTCGAGCGGGCGGGCGTGGGGCCGGACGAGATGGACTTCGCGGAGATCTACGAC
>NZ_MUKA01000397.1 GCF_002150735.1 Streptomyces africanus
GCGCCGGGGCGACGGAGGACGCCGCGTCCTCCTCGCCCCGGCGCCGCACGGACCACCAGCACCAGAGCACGAGCAGGACGATGGCGAGCAACAACCCGTACTCACCGACGAACTCCATGACCCGGTCGAACCACCGCGGCGCGTCCTTGGCCAGGCCATTGATGTCATAGAGCAGGTCGACGTCGGGGTTCGACCCGGATGCGGCGAGTCCAGCCATGGTGCTGCGGCCCCTTCGTCGTCTCTCCCGGCGCACCTGAGTGTGCGCCGTTCCTGCCACCCCCGTGGTTGTAGATCCGCTTCCGCTGCACGCGTCCCTGACACGTGCCGACTCGCGTCCGCTCGGCTACGTCACCAGGAACGCACGGTCCCCGCTGATACGTTCCACACTCCACCGAATGATCACCCAGACGTTATCGAAGAGAGATACGTCTTCGCAGCTCAGGGGGCGGGTTCACACTCGGCTCACACCCTCGTGGGCAGTGCTTTCGCGCCATCTTCGGTGACCCGGGTGGCCCCGAAGTAGTCGGGGGTGTCGATCGGGTCGAACCGGATCACCGCACCCGTTCGCGGCGCGTCGATCATGTACCCACCTCCGACATAAATGCCGACATGCCGGATGGCACGCGAATTGGTGAGGTCGTCCGAGAAGAACACGAGGTCGCCGGGGAGCAGTTCGTCCCGCTCGGGGTGCGGCCCGGCGTTGTACTGGTCGTTGGCGACGCGCGGCAGCTCGATGCCGACGGTCTCGTAGGCGGCCTGGGTCAGTCCCGAGCAGTCGAAGCGTCCGCCCTGCTCAGCGGTGCCGGTGCCGCCCCACAGGTAGGGCGTGCCGAGTTTCTTCTGCGCGTACTCGATGGCGCCGGCGGCCTGCTCGGAGGGGTCGACCCGCCCGACGGGGGCCGCGAAGCTCTCCGAGAGCGTCGTGATCCTCTTCACGTAGTTCCGGGTCTCGGTGTACGGCGGCACACCCCCGTACTTGATCACCGCGTATGCCCCCGCGTTGTACGCGGCCAGCATGTTTTCAGTCAGATTCCCGCCGACCTTCTTCACGTACGACGCGAGTTCGCAGTCGTAGGAGGCGGCGGAGGGAATCGCGTCCTTCGGGTCCCACACGTCCCGGTCGCCGTCCCCGTCGCCGTCGATGCCGTGGGAGGCCCAGGTGCCGGGGATGAACTGCGCTATGCCCTGGGCGGCGGCCTGGCTCTGTGCCCTCGGGTTGAACCCGCTCTCCTGGTAGAGCTGGGCGGCGAGCAGGGCCGGACTGATGGCGGGGCAGAGGTTGCCCCACTTCCTCACGAGGTCCGCGTACGCGGCGGGCACCGCCCCCTTGGCCAGCGCCTTCGCCCCACCGCCGACCCCGTTGACCAGGTTCCCGGCGACGATGTAGACCCCGACGACGAGCAGCATCACGAAGGCCAGGGCGGAGCTGATCGCAACGCTCGCCACGATCCATGCCTTACGCACCGTCAACCGCCCCTCGCCGGCCAGGAGTCCGTCGCCTGGTCAGTGTAGAGGCGGCCGCCGTACGCCGGAATGATCACGGCGGAGGGCACCCGGCGCAGTGAGGGTCACGGCCGTCGGCCCGTTCGTCGCGCCAGGTAGCCTTCACCCGGAGAACACCGGGACGACCACTCACCCGACCGGCCGTCAGAAATGGTCCGGAAAGGTGACACAGGCCGTAGAAGGGCACAACGACGGAACCTCACGACAGGTTTCGCTCAGGCCTCATTGCCCGGCGTGACACGCCGTGATACACAGAGTGACCATACGATCCTTCGTGTACCGTCCGTCGCCCCCCTTAGGGGCCGACGGGGAACGGTGGCAAGGTATTCGTACGAAACCCGCCAATCAATGACGCCAAGTCGACATCCGGCAGCGTCATTGTCGGCGAGAATGAGGCCTGACCTCTGCACGACCGCAGAGGGTGCGGAACTACCCAACAGGGGCGGTGACTTACATGCTCTTTGCGGCCGATAAGGGAGACATCAACACGATCATCGGCGGGATCGCTCCGGACTGGGGCCCCTTCGGCAGCCTGGGCAACGAGGCCAAGGTGATGATCGAGGTCGTGATGGCGGTGGCCATCCTGCTCTGCCTCGGCATCGCCATCTGGGGCGCCGCCAAGCAGCGCATCGGTGCCACCGCCCTGCGGGACACCTTCAGCGCGGAGCAGGGCAAGGGCCTCATCATCGCGGGTCTCACCGGAGTCTTCATCATCGGCTCACTCGGCACGCTCTTCACCATCGTGTACGGCATGGCCGTGTAGGCCGGGCCCCACCCGCCCCGGCCTACACGGCCATGC
>NZ_MUKA01000005.1 GCF_002150735.1 Streptomyces africanus
CCGGTGGCCGCACGCGCGCCGGGCAGCCGCTGGAGGAGGCCTTCGCCCTGGCCGCCGACGCGGACGAGGTGATCGCGGTCGGCGTGAACTGCTGCGCGCCCGAGGACGCGGACACCGCCGCCGCGATCGCCGCCCGGGTCACGGGCAAGCCGGTCGTCGTCTACCCCAACAGCGGTGAGACCTGGGACGCCGACGCCCGCGCCTGGACCGGCCGCGCCACCTTCACCGCCGGCCAGGTGCAGGGCTGGCAGCAGTCCGGCGCCCGTCTGATCGGCGGCTGCTGCCGGGTGGGACCGGAGGCGATCGCGGGCATCGCGGGGACGCTGGGGGCGGCATAGGAGCGAGGCGCTCCCCAACGGGCCCCCGGTCCGCCCGACCACGGGGTCACCAGTGCGCGCACACCCCTCCTCGCCTCCCCTCCCCACTGCTAGCCTCCGTCGAGGGAACCGGTTGCCACGGTGTTGCCGCAGTTCCCGAGGGGTGGGTGCGGACCGGCGCCCGGGAGAGACGAGGCAGTCATGACGAGGAAGAGCGGGGACGCGAGCCGCAGCACCATCCGGGACGTGGCGGCCCGCGCGGGGGTCTCGGCGTCGACGGTGTCCCGGGTGCTCGGCGGTGTGTACCCGGTGAGCGCGGCGACGCGCGGACGTGTGATGCGGGCGGTCCGCGAACTGGACTACGTCGCGGACGCGCGGGCGAAGGCGGTCGCGGGCGTCGGCACACCCACGCTGGCGTTCGTGCTGGAGGACATCACCGGCCCGTCGTTCGCGCACATGGCCCACGGCGTCGAGCGCGAGGCGACCCGCCTCGGCCACCTCTGCCTGGTGTGCAGCACGGAGGGCGACGTGCGGCACGAGCTGGAGTTCGTCGAGATGATGCGCGCCCAGCGCGCCGCCGCCGTGATCCTGGTCGGCGGCACCGCCGACACCCCCGAGTACCGCGAACGCACCCACCGCATGGCCGATTCCCTCGCCTCGGCCGGCTCCCGCCTGGTCCTGTGCGGCAGGCCGCCGCTGGACCCCGGCGCCCCGGTGACGGTCATCGAGTACGACAACGAGGGCGGCGCCTACACCCTGGTCGCCCACGTCCTCGCCCAGGGCCACCGCCGGGTGCTGTTCCTCGGCGGCCGGGCGGACCACACCACGGCCCTGGGCCGTGAGCGCGGCTATCTCGCGGCCCACCGGGCCCGGGGCCTCACGCCCGACCCGGCCCTCCTTCTGCACGGCGACTTCACCCGCGACGCGGGCCACCGCCTCATGCAGCAAGCCCTCAAGGACGACCTCGACTTCACGGCCGTCGTGGCCGCCACCGACATGGTCGCGGCAGGCGCCCTCACCGCCCTGCACGAGGCGGGCCTGACCGTCCCCGGCGACGTCTCCCTCGCCGGTTACGACGACATCCCCTTCGCCCGTGACCTGCACCCCGCCCTGACGACGGTCCACGTCCCCTACGAGGAACTCGGCCGCCTCGCCGTCCGCACGGCCCTGGACCACACGCCGGGCGCGCCGGACGAACACCTGCTGCTGGGCACGCACGTGGTGGTGCGCGACTCGGTGGGGGCGCCGCCGTCCCGGTAGGCGCTGACGCCGCCGTAGGGAAACCGGCCAATCTGCCGCTCGCACCTCCCGCGGCCCACCGTTCCGCTTCACAGGATCTTCACAGGTCACCTGGTGGTGCGCTCTTCCTCCGGATGCCCGCGCGAGCAGGGCCGGATATTTGCCATGCCCAGATCAAGCCATGTTGCTGGTGATCGCCTTGTGCCTAGAGTGACCGGGCCTTCGGGGAGGGATCGGGCCAGACCACCCGGTTCCACAGCCCCACAGCTCGGGGACCGCGTCCACGTCAGCACGCGGATTCACTCAATCGTCGTTGCCCACTGAACCGACCTTCGCTGCCTGCTGAACCGGAAACGGCAGGTTCAGCGGGCTGCCATCAGTCATCAAAACGGGAGGAATGAAGTGATACGAAGTCAGCTGTCCGCTGTTCTCCTGGCCACCGCCACCGGCGCGGCGCTCCTGGTCGCCGCCCCGACAGCGTCCGCCGCCCCCACGCATCGCTGCTACGACCGGATGGCGTGCTTCTACTACAACTCCAACCAGCAGGGGGCGCTCGCCACGATCGGCGACGGCGGCTACAACCTCGACGCCCAGGTCTTCAAACCCGGCTCCGGCCCCGGCGCGGGGCAGAAGCTCGAAGACCAGGCCGCGTCCTGGGACTCCCGCACCCGCAGTACCGCGTACTGCGTCCACCGCGACCGCTGGTGGAAGGGGCCGTTCAACTCCCTCAAGCCGCAGGCCCGCAAGAACCTCACCTCCGCGCTGAAGAACAAGAACTCCTCCACGAACTGGTACCCCCGCCACGAGGGCGGCGGGGGCCACTGACCCCGGAAGGACCCCCCATGCGTTTGTTCAGGACCGCACCGATAGCCGCCGCCCTCGCCGTGGGAGCGCTCGCACTGTCCGCTTGCTCGAGCCAGGGCACCGGCCCTTCCGCGGAGTCGGCCACAACGGCCGGCGACCGGGTCCAGGGCGCTCCCACCCGCGTCGTGGCCGCGATGAGTCTCCCCTTGGACGCCTACCAGCTCAGCCCCGAGGACTACGAGAGAAGTCAGCAGGCCCTGTGGCAGCTGACCACCGCCTGTATGCAGGACGTCGGCTTCACTTCCTTCGCCTTCACCCCGTCGACCGGCACCTCGGAGGAGATCGAAGAGCACGAAGACCTCCGTTACGGCACGTACGACCAGCAGGACGCCGAACGCCTCGGCTACCGCCCCGACTTCGGCGGACACGCCCGGGTGGCCGCCATCGGCGGCGAAGAGCCTCACTTCACCCCGGAAGAGGAAGCCGCGCTCGACGGCGAACCGAAGAAGGTCCGCACTGCCCGCGCCGGGGAGCCCGTCCCGGAGGACGGCTGCTACGGGCAGGCGCTCGACCAGCTCACCGGCGGGCAGAGCGAGACGTACCTCGACGACACGCTGGTCGAGGAACTCGACGGCCTCTCCTACGAGAAGTCCTTGCAGGACCCGAAGGTCGCGGCGGTGTTCGCCCGCTGGTCGGCGTGCATGGCCTCCAAGAACTTCGCGTACAAGTCCCCGATCGACGCGAACAACGACGCCTCCTTCACCGGGGACACCGCCGGCCCCAAGGAGAAGCAGGTCGCGGTCGCGGACACCCAGTGCAAGAGCAGCACCGACCTGGTCTCCGTGTGGCACGACGCCGAGGTCGCCGCACAGCGCACCCTGATCAGCGAACGCGGGCCGGAACTCGCCAAGGCCCAAGCCCTCAACGCGACGATCCGGGCGAAGAGCGACGCCGTCCTCGGCTGAGCACCCCGGACAGGCCCTCGGCTGAGCGATCAGGCCGCCGCAGCCGTGTCCGCCGTCCCATCGGGGCAGCGGCTGTGGCGGCCTTCCGCTGCCGTACACCGGAAGGAAAGGTCACACGTTGAGCATGCCGAAACGGCTGGGGGCCCACATCGCCGCCCTCGCCTCGGCGGCCGTCCTCGTCAGCCTCGTACACGCTGCACCTGCGACCGCCGCACCTGCCGACGCTCCGACGAGCACGAGCGCGAGCACGTCGTCCCCGGCACCACCCGGCCGGGTCACCCACCCCGATGAGAAGCTCGGCCGCGGCTGGAAGACGTCGCCGGACCGGGCCGTCACCACCGCGGCCGACTCCTCCGGGCTCAAGGTCCTCGTCGCGGACAGCCGCACGGCCTACGCGTGGAAGACCACCGCCGTACTCGCCGAACCGGGCATGCAGGCCGACACCTGGATCGGCAACGAGTGCGCCATGGACCGAAGACACGCTGCCGTGATCTATGCTCCGCGCGCCTTCACCAACCGACCGGATCTCATGCAGGGAGGCGCGTTCGCCGCCGTCGTCGACGTGGACGACGGCAAGGTCACCAAGCTCGGCTTCACGGCCTCGCTCGCCTATTTCGACCCGTCCTGCAACACGGACGCCGGCACAGCGGTGTTCAGCGCCTATCGGGACGGCAAGACCCGGCTCGTCACGGTCGACACGAGCGGAAGGACGACGGGTGAGACCGTCACGACCGGGCAAGTGACATCGCCGACACCCGTACGGGACGGCGTGGTCGCGGCGCACGGCCGTCACGTGGTGCACGTGGACCGGTCGGGCACGATGAACAACCTGGTCGCCACGGACAACGTCCCTTTCGACATCCGTCCTCTGAGCAACGGACGAGTCGCCTATCTCGACCGCGCGGGCGACACCGCCCGGGCCAAGCTGTGGAAGGGACGCGGCAAGCCGTCCACCCTCGCCTCCGGCAAGCTCGGAGACCTGTCGCTCAAGCAAGGGGCCGAAG
Source organism: Streptomyces africanus (assembly GCF_002150735.1). Lineage (GTDB taxonomy): Bacteria > Actinomycetota > Actinomycetes > Streptomycetales > Streptomycetaceae > Streptomyces > Streptomyces africanus. The sequence goes on from NZ_MUKA01000005.1 coordinate 4,330, forward strand.
GCCGGGCGTTCCTCACCGGCGACGCCAAGAGCACCCGCCTCGCCGGCAGCGGCGTCACCCGTCTGAACGCCCCGGCGGACGCCGACGTCTCCCACCTCGGCCGACTGGCCGTCGACCCCGTCCTCATGCCCGGTGTGCACGCGGGCCTGGAGCGCATCAAGAACGCGGGGAAGGGCTTCACCAAGGCCGAACCCTCCCCCGGGGCCCCCGTGTCGCAGAACCCCACCGAGGCGGGTGCCGCGCCGCTGACCATCACGAGCACCGCGACCACCACGGGCCGGAAGGTCGCCCAGGCGGTGCCGGACACGACCGGCGCCAAGGGCAAGGAGTCCTTCTCACCCGCCCTCGCGGCCCCCGGCAGGCCGACATCGGGCAAGAGCGGGCGGGGCGCAGCCGCCGATGACGCGCGGGCGCACGATCCGGTGGACACCGACCGCTGGTGCTCCGTCCCCCGCAACGACGTCAAGGCGCTCGCCCTGCAGCCGACCCCGAACCAGGTCGAGTGGGCGGTCGACATGGCGATCCGCGGGGAACTGCGCGCCAAGTGGATCAAGCAGGGAGGCTGGCGGGCGCAGTCCGGTCTGGGCACCGTCGACCCGCAGGGCCTGTTCCCTCCCCCGACGCTGAAGGGGAAAGCCGATGCGCGTATCCCCGCCCAGGTGCTGCTGGGCGTGCTCGCGCAGGAGTCGAACCTGTGGCAGGCCGAAGGCGGCACCATCCCCGGCCAGATGGGCAACCCGCTGGCGGCGATCGCCGGGTTCTACGGCCACAAGGGTGAGACGTCCGAGGCGTACTGGCGGATCAACTGGCATGAATCGGACTGTGGCTACGGCGTCGGCCAGGTCACGGACGGGATGCGCCTGGCCGGCCTGGAGAAGCCCGACGAGACGTCCCTTTCTCCGGCGAAGCAGAAGGGCGTCGCGCTGGACTACACGGTCAACATCGCCGCGTCGATGTACATCCTCGCGGACAAGTGGAACCAGCTGCACACCACGGGGCAGACCATCACCGTCAACAACGACGACCCGTCCAAGCCGGAGAACTGGTTCGCCGCCCTGTGGAACTACAACCTCGGCTTCAACCCGAACAACGGGGACGGCAAGCCGTGGGGCCTGGGCTGGTACAACAACCCCGCCAACCCGTTCTACCCGCCCTCGCGGTTCCCGTTCATGTCCGACCCGCACGACGCCGCGAAGCCCCAGAACTGGCCGTACCAGGAGAAGGTGATGGGCTGGGCCGCCTGGTCCATGGACACCGGCTACTCCTACTCCACCGACGGACGGCAGGACTGGCCCGGTGAAACCGGTTTCTCCAGCGCCGGGTTCCGCCCCGCCTGGTGGGTCACCGAGGGCCAGCGTGACCTGGTCAAGCCTCCGCTGGACGCGTTCTGCAACGCGAGCAACAACTGCAATTCCGCGAGCCCGCCGGACTGCCCCGACGCGGAGTGCTACAAGAAGTACTGGTGGCGCGGGTCGAACGTGACCTGGAAGAGGAACTGCGCCAACGACTGCGGCAACGAGAACATCAAGTACGTCACGCTGCGCGAGGAGCCGGGCCGCGGCTACCGGTTGCGCTACGGCACCCCCCGGTGCGAGAAGGACGGCCTTCCCTCCGGAGCGCTGGTCGTGGAGTCCGTACCCGACAGCACCGAGACCTACAGCGCCTGCGGGTCCAGCGGCACCGATTCCGGCACCTTCACGTTCACCTTCCACCCGAACCCGGCGGCGACCGGGCCGGGCCTCGGGCCCTTCGAGGCCAAGGGAGACCTGCACCAGATCGGAGGCGGATTCGGCGGACACTTCTGGTACGCCCATACCCGCGACGCCGGTCACCTGGGCGGCAGTGGCGGGCGCATGACCGTCGACGGCACGTGGCGCCTCGGCAAGAGCCTGAACCAGTGGGCCCGCGTTCTCGTCCACCTCCCGGACACCGGCGCGCACACCCAGCAAGCCCACTACACCATCGGCGGCACCGCGGGCGGGGTACGGGACCGGTACCTCAACCAGCACCACGGAGCGAACACCTGGGTCCCCCTGGGCGTGTACCGCTTCAACGGCACACCCACGGTCAGTCTGTCCAACGCCACGGACGACGGCACCGCGGACGACGACGTCGCGTGGGACGCCATCGCCGTCCAGCCGCTCTCCGGGAAGCCGAAACACATGGTGGTCGCCATGGGTGACTCCTACACCTCCGGCGAAGGGGCCGGCGACTACTCGCCCGAGTCCGACACCAGCCACGGCACGTCGCAGTGGAACGCGTGCCGCAGAAGCGCGAATGCGTGGCCCCGGAAGGTGATCCTGCCGTTCAACAGCTCCACCATCGGCGAACTCGCCGACAAGAACGACTCCTCGATCGACTTCCAGAACGTCAGCTGCTCAGGAGCGCATACGTGGCAGCTGACATCGGGGAACCCCACGCCCTGGGGGAAGATCGGGAACTTCCACGAGAAGAGCCAGACCGACTCCGGCGTTCTCAGCCCGGACACCAGCCTGGTCATGCTGACCATCGGCGGCAACGACGGCGACAACTTCACCAAGGCAGTCACCAAGTGCTACATCATCGGCGTGTGCGACAGGAACGACTACACGGCCAACGTCGACCAGTCGGTACAGGACACGGGCGGCCTCATCAGCGACATCGCCGCCGCCGCTCCGAACGCACAGATCGTGCTCATGAATTACCCTCACCTCGTCAGTGACTCCCCGTGCCTCACGGCCGATTTCGACGACCTGAACTACCTGGCCGACTACGTGCGCGACAAGCAGAAGGCGAAGGCGGAGGAGCTGAGGAAGGCCGGGATCAAGGTGGCGTTCGCCGATGCCATCCCCGCGTTCAAGGGGCACGGCATCTGCGACAGCGACGAGTGGATCAACCGCATCGTGGCGGGGCCCAACGGTGACGGCGACTTCCACCGGGGAGACCCGGCCAACCAGATTCCCTGTATTCCCGTATCCGGTAACGGGATCTGCGCGAGCCTTGAGTCCTTCCATCCGAAGAGCAGGGGCACCACGGCCTACTCGCAGGTGATGGACCAGGTGCTCGCCGACATCGGCTACAAAGGCAGTTGATGGCGAGCGCATCCCGTAGCACGGTGGTCACACGGCGGGGCACCCGCCGTGTGACCACCG
>NZ_MUKA01000050.1 GCF_002150735.1 Streptomyces africanus
GTCTCGTCGTACGACGAGACCGACTTCAGGGCCCATCTGCGCGGCGCGCTGATGTGGACGACCCGGCTGGAGCAGGCCGACTGCAAGGCGACCATCAACGCCAACTACGCGGCGGAGCGGCTGACCAAGCCCAACCAGCCGGGGCAGAACGACCAGATCGGCGAGCCGCACGGGCTGGTCACCGCGCCCGACGGCCGGGTGTTCTACATCGGCCGGGGCGGCGCCGACTCCTCGCAGCCCGTGGTCACCGACTGGAACGACCCCGACATCGGCAAGGGCAAGGGCGAGATCCACGTCTACGACCCGAAGACCAAGCAGGTCACCCTGGCCGGTGCGCTGACCGTCTTCGGCAACAAGGGCGGCGGCGACGAACTGGTCAAGGTCGAGGAGGGGCTGCTCGGGATCGAGCTGGACCCGGAGTTCGAGCAGAACGGCTGGGTGTACCTGCACTACACACCGCACGCACAGATCAACCGGGACACGCGGATGGCCGAGCGGCGGGTCTCCCGCTTCACCCTCGACCAGGCCACCAACAAGCTGGACCTGGGCAGCGAGAAGGTGCTGCTGAAGTGGCCGGTGCAGATCCACAGTTGCTGCCACTCGGGCGGCGGGATGGCCTGGGACTCCAAGGGCAACCTGTACATCGCCACGGGTGACAACAACTCCAGTGGCTTCAGCGACGGTTACTCGGGCAACAACCCGCAGCCCAACTACAAGGGCGTCTCCTTCGCCGACGCGCGCCGCACGGCCGGCAACACCAACAACCTCAACGGCAAGATCCTGCGCATCCACCCGGAGCCGGACGGGACGTACACGCTTCCCCAGGGCAACCTCTTCACCGGGAAGGAGACCGACGAGGGCGGCGGCAAGACACGCGGCGAGATCTATGTGATGGGGGTCAGGAACCCCGCCCGTATCTTCGTCGACAAGTCGACCGACGTGCTGTACGCGGGCTGGGTCGGCCCGGACGCGAGCGCGCCGTCGACGACCTGGGGTCCGGCCAAGTACGACACGTTCGCCGCGATCACCAAGGCGAGCAACCGGGGCTGGCCGTACTGCATGGGCAACAAGCAGCCCTACCGGGACCGCAACCTTCCGGATCCGTCCCAGCCGCTCGGCTGGTACGACTGCGACCACCCGAAGAACGAGTCGCCGAACAACGACGGTCTGGTCAACCTGCCGCCGGTCACCGGCAACAACATCTGGTACTCGCCGCAGGGCGGCGCGCCGGACTACCCGCGGGACGCGAACGGCGTCCCGTCGTACAAGCCGGAGGAGGCGACGTACCGGCTGCCCTGGCTGAAGGGCGGCGGGCAGGCCGCGATGAACGGGCCGGTCTACCGCTACGACTCCGGCAGCACGAGCACGACCAAGTGGCCCGCGTACTGGGACGGCAAGTGGTTCGTCGGTGACTTCTACGACGCCGACCAGCCGCGCAACGCGGTGCTCATGGACCCGAAGACGCAAGGCGACGGCGGTCTGCCGGTGCACTCGGAGTCGCTGAAGAAGATCGTGCCGGTCGGCAACGACGGCATCAAGAACCTCATGGACTGGAAGTTCGGTCCGGACGGCGCGCTGTACGTCCTCGACTACGGGCGCGGCTTCTTCACCTCGGACTCCAAGTCGGCCCTGTGGCGGGTCACCTACAAGGGCGGCGGGCCGACCCCGGCCGCCGGTCAGCTGGCGAGGGGGACCGAGTGATCCGGCGACGAAGAATCTGGGCCGCCCTGCTGGCCGCCCTGCTCGTGATGCTCGGTGTGCAGGCGATGCCCGCGGCCGGGCAGACACAGGCGTCGGCCGCCGAACAGGTCCTCACCTGGACGGCCGGCAACGACATCGACAAGTACCTCTCGGCGCCCAAGACGGCGGTCGCCGGCAGCGCGACGATCGTGTTCGAGAACAGTGCGGCCACCGGAAACACCACGGGCATGCCGCACACGCTGACGTTCGTGACCAGTGACCCCGAGTTCAACAACGATGTGCAGCTCAACATCCTGGCCAATCCGAACGACGCCCAGGGCGGCAAGCACACCGCCCAGGTCACGCTCACGCCCGGCCGGTACTTCTACCACTGCACGATCCCCGGCCACGGCCAGATGCAGGGCATCCTGGTGGTCACCGAGGGCACCGGCGAGGACACCACCGCGCCCGAGGCGTCGGCGCAGGTGAGCGGGACGCAGAACGCGCAGGGTGAGTACGTCGGTTCGGCGAGCGTGGCCATCCAGGCCACCGACGAGGGCGGCTCCGGCGTCGAGAGGATCGAGTACGCGCTCGGCGACACGGGCGCCTGGCAGCCGTACACGGCGCCGGTCGTCGTCGACCAGGTGGGCGCCCACAAGGTCCGCTACCGCGCCTTCGACAAGGCGGGGAACGTCTCCGCCGAGAAGAGCACCGCGTTCACGGTGGTGGCGCCGCAGTCGGACGACACGACCGCGCCGGAGACCTCGGCGACGGTGAGCGGCGAGCGCAATCCGGACGGGGCGTACATCGACATGGCGACGGTCACCGTCTCCGCGTCCGACACGGGTTCCGGGGTGAACACGATCGAGTACGCGGTCGGCTCCGGCGCCTGGCAGCCGTACACCGGGCCCGTGATGGTGCACCAGGTGGGCTCGCACACGGTCCGCTACCGCGCCACGGACAAGGCGGGCAACGTGGCGGCCGAGAAGAGCGTGCAGTTCACGGTCGTCGCGGCGCCGCCGCAGGACACCACCCCGCCGGTGACGGGCGTGACCGTGGAGGGCACGAAGAACTCGGCCGGGGCGTACGTGAACAACGCCCGGGTGACCGTCACGGCGACCGACGAGCACGGCTCGGGCGTCGAGAAGATCGAGTACTCGCTGGACGGCGGGCCGTACCTGGCGTACACGGCGCCGGTGGTGGTCGACCGGGCGGGCGCGCACACCGTGGCGTACCGGGCGACCGACAAGGCCGGCAACACCTCGGCGGCGCGTACGGTGACCTTCACGGTCGTCTCCGGGCAGGTCCCGGCGCCTGACTGCCCGGAGTACGACGAGCGGCTGACGGTGATCGTCGGTGACGTCGACTCCGGCGTGCGCAACCGGGTCACCGACAACCGCTGCCGGATCGGCGAGCTGATCGAGGACGAGAAGGAGTGGACGTCCCACGCGCTGTTCCTCAAGCATGTGACGTCCGTCCTCGACGCGCTGCTGAAGGAGGGCGTGATCGACCAGCGCGAGTACACCGCCATCCGCAAGGCCGCCCGCCAGTCCGGCATCGGCAAGCCGGGGCAGACCGAGGGCTACCGGGCGCTCTTCGACGGCAGTGCCGAGTCGCTGGCCAAGTGGCAGCAGGTGGGCGGTGGTTCGTTCGCGCTGAACCCCGACAGGACGATCACCTCCAGCACCACCACGCCCGGCATGGGCATGCTGTGGTTCCCGCAGCGCAAGTACGGCGACTTCTCGCTGAAGCTCCAGTGGCGTGACGACGCTCCCGGCACCGGCAACGCCAACTCGGGTGTCTTCGTGCGCTTCCCGTGGGTCCACGACCATCCGGAGGAGTCCCGCCCGGAGTGGGTCGCCATCAAGTACGGGCACGAGGTGCAGGTGCTCGACCGGCCCGACGGCGACATGTACAAGACGGGCTCGGTCTACGGGTTCGACCGGGTGGGCCTCGCCGGCGCCGGGGTGACGCAGAAGGGCACCTGGAACGACTACGAGATCCGCGTGGTCGGCCAGCACTACTCGGTGTTCCGCAACGGTGTGCTGATCAACGAGTTCGACAACACCGGCGGCCAGGAGTTCACCCCGCCCCGCTCGGACGACCCGGGCACGGACGGGCGGCGGTTCGCCTCCGGCTACATCGGGCTCCAGGTGCACAGCACGACGGATGTGGTGTCGTACCGGGACATCCGGATCAAGGAGTTGTAGGGGGCTGCTTCTCCTTGCGGGCCCTGCTCGGCTGTACCCGCCTCGGTTCCCCCGGCATCTTGGGATACTCGGGCGGGTACGGCAGGTCTCCCAGACCGTGGTCGTGTTCGTCGCGGCGGGCGAGGTCGAGCAGGGCCTCCAGGGAGTAGCGGTGGTCGTCCATGTCCGCGTGCACGTCGCCGAGTTCGGCGAAGCGCGCGGGCATCGTCGCGAGGTCGAAGTCCTGGGGGTGCGCGACCCCCACCTCGTCCCAGCGCAGGGGCGCGGAGACGGGGGCGTGCGGGCGGGGGCGTACGGAGTAGGCGGAGGCGATCGTGCGGTCGCGGGCCGTCTGGTTGTAGTCCACGAAGATGCGCTTGCCCCGCTCCTCCTTCCACCACTTGATGGTGACCTGCTCGGGCATCCGCCGCTCCATCTCCCGGCCGACGGCGATGGCGGCGCGCCGGACCTGGGTGAAGGTCCAGCGGGGTTCGATGGGCACGAAGACGTGCAGCCCCCGGCCGCCGGAGGTCTTGGGGAAGCCGCGCAGTCCGCCGAACTCGTCGAGGACGGCCCGCAGTTCGTGGGCGGCGCGAACGGCGTCCTCGTAGTCGGTGCCGGGCTGCGGGTCGAGGTCGATGCGGAGTTCGTCCGGGCGGTCGACGTCGCCGCGGCGGACCGGCCAGGGGTGGAAGGTGAGCGTGCCGAACTGGGCGGCCCACACCACGGCTCCGACCTCGGTGGGGCACATCTCGTCGGCGCTGCGTCCGCTGGGGAAGGTGATGTGCGCGGTCGGGATCCAGTCGGGCATGTTCTTCGGCGCCCGCTTCTGGAAGAAGTTCTCGCCGTTCACGCCCTCGGGGTAGCGCTCCAGGGTGGTGGGGCGGTCGCGCAGGGCGCGCAGGATGCCGGGGCCGACGGCCAGGTAGTAGCGGGCGAGATCCAGCTTGGTGAAGCCCCGCTCCGGAAAGAACACCTTGTCCGGGCTGGACAGCCGTACGGTCCGGCCGCCCGCCTCCAGCTCCACCGCGTCACCCATGCGAGCCACGGTAGGCGCACCCCGCATACCTCGCACATCGAGCGTGCTCCGGTATATGGGCGCAGAATCGGACCATGGATCTGCCGGTGATGCCCCCTGTCCTGCCGATGCTCGCCAAGTCCGTGGCGACGATCCCCTCGGGCATGCAGTACGAGGCGAAGTGGGACGGGTTCCGGGCGATCGTCTTCCGCGACGGGGACGAGGTCGAGCTCGGCAGCCGTACCGGCAAGCCTCTGACCAGGTATTTCCCCGAGCTGGTGACGGCCGTGCGGGAGCGGTTGCCGGAGCGCTCGGTGGTGGACGGGGAGATCGTGATCGCGCGGGAGGGGCATCTGGACTTCGACGCGCTGACGGAGCGGATCCACCCGGCGGACTCGCGGGTACGGATGCTGGCCGAGCGGACACCGGCCTCGTTCGTCGCCTTCGATCTGCTGGCGCTGGGGGACGAGTCGCTGATGGACACCCCGCTGACCGAGCGGCGGGAGCTGCTGGACCGGGAGCTGTCGGGGGTGACGGCGCCCGTGCATCTGGCTCCGGCGACCACCGACATCGAGGTGGCGCGCAGCTGGTTCGAGCAGTACGAGGGGGCGGGCCTGGACGGGGTCATCGCCAAGCCGCTGACCGTGCGCTACCGGCCGGACGAGCGCGCCATGTTCAAGATCAAGCACGAGCGGACGGCGGACGTGGTCGTCGCCGGGTACCGCCTGCACAAGAGCGGCCCCGTGGTGGGCTCGCTGCTGCTCGGCCTGTACGACGACCGGGGCACCCTCCAGCACGTGGGCGTGTCCGCCGCGTTCCCGATGAAGCGGCGCGCCGAGCTGGTGGAGGAGCTGGAGCCGCTGCGGATGGACGATGTCCGGGGGCATCCGTGGGCGGCCTGGTCCGAGGAGGCCGCGCACGAGAAGGCCCGGCTGCCGGGGGCGCCGAGCCGCTGGTCGGGCCGCAAGGACCTGTCGTGGGTGCCGCTGCGGCCGGAGCGGGTGGCCGAGGTGGCGTACGACCACATGGAGAACGGGCAGCGCTTCCGGCACACCGCCCGGTTCCGCCGCTGGCGCCCGGACCGGACCCCGGAGAGCTGCACGTACGCGCAGCTCCAGGAGCCGGTCCGCTACGACCTGGCGGAGATCCTGGGCGCGTAGAGCGCTCGCAGGCCCGTCAGGGCTGCATCAGCACCTTGACCGCGCCGTCCTGCTTGCGCTGGAACATCTCGTACGCGTGCGGGGCCTGAGACAGCGGCACCCGGTGGGTGGCGAAGTCCTCGACGCCGAGCGGGTCCTCGTCGGTCAGGTACGGGATGATGTCGTCGCTCCAGCGGCGGACGTTGGCCTGGCCCATCCGCATCTGGATCTGCTTGTCGAACAGGGTGAGCATCGGCATCGGGTCGGCCATGCCGCCGTACACGCCGGACAGGGAGATGGTGCCGCCGCGCCGGACCAGGTCGATGGCGGTGTAGAGGGCGGCGAGGCGGTCGATGCTGAAGCGTTCGGCGAACGGGCCGCTCAGCTTGCGGGGCATGACCGCCGTGGCCTGCTGGGCGAGCTTGGCCGCCGCGCTGCCGTGGGCCTCGGTGCCGACCGCGTCGATCACGGCGTCGGGGCCGCGGCCGTCGGTCTCGTCGCGGATCGCCTCGATGAGTTCCTTCTCGTCGTCGAAGGACCTGAGGTCGTACGTCTCCACCCCGCGCGAGCGGGCCCGGCGCAGCCGCTCCGGGACCAGGTCCACGCCGAACACCCGCCCCGCGCCCTTGACCTGGGCGACGCGGCAGGCCATGTCGCCGATGGGGCCGAGGCCGAGCACGGCGATGCTGCCGCCCTGCGGGACATCGGCGTAGGCGACCGCCTGCCAGGCGGTGGGCAGGACGTCGGAGAGGTAGACGAAACGATCGTCGGGCGGGCCTTCCGGCACCTTGATCGGGCCGTACTGCGCCTGCGGGACGCGCAGGTACTCGGCCTGGGCGCCCGGCACCGAGCCGTACAGGCGGGTGTAGCCGAACAGGGCGGCGCCCATGCCCTCGCCGTGCACCTGGGTGGTCTCGCACTGGGTGGGCAGGCCGGTCAGGCACATCCAGCAGTTGCCGCAGGCGATCTGGAACGGCACCACGACCCGGTCTCCGGCCTGGAGGTCCGGGACGCCGGCGCCGACCTCCTCGACGATGCCGATGGGTTCGTGGCCGAGGATGTCCCCGGGGGTCATGAACGGCGTGAGCACTTCGTACAAGTGCAGGTCGGAACCGCACAGTCCGGTGGAGGTGACGCGGATGACCGCGTCCGTCGGTTCCTGGATCTCCGGATCGGGCACGTTCTCCACCCGGACGTCCCGCTTGCCCTGCCAGGTCACAGCCCTCATCGCCTCGCGCTCCCTCCGTCAGCGTGCGCGTCGGTCGGCCGGTCGGTCAGTCGGCGAGGCCCGGGTACCCGGGCCGATCCGCGCTGAACCTTGAGCCGAACGACGGACGAAGCGGAGCCCCTCCCTCAAAATTGATCAGGTATGGCCATCGGTAGACATATAAGTGCACAATCTAGACACATCGAGGACATGGGGGCCGGTGGCGACGGTGGGCAGAGAACGAGGGGCGCGCGGACGGCGCGCCACGACGACAGCGGCGCTGCTGGCCGCCACGGTGACGGCCGCCCTGGCGGCGGGCTGCACCGGCGGGGGCACTCCCGGCGACGACGGACGGGGCACCTCCCGGCAGCCGGAGCAAGGCACATCACCGTCGTCTGCGGCGACCGGCTCCTCCGTGCTCGCCGTCAAGCTCGACAACGCCGCCGCGGCCCGGCCGCACACCGGCGTCGACGCGGCGGACGTGGTGTACGCGGAGCAGGTCGAGGGCGGACTGAGCCGGCTGATGGCGGTGTACGCGACGCGATTGCCGGAGGCGGTCGGCCCGGTGCGCAGCGCCCGCGAGTCGGATCTGGAGCTGCTGCGCCAGTTCGACCGGCCCGTCCTCGCCTTCTCCGGCGCGCAGAAGAAGCTCCTGCCGCTGATCGACAGGGCACCGCTGGAGGCGGAGACCCCGGGCAGCGCCCCCGGCGCCTACTTCCGCGGCTCCGGCAAGCCCGCCCCGCACAACCTCTATCTGCGGCCCGAGCGGATCGTGCCCGAGGTTCCCGGCCAGGCCGCCCTGACCACCGGTTTCCGCTACGGCTCCGCCCCGGCCGGCGGCACGCCGACGGCCTCGCAGACGGTGCGCTACCCGGCGGCCCGTTTCACCTTCACCTGGTCGGACTCCCGGGACCGCTGGCTGGTCGGCATGGACGGCACGCCCGCCACGACGGCCGACGGGAAACGGATGGCGGCCGCGACGGTCGTCGTGCAGTACGTGAAGGTGCGCGAGTCCGCCTTCCGCGACTTCCGCGGCAACAACACGCCGTACACGCAGACGGTGGGCTCGGGAAACGCCAGGGTGCTGCGCGACGGGCGGGCCTACGACGTGCACTGGAAGCGCGAGGACGCCTCGGACGGCACGGCGTTCACCACCGGCGACGGCACACCGGTGAACTTCGCGAAGGGCCAGGTGTGGGTGGTGTACGCCAAGGCGTCCTGACCCGGGGGCCGCGCCCGTCAGCGGGGCGCCACCAGGGACTCCCCCGGGTTGCGCAGCCCCTCGGCCGCGTCCGCGACACGCCGGATGAGGTCGAAGAACACCGTCCGCTCCTCGGCCGACAGCGGGGCGAGGAACACCTGGTTCATCCGGGCGGTGCGCACGGTCAGCTTGCGGTGGGTGCGCTCGCCCTCGTCCGTGAGACGCAGCAGGGAACGGCGGCCGTCCTCGGGGTCGCGGACCTTGTCGAGGAGGCCGCGCCGGCTGAGCCGGCTGATCACCTCGGCGACGGTCGACCGGTCCAGGCCCACCCGCTCCCCCACCGTGCGCTGGTCCAGCCCGGGCTCGTCGACGAGGGTGTTGAGGACCGCGTACTGGGGCGAGGTGATCTCCTCGGAGACCATCGTGTTCCACAGCAGGTAATGCGCCTGCTGGAGCCGCCGGGCCAGGTGCCCGGGGTGGGTGGTGAGGTCCGCCGCCGCCATGTGCACCCCTCGCTCGTGTTCGTCGGTGCACTGAACAATACCCGGCCGCTCAGGGACTGTCTGCCGTCCGCGCAAGGGACCAGGGCTGGATACGCCGAGGTCTTGACGCCCTTCCGTCCCGGTGGCAGCGTGAGAGCAGCTTCGGAGAAATACTCAGTGCCCTGACTAAATGGGGTCGGGTCGCTCGGAAGAGATGGGGCTTCTCGGATGGACAAGGTGGTCGCCACAGCCCTGGAGGCGGTGGCCGACGTCCCGGACGGCGCGTCGCTCGCGGTGGGCGGTTTCGGGCTGAGCGGTGTGCCGAACGTGCTGATCGGGGCGCTGTACGAGCGCGGGGTGGCCGGCCTGTCGGTGGTCTCCAACAACTGCGGGGCGATGGAGACGGGCCTGGCCGTCCTGCTGGCGGCCGGCCGGATCGCCCGGGTGACGGGGTCCTACATCGGCGCCAACAAGGAGTTCGCCCGGCAGTACCTGGCCGGTGAGCTGGAGGTCGAGCTGATCCCGCAGGGCACGCTGGCCGAGCGGCTGCGGGCGGGCGGCGCCGGGATCCCCGCCTTCTACACCCCGGCCGGGGTGGGCACCCAGGTCGCCGAGGGCGGACTGCCGTGGCGCTACGACGGACAGGGCGGGGTCGCGATCGCCTCCCCGGCGAAGGAGGTCCGGGAGTTCGACGGCGCGGAGTACGTGCTGGAGCGGGGCATCCGCACCGACTTCGCCCTGGTCCGGGCCGCGAAGGGCGACCGGCACGGCAACCTCGTCTTCAGCAAGTCCGCCCGGAACTTCAACCCGCTGGCCGCGATGGCAGGACGGGTCACGATCGCCGAGGTGGAGGAGCTGGTGGAGCCCGGCGAGATCGACCCGGACGCGGTGCATCTGCCCGGCATCTTCGTGCGGCGGGTGCTCGCGCTCACTCCCGAGCAGGCGGCGGACAGGAAGATCGAGCAGCGGACGGTGAGGTCCTGATGGCCTGGAGTCGCGAGGAGATGGCCGCGCGGGCGGCACGGGAGCTGAGGGACGGCCAGTACGTCAATCTCGGCATCGGGCTGCCCACCCTCATCCCCAACTACCTCCCCGAGGGCGTCGAGGTCGTCCTCGAATCCGAGAACGGCATCCTGGGCACGGGTCCGTATCCCACGCAGGAACAGGTCGACCCGGACCTGATCAACGCGGGGAAGGAGACGGTGACGGTCCTGCCGGGCGCGTCGTTCTTCGACTCGGCGCTGTCGTTCTCGATGATCCGGGGCGGGCACATCGACGTGGCGGTACTCGGTGCCATGCAGGTGTCCGAGCGGGGCGACCTGGCCAACTGGGCGATCCCCGGCAAGCTGATCACCGGGATCGGCGGGGCGATGGACCTGGTGCACGGCGCCCGTACGGTCGTCGTCGTCATGACGCACACCGCCAAGGACGGCTCACCGAAGATCCTCACCGAGTGCGCCCTGCCGCTGACCGGCAAGGCGTGTGTGAACCGCATCATCACCGACCTCGGCGTCCTGGACGTCACCGACGACGGACTCGTCCTGGTCGAGACCGCGCCGGGCGTGACCGCCGACGAGATCGCCGGCAAGACCGACGCCGAACTGACCGTGCCGGAGGGCGTGAAGTGAAGGACGTCTACATCGTCGACGCGGTCCGCACGCCGATCGGCCGCTACAACGGCGCACTGGCCGGCGTGCGCCCGGACGACCTGGCCGCGCACGCCGTCCGCGAACTCCTGGCTCGCATGCCCCGGTTGGACCCGGCGCGGATCGAGGACGTGTACTTCGGCAACGCCAACGGCGCCGGTGAGGAGAACCGCAACGTCGGCCGGATGGCCGCCCTGCTCGCGGGCCTGCCCACCTCCGTGCCGGGCGTGACCGTCAACCGGCTGTGCGCCTCCGGCCTGGAGGCCGTGATCCAGGCGGCCCGTGCGATCGCCGTCGGCGACGCCTCGATCGCGCTGGCCGGCGGGGTCGAGTCCATGACCCGGGCGCCGTACGTCCTGCCGAAGAGCGACAGGCCCTTCCCGGCCGGGCACACCGAGCTCTACTCGACGACCCTCGGCTGGCGCATGGTCAACCCGCGGATGGAGCCGCAGTGGACGATTCCGCTGGGCGAGTCGGCCGAACTCATCGCCGACAAGCACAAGATCGGCCGGGAGCAGCAGGACGAGTTCGCGCTGGCCTCCCATGTGAAGGCCGCGGATGCCCAGCGGGCCGGGGCGTTCGATGCCGAGCTGGCGCCCGTGGCGATTCCGCAGCGCAAGGGCGACCCGGTGGTCTTCGCCGCCGACGAGTGTGTCCGGCCGGATGCGTCCCTGGCGGCGATGGCCAGGCTGAAGCCGTCGTTCCGTACGGAGGGCGGCACGGTGACGGCGGGCAACGCGTCGCCGCTCAACGACGGTGCGGCGGCGCTGCTGCTGGTCGACGAGGAGGGGTTGAGGGCGACTGGGCGTGAGCCGCTGGCCCGGGTGTCCGCCACCGGTGTCTCCGCGATCGACCCGCACTACTTCGGGCTGGCGCCCGTGGAGGCGGTGAACCGGGCGTTGACCAAGGCGGGCAGGGGGTTCGGCGACCTGTCCGTGCTGGAGCTGAACGAGGCGTTCGCCGCGCAGGTGCTGGGGTGTGTGGCCGAGTGGCCCGAGTTCGATCCCGCGATCCTCAATCCGCAGGGTGGGGCGATCGCGCTGGGGCATCCGCTCGGTGCGTCCGGGGCTCGGCTGGCCGGCACGGTTGCCCATCAGCTGGCCCGGCTTGGCAGTGGCGTTGGTGTCGCCACGCTTTGTATCGGAGTGGGCCAGGGGCTTGCGCTCGTTCTGGAACGGTAGACGCTCGGCTGCGGGCCGGATGTGGCTGGTCGGGCCCGCGCGGCGGAGCCGCATATTGACAACAGCCCCGCGCCCCTTTTGGGGCGAGACCTTAAGGACCTCTAGGACCCCATGACTCTCACTCAGCACGACATCGACCAGGAGATCGCGGCCGAGCGGGCCGCGTACGAGAAGCGGCTCGCCGACGGCGGGCCCGTCGAGCATCAGCCGCGGCGTGACTACGCCCCGTACCGGTCCTCGGTGCTCCGGCATCCCAAGCAGCCGCCGGTCACGATCGACGTCAGCAAGGATCCGGAGCTGGTGGAGCTGGCCTCCCCGGCGTTCGGGGAGCGGGACATCACCGAGATCGACAACGACCTCACCCGGCAGCACGACGGTGAGCCGATCGGTGAGCGCATCACCGTCTCCGGGCGTCTGCTGGACCGTGACGGCCGCCCGGTGCGCGGCCAGCTCGTGGAGATCTGGCAGGCCAACTCGGCGGGCCGGTACGCCCATCAGCGCGAGCAGCACGACGCCCCGCTGGACCCGAACTTCACCGGCGTGGGCCGCACCCTCACCGACAGCGAGGGCCGCTACCACTTCACCACCATCCAGCCGGGCCCCTATCCGTGGCGCCAGCACCTCAACGCCTGGCGGCCGGCGCACATCCACTTCTCGCTCTTCGGCACGGCGTTCACCCAGCGGCTCGTGACGCAGATGTACTTCCCGAGCGACCCGCTGTTCCCCTACGACCCGATCATCCAGTCCGTGACGGACGACGCGGCCCGGCAGCGGCTGGTCGCGACGTACGACCACAGCCTGTCGGTGCCGGAGTTCTCGATGGGCTACCACTGGGACATCGTGCTGGACGGCCCGCACGCCACCTGGATCGAAGAAGGGCGCTGACCTGCCATGACGAAGATCGACACCAGCAGGCCGGAGAGCGTGCTGCCCACCCCGTCGCACACCGTCGGCCCGTTCTACGGCCACGCCCTGCCCTTCCGCGGCGGCGAGGAGATCGCGCCCCTCGGGCATCCGGACACCGTCACCCTGCACGGGTACGTGACCGACGGCGCGGGCGATCCGCTGCCGGACGCCCTGATCGAGCTGTGGGGTGCGGACCCGGACGGCCAAGTGCCGACGGCGGACGGGTCGATGCGCCGCGACCCGGCGTCGGGCGGCTTCCTGGGGCGCAACGGCGTGGAGTTCACGGGCTGGGGACGTATCCAGACCGACGCCAACGGCCACTGGTACGCGCGCACGCTGCGGCCCGGCGCGCGCGGGCGGAGCGCCCCGTACATCAGTGTGTGCGTCTTCGCGCGGGGGCTTCTCGTGCACCTGTACACCCGTATCTACCTGCCCGACGACGAGGCGGTGCTCGCCGCCGATCCGCTGCTGTCCGGGCTGGAGGACGGGCGCCGCGACACGCTGATCGCCGTGGCGGAGGCGGCCGGCACGTACCGTTTCGACATCCGCCTTCAGGGCGAAGGCGAGACGGTCTTCCTGGAGTTCCAGTGACAGCTGCCCACGGTGACACCGGCCTGCTCGCCCCGGGGTGGGCCGACTCGGCGGCGGCGTCCGCCACGAGCGACCACGCCTATCTGCGGGCGCTGCTCGACGCGGAGGCCGCGCTGACCCGGGCCCAGGCGGCGCTGGGGCTGGCCCCCGCCGAGGCGGCGACGGCGGTGACCGAGGCGGCCGACGCCGGCGCCTTCGACGTACGGTCCCTCGCCGAGCGGGCCCGCGCGGGCGGCAACCCCGTCATTCCCCTGGTCGCGGAGCTGACGAAGGCCGTCGGCGAGGAGTACGGCCCCTACGTCCACCGGGGCGCGACCAGCCAGGACATCATGGACACCGCGACGATGCTGGTCGCCGTGCGCACGCTGGACCCGGTGCTCGCCGATCTCGGCCGTACGGAACGGGCGCTGGCGCGGCTGGCCGCCGAGCACCGTGACACCGCGATGCCGGGGCGGACGCTCACCCAGCACGCCGTACCGACGACGTTCGGGCTGAAGGCGGCCGGATGGCGCGCGCTCGTCCTCGACGCGCGGGACCGCATCGCCCGGGTGCGCGAGGGCCTCCCCGCCCAGCTCGGCGGCGCGGCGGGCACCCTGGCGGCCTTCGGGGCGTACGGCGCGAGCGATCCGGCCGCGCTGCCGGCGGCCTACGCACGTGAACTCGGCCTTCGGGCCCCCGATCTGCCCTGGCACACCCTGCGGACACCCGTCGCCGATCTGGCCGGCTGCCTGGCCTTCACGGCGGGCGCGCTCGGCAAGCTCGCCGTGGACGTGCTGACCCTCTCGCGCACCGAGATCGCCGAGGTCGCCGAGGGCAGCGGCGGGGGTTCGTCGGCCATGCCGCACAAGTCCAATCCCGTACGGTCCACCCTCATCGCCTCGGCCGCGCGGCGGGCACCGCAGCTCGCGGCCACGCTGTACGGATCGCTGGCGGCGGAGGACGAGCGGCCGGCCGGGGCCTGGCACGCGGAGTGGGAGCCCCTGCGGGACCTGCTGCGGCTGGCCGGCGGGGCCGCCCGGGACGCCGCCGAACTGGCGGAGGGACTGCGGGTCAGGCCCGAGGCCATGCGCGAACACCTGGATCTCACCGGCGGGTTGATCGTCTCCGAGCGGCTGTCCGCCGAGCTGGCCCCGGTGCTGGGCCGCGCCCGCGCCAAGGAACTCCTCACCCGGCTCGCCGCCGAGGGACGCCCGCCGGCCCAGGCGCCGGAGCTGGCGGACGTCGACCTCGATCCCACCCACTACACCGGCTCCGCCGGAGCCCTCACCGACCGTGCTCTGGAGCGACGTTGACACTTCTCGCCCACCGTGCCGAAGGGTCCCCTTCCGCACCCCCGCTGCTGCTCGGCCCCTCCCTCGGCACGTCGAACGCCCTGTGGGACAAGGTGGCGCCCGAGCTGTCGATCACCCACCGGGTGGTCCGCTGGGACCTGCCGGGACACGGCGGCTCGGCGGCCGGTCTCATCGAGGCGGGCGCGACGGTCGGTGACCTCGCCGACCTGGTGCTGGCGCTCGCCGACTCGCTCGGCATCGAACGGTTCGCGTACGGGGGCGTGTCGCTGGGCGGGGCCGTGGGGCTGCACCTCGCGGTGCACCGTCCGCAGCGGCTGACGTCCCTCGCCGTGATCTGTTCCTCCGCCCACTTCAACGGGGCGAAGCCCTGGCAGGAGCGGGCCGCGCTGGTGCGGCGGGAAGGGCTGGCCGGGCTGGCGGACAGTGCGGACGCGCGGTGGTTCACGGCCGGGTTCACCGTGCCGGAGCTGGTGGAGGACCACCGTCGCGCCGACCCCGAGGCGTACGCCGCCTGCTGTGACGCTCTCGCCGCGTTCGATCTGCGGGACCGGCTGCCCGAGATCGCCCTACCGACGCTGCTGGTCGCCGGACGGAACGACCCGGCGACGCCGCCCGCGCACCTGCGGGAGATCGCGGACGCGGTGCCGGGCGCGACGCTCGTGGAGCTCCCGGGCGCCTCGCACCTGGCGCCCGCGCAGTGCCCGGAGGCGGTGCTGACCGCGCTGCGGGCACACCTCGGCGGGCCCGCCGGCCGCGGGATGGAGGTGCGGCGCGAGGTGCTCGGCGACGCGCACGTCGACCGGGCGCAGGCCCGGCAGACCCCCTTCACGGCGCGCTTCCAGGACTTCATCTCACGCTACGCCTGGGGTGAGATCTGGACCGATCCGACGCTGTCCCGCCGCGAGCGCAGCATGATCACCCTCACCGCGCTGGTCGCGCACGGCCACTACGACGAGCTGGCCATGCATGTCCGGGCGGCCCGCCGCAACGGACTCACACCGGAGGAGATCGGCGCGGTGCTGCTCCAGAGCGCGGTGTACTGCGGGGTGCCGGCGGCGAACTCGGCGTTCGCGACGGCCCAGCGGGTGCTGGCGGAGGAGGACGGCACGGCAGGGTGATCCTGCTGGTCGTACGCCCCACGGCAGCTCGCTCCGGCCCGCCCGGCGTGCCTACGGTGGGGGCATGTCCACCATCCTGATCACCGGCGCCACCTCGGGGCTCGGCCGGTACGTCGCCTTCGAACTCGTCCGCTCCGGGCATGTCGTCCTCGTCCACGGCCGGGACGCGGGCCGCACCGAGCGGCTGGCCGGGGAGCTGCGCGCCGAGGGGGACGCCGAGGCGTTCGTCGCCGACCTGGGCTCGCTGGCGCAGGTGCGCGAGCTGGCCGGGCACGTCGCCGACGCGCATCCCGAGCTCGACGTGCTGGTCAACAACGCGGGCGTGGGGTCCGGGACGCCCCGCGCGGGCCGTGAGCTGAGCGCCGACGGGCACGAGCTGCGGCTGGCGGTGAACTATCTCGCGCCGGTGGTGCTGACCCGGGCCCTGCTGCCGGTGCTGCGGGCGAACGCGCCGGCGCGGATCGTCAACGTCGGTTCGGCCGGTCAGGAACCCCTCGTCGCCGAGGACCCCGAGTTCACCCGCGGCTACGACGGCGCATCGGCGTACTGCCGCAGCAAGTTCGCGCTCGCCGCGCACACCTTCACGCTCGCCGACGAACTGGACGGCACTGGCGTCTCGGTGAACGTGCTGCACCCGGCGACGTACATGGACACGGCGATGGTCCGCGAGGCGGGCATCACGCCCTGGAACACGGTCGCCGACGGGGCGGCCGCTGTGCTGGCCCTGGCCACGCGCGACCTGGGCAGCGGCCGGTACTACGACGGGACGCGCCCGGCGCGGGCCCACGAGGCGGCGTACGACCCCGGGGTGCGCCGGCGCATCGCCGCGGTGACGGAGCAGTTGCTCGGCGCCTGAGCTACCCGGCGCCGGCCGTCAGCGCCGCCCGTGCCCGTGCCGCCAGCCCGTCCGCGCCGCAGGACACCGCCAGGCCGAGGCCTCGCTCCAGCTCGGTCGCCGAGCGGGCGGCGATGCCGTACTCGATCCGGGCCGCCGCGTGCTCGTACTGGCAGGGCGAGGACTCCAGGAAGGTGACGGCCTGGGCGGCGAGGCGGACCGCGCGCTGCCCGGTCTCCAGGGCGGCGGCGCAGCGCAGGGCCTCCCCTATGGCGGTGTCCGTGCCGAAGCGCTCGGCGTGGCGGCGGACGTCGACGGCGAGCCGGGCGGCACGGGCCGGGTCCTCGGTGGCCAGGGCCCGGGCGAGGTCGGCCGCCCAGGGGACGAGCACGGGGTTGTGGTGCCCGCGCGCTGCCGCCGCCTTCTCGGCGGCCTCCAGTTCGTTGACGCCGTCCTTGGTGCGGCCGACGGCCAGCAGCAGCCGGCCGCGCACCGAGCGCGGGTCGGGCAGCACGATCGTGGACGGGTAGGGCGGGGCGAAGCCGTACCGCTCGGCGACCTCCCAGGCCTCCTCGACATGGCCGCGGGCGAGCAGCGTGTCGACGAGGTTGCAGGTCGCGGACCAGTACAGGGGCAGGCGGCGGCCGACGCGCTCGGCGAGGCGCAGCGACTCGCGCAGGGACTCCTCCGCGTCCTTCAGCCGGCCCCGCCTGCGGTGGCCGAGCCCGACGTAGGCGTGGGCCAGGGCGAGGTGGCCGCCGCTCCAGCCGGCGGTCTCGTAGGCGCGCAGGGCCTCGTTGTAGAGGGTCTCGGCGCGGTCGAGGCGGTCGGTGAAGGCGTACGCGTTGGCCAGCATCAGCAGCAGTTCGATGCCCCACTCGGTGTCGGTCCAGCCGAGCCCGGGGGCCAGGCGGCCGTTGACGAGGGCGCGGTCGCACAGTTCGACGACCTCCTCGGCGTTCTCGCCGTGCATCAGGGCGTCGAAGCCGCGCAGGATGAGCAGGGCGCGTTCGGAGTTGTCCCGACCGGTGCAGGTGCGGGCGAGGTCGGCGAGCCGCCGGGAGCGGTCGGGTGAGGTGGCCTCGCCGGCGTGGATGCCCTCCCACATGAAGTGCACGGCCTGGAGCCGCATCCGGGCGGGGCCGGGCTGGAGCCGGGCGGCCTCCGCCTCGACCGTGCGGACCGCCTCCTCCAGCTGGTCGTTGTGGAGCAGCGCCTGGGAGAGCCGGAAGACGGCGTCCACCCGCTTGTCGCCGTCGAGGCCGGGCATGCCGAGCGCGGCCCGCAGCTGGCTGATGGTGCGGGCGGGCGCGGTCAGGAAGGTGGCCCCGGCCAGTTCGTACAGCACGTGCGGGTGTGTCTCGGGCCGGGGCGGCTCCTTCAGGGCGCGCTCCAGGCAGCGGCGGGCGGCGTCGGGTGCGCCGACGGCGAGGTGCTCGCGGGCGGCCTCGCGCAGTTGCCCGACGAGTTCCTCGTCGTCGTCCGGGTGGACTTCGAGGAGGTGGCGGGCGGCGGCAGCGGCGCCGTGTCCCTCGTCGGTGACGATGCGGGCGGCGATGCCGTGCATGGCGGTGCGCAGGGCGTCCGGGATCGAGTTGTAGACGGCGGTGGCGATCAGCGGGTGGACGAACTCCAGGTCGCCTTCGGCGGTGCGGCCGGTCGCGGGGTCGGGGGCGGTGAGGATGCGGGCGGTGCGCAGCAGTTCGGCGCAGCGGCGGGCCTCGTCGGGTTTCAGGGTGGCGAGCTTGGCGACCAGGTCGACGGAGATGCCGGTGCCGAGGATGGCGGCGGCCCAGGCGAACCTGGTGGCGTCGATGCCGAGTTCCTCCAGGCGGGCGACGATGCCGCCGCCGCGGGCCGAGCGGTTCAGCTCGCGCAGTTCCCCGGCCCGGGCCTCGACCGGTTCGAGTTCGCTGTCCCGCACCTTGGCGAGGAGTTCGACGGTGTCGTAAGGGTTGCCGGCGGTGACGGCCCAGACCTCGCGGCAGAACGCGGCGTCGGCGTGCTCGCCCAGGGCGGCGCGGGTGAGTCCGGCCGTGGCGTCCGGGGTGAGGGCGCTCAGGGTGGTGCCGGGCCCGTCCGCGGCGGCGGCGACGGTGTCGAGGAGCCGGGCGCTGGTGCCGGAGACCTCGTCCGGGCGGCGGGTGACCACGACCAGGACGGACATCTCGTCGCGGCGTTCGGCGAGCGCGGCGAGCCAGTGCAGGGTCTCCTGGTCGGCCCAGTGGGCGTCGTCGATGAGCAGCACCAGCGGCCAGTCCCGGCGGGAGAGCCGGCGCACGGCGGCGACCAGGCCGTCACACACGCCCTGCGGGTCGGCCTGCCGGTCGCCCGGATCCGCAATGCCGAGGGCGGGCCCGGCGATGTCGTACCAGTCGCCGAGGTACTCGCGGGCCTCCTCCGGCAGCATCGACATCAGCGCGGGTTGCAGTAACTGCCGTATGACGTTGAAGGGGACCGACCTGAGGGTCTCGCCGCCGCGGGCCGACCAGACCTGGCAGCCGCGTGCCTCGGCGATGCGGCGGGTTTCGGCCAGCAGCGCGGTCTTGCCGAGTCCGGCCTCGCCGCGGAAGACCAGCAGCCCGCCGGACGAGGAGCGGTCCGCGCACAGGCTGTCGACCGCCCGCGCGACGGCGGCGACTTCCTCGTCGCGCTCCCACAGGGAAGCCGAGGCGGCGGCCGTGGGCCGTACCTCCGTCATCCCGCTACCTCCCCAAGTCGCCCGAATGACGTACAGACGTCGAGCGTAGTCCTCCGATTGCCTGAGTGGAGGATGGTCGGGGCACCTGTTGCCGTGACGGGTGACACCGGGTGCGGTCAGGCGACGCACCCGGGCCGTCACCAGCCGTCTTCGCGTCAACGGCGTGCAATTGCAAGGGAGGTGACGTTCATTCACCACACCGGGGAGAGACGGCGGGGCCGACGGGCGCTGGTCGCCGGGTCGGTGGGCAATCTCATCGAGTGGTACGAATTCGGCGTCTACGGCTACTTCGCGACGATCATCGCGGCGCGGTTCTTCACGCCGGAGGGCGGCAGTGAGATCGAGGGGCTGGTGAAGACGTACGCCTCGTTCGCGCTGGCGTTCTTCTTCCGGCCCGTCGGCGCGGCACTTTTCGGCCGGCTGGGTGACCGGATCGGCCGCCGTCCGGTGCTGGTCCTGGTGATCACGCTGATGACGGTCGCGACGACGCTGATCGGCGCGCTGCCGACGTACGCGCAGGCGGGTGCCCTGGCGCCCTGGCTGCTGACGTTCCTGCGGGTGCTCCAAGGGGTGTCGGCGGGCGGGGAGTTCGGCGGGGCCGTGTCGGTGATGACGGAGTTCGCGCCGCCGGGCCGGCGGGGGCTGTACGGGTCGTGGCAGTCGTTCACGGTGGCGCTCGGGCTGCTGGCCGGCGCGGGCGCGGCGGCGGTGCTCGCCACGGTGCTGACGGAGGAGCAGCTGGGGTCGTGGGGGTGGCGGCTGCCGTTCCTGCTGACGCTGCCGCTCGGGCTGGGGGCGTTGTGGCTGCGTCTGCGGCTGGACGAGACGCCGGCGTTCGTGGCGGAGCGGTCCGAGGAGACCCCTCCCGCGCGCGAGGTCGTCCGGGCGGTCGTGCTGGGCGCGGGGCGGATCATGGGCTGGGCCGCGGCCGGTTACACGTTCCTCGTCGTGCTGCCGTCGTATCTCCAGAGTGCGCTGGGCGCGAGCTTCCAGCAGGCGCTGGTCGCCACCGTGCTGGCCAACCTGGGCTTCGCGGTGACGATCGTGCCGGCGGGGCTGCTCAGCGACCTGCTCGGGCGGCGGGCGGTGATGCTGACGGGGGCGGTGCTGGTGGTGGTCCTCGCGGTGCCGCTGCTCAACCTTCTTCAGGAGCCCGGGGTTTCGAACACCGTGAAGGGTGTGGCGGTGTTCGGCGCGGGTGCGGTGGTGGGGCTGATGGCGGGGCCGGGTCCGGCGATGTTGTCGGAGATGTTCCCGACGCGGGTGCGCTATACCGGCCTCGGACTCGCCTACGCGCTGTCCAACGCGGTGTTCTCGGGGTGCGCCGGGCTCATCATCACGGAGACGATCGAACGGACGGGGAGCGTCGACATCCCGGCGTACTACGCGGCGGCGGCGTGCGCGGTGAGCGTGCCGGCGCTGGTCACGCTGTCCGGGCGGCGGGCGGGGGTGGCCAAGGTGGCGGAAGAGAAGGCTGGTTGAACGGATGCGGGTGATCGGATGCGGGTGATCGGATGCGGGTGATCGGGCTCATGTCCGGGACGTCGTACGACGCCATCGACGCGGCGGCTGCCGACCTGGACCTCGTCGGCGACAGTCTGGTCCTGAAGCCGCTCGGCATGGTGAGCGAGCCGTACGACGGTGAGCTGCGCGAGACCCTGGCCGCCGCCCTGCCGCCGGGCACCACCACGCTCGGCGAGGTGTGCCGGCTGGACACCCTCATCGGGCAGGCCTTCGCGGCCGCCGCGGTCCGGGCCGACCGGGAACTGTGCGACGGGCGGGCCGAGTTGGTGGCCTCGCACGGGCAGACCGTCTACCACTGGGTCACCGGGAAGGAGGTGCACGGCACGCTCCAGCTCGGGCAGCCGGCGTGGATCGCCGAGGCGACCGGGCTGCCGGTGGTCGCCGACTTCCGGCCGCGGGACATCGCCGCCGGCGGGCAGGGCGCCCCGCTGGTCAGCCTGGTCGACCTGCTGTGGCTGCGAGGCCGGCCGGGCAGGCCCGTCGCGCTGAACATCGGCGGTATCGCCAACCTCACCGCGCCCGACGGGACCGCGTTCGACACCGGGCCGGGCTGCGCGCTGATCGACGCGGCGGCCCGGGGGTTCAGCGGTGGCGCCCTGGCCTACGACACGGACGGGGCCCTGGCCGGGCGCGGGCGGGTGCACGGGCCGCTGCTGGACCGGCTGCTGGAGGAGCCGTACTACGCGCTGCCCGCCCCCAAGACGACGGGCAAGGAGCTGTTCCACCTCGGTCATCTGCGGGACGCGCTGGCCGGGTTCGGGACGCTGCCGGCCGAGGACGTCGTCGCCACGCTGACGATGCTCACGGCCCGGACGGTGGCGGACGCCGTGCGGACGACGGGCGCGACGGAGGTCGTCGCCTCGGGCGGCGGGACCCGCAACCCGGTGCTGATGGGGATGCTCGGGGAGCTGCTGCCGGGGGTGGCGGTGCGTATCTCGGACGAACTGGGGCTGCCGTCCGGCGCGAAGGAGGCGTACGCCTTCGCGGTCCTGGGGTTCCTGACCCTGCACGGCCTGCCCGGGACCGAGCCCGCGAGCACGGGTGCGCGGCATCCGAGCGTGCTCGGTTCGGTGACCCCGGGCCGGGACGAGCTGCGGCTGCCCCCGCCGGCCGGCCGGCGGCCGACGCGTCTGCTGCTGGGCTGACGCGATCCGTTCGGCTCCTCTCATCCCGCTTTCACCGACGCCTCATACGGTGGGGGCATGACGCAGGAGACTCCTCCCGGGTGGTACCCCGACCCCGGACAGAAAAGTGACGGGCCCGCCACCGTGCGCTGGTGGGACGGCAAGACCTGGACGGACCGCATCCGCCCGGCGCAGCCGACCGCGACCTGGGCACCCCCTACCCAGTCGGGAGATCCGGCCTCTTCAGGTGATATGTCGCCCGCGGGGCAGCAGGGTCCCGCCGGGCAGGCGGAAGGGGGGCAGCCGACCGATGCCGGGGCACCGGGAGCGCCGGGGGATCCGGGCGGTGCCGGGCAGCCGGCCGGCGCCGGACAGCCGGAAGCGGGGCAGCCCGCCGATGCCGGGGCATCAGGAGCCGCCGGGAGTCCGGCCGACGCCGGCGAGCCGGCCGGGGCGGCCGAGCCGACCGGCGCGCGCGAGCCGGCCGGGGCGGGCGAGCCGGCCGGGGCGGGAACCACGGGAGCCTCCGAGCACCCGGGTGGCGCCGGGAGTCCGGTCGGCCCCGGAACCCCGGACGTTTCCCAACTCCCGGCGAGTGCCGGAGCCCCCGGGAACCCGGCGGACGCCGGAGCCCCAGAAGCCCCTGGATATCCGATTGGTGCCGGAGAGCCGACCGGCACCGGAACCCCGGGAACCTCCCAGCTCCCGGCGAGTGCCGGAGCGCCAGGCCCCCCTGCCTATCCGGGTGGTGCCGGACAACCGACCGCCGCGGCCTATCCGGGCGGCCCCGGGTATCCGCCCGGGGCCGGGTATCCGACAGCCCCCGGATATCCCGCCTATCCCGCCGCGCCTCCGGCCGCGGGCCGAGGGCGAGGGCTGCGGATCGGGATAGCCGTGGCGGCAGCCGTCGCCGTCCTCGCCAGCATCGGTGTCGGCGTGTACGCGCTGACCGACAACGGCGGCTCGGGCGGCGGTTCCGCCACCTCGCAGGGACCGGGCGGCCCGGGCGGACCCGGGGGCCAGGGCGGGCCGTTCGGCGGACCGGGCGGATCCGGAGGCGACGGTGGATCCGGAGGCTCCGGCGGGGACGGCGGCGGCTCCGGCGGGCAGAGCCCCTCGCCCGAGCAGTCCGAGCCTCCGAAGATCAGGAGCGGGTCGGTGACCGACGCGGTCAGCGGGATCAGCCTGCCGATCCCCAAGGGCTGGTACGGCCAGGAGGTCAGGGCCGGCGCGCAGGTGACGTCCGACGACTCCTACAAGTGCCCGGGCGACACCTCCTCGACCTGCACGAAGGGCGGAGCCTACTCGGCCCCGGCCCTGGCCCTCGGCACCAAGGGCAGCACCGCCGAGGAGATCGCCAAGGCGGACATCGCGGCGAACGCCGAGGAGTCCTACGGGGGCAAGTCCTACGGCGGGATCACCTCCCACGACGTGCTGGACTCCAAGGCCGTGACCGTGGCCGGGCAGAAGGGCTACCTGGTCCGCTGGAAGGCCGTCACGAGCAAGGGCGCCGACGGCATCGTGGAGTCGCTCGCGTTCCCCTCCCCCGCGAACGCCAAGCAGCTGGTCGTCGTGCGCTTCGGCGTCGACGCCGACCAGAAGGAGGCCGTCCTGGACGAGATCACCAAGGGCATCGAGGTCGCGACGGGCGGCGGCAACGGCCAGAACGTCTGACCGGCCGGGCCGCAAGGGGACCCGGACACCGTCGGCCGGGTGGGGCGCCCCGCCGCTCACAGGGGCACCCCGCCCGGCCGGGGGGGTGCGCGCCGCCCCCGTCCCCACGGGTCGGCGCGGTCGGGCCGCCGTCCGGTCATCCCGTGGACGGCGACCCGGGTCTCAGGTGAGGCCCAGTGCCGGCAGCACGGCCGCCTCCACGAACCGGACCAGATAGTCCGGGTCCGCGTCCTCGCCCTCCAGGAGGGGCCGGATGCGCAGCACGCCGAACATCTGCGCCGGGATGTACTCCAGCGCCGGATGATCGGCGGGCACCTCGCCCCGTTCGACCCCGCGCCGGATGATCTCCTTGAGCGCGGCGATCTCCGGTTCCACCAGCGCCTCGCGCAGCGCGCGCTTCAGCTCGGGGTCCTGGGGCGCGGCATGCGCGAGCGCCTGGAGGAGCTTGGTGTCCCGGCCCGACAGCTCGCCCGCCGCCCGGGCGGCCTCGCGCAGATCGTCCGCGAGCGAACCGGTGTCGATGCAGCGCGTCCGCCGGTGCGAGCGCAGCGCCGCCGCCACGAACTGGGGCTTGGTCTTCCACTGCCGGTAGAGCGTGGACTTGCTGCACCGGGTGCTGGCCGCGATCCCCTCCATGGTGACGGAGTCGTACCCGCACTCGCGGAGCTGCTCCAGCACGGCGTCGTAGAACTCCTGCTCACGCTCGGGCGTGATCTTGGAGCGGCGCGTGACACCGACCGGCTCGGGCCGGTCCGCAGCCTGCGACGTCATGGGCGGTGCTCCCTGGCTTTCGTCGGGCGGCCGGAAAATTCCCGGCCGGCGGTGTGTCGTTCATCTACCGATACGCCAGTGTACCGGTACGCAGCCGTATCGGTACACTGGCGTATCGGTACGCACTCGTACCGATAACAGCACCACCGTCATCGAAGGGGCCGGGGGATGAATGCCCGCACCGAGCCTGCGCCGGCGGGGTCCGACGCGATAGCGCGACCGCCGCTCGTCCGGGAGCTCCTGCTCGTCGCAGGGCTCTTCCTCGTCTACAAGCTCGGCCGGCAGCTGGCCACGGGCCACACCGGCGAGGCCTTCCACAACGCGCACCGCGTGTGGGACCTCGAACGAGCGGTCCACCTGCCCGGCGAGGGGGCGGTGCAGTCCCTGCTGCTGCACGGCGACGGCCTGGTGCACATCGCGAACACCTACTACGCGACCGTCCACTTCCCGGCCACCGCCGCCTTCCTGGTCTGGCTCTACCTGCGCCGCCCGGCCCACTACGTGTGGGCCCGCCGGGTGCTGGCCGCCGTCACCGCCGCCGCCCTGGTCCTGCATCTGCTGTTCCCGCTCGCCCCGCCCCGCATGCTGGCCGCGGCCGGCCTGGTGGACACGGCGCGGGTGTACGGCCCGTCGGTGTACGGCACTCCCGCGACGGACTCCCTGTCGAACCAGTTCGCGGCGATGCCGTCGCTGCACTTCGGCTGGGCGCTGATGGTGGCGGTAGGCCTGATCGTGGCGACCCGCTCGCGGTGGCGATGGCTGTGGCTGCTGCATCCCCTGCTGACGCTGCTGGTGATCGTCGGCACCGCGAACCACTACTGGCTCGACGCGATCGTGGCGACGGCGTTGCTGGGTCCGGCCCTGGCGGCAATCCATCTGCCTTACCGCACAGTGACGACGGCGGGCCGCGCGCAGGAAAGGCTCGTACCGGCTCAGGCCCGGGCCGAGGAGCAGGTCCTGGCGGGGGCGGGCCGATGAGCGCCGTCCTCGTCGCCGTGGTCCTGTCCCTCGTCTCCGCCGTCGCCTACGCGGCCGCGGCGGTCGCCCAGGAGCGGCTCGCCTCCCGCTCGCCCGGCTCGGGCACGCTCCGGCTGCTCGCCCGTGGCGCCTGGTGGTGGTCGGTCGGGCTGAACGCGGGTGCCGCGCTGCTGCACGTCGTGGCGCTGAAGTACGGTCCGCTGACCGTGGTCCAGCCGCTCGGCGCGCTCACCCTGGTCGCGGCGGTGCCGATGGGGGCGCGGCTGGCGGGGCGGCGGGTGAGCGCCGTCGAGTGGCGGGGCACCGCGCTGACGCTGCTCGGCCTGGCCGCGATCCTGGTCACGGCGTCCGGGCCGGCGCCCGACGACGTGCTGAGCGTGCCCGAGGCACTGACGGTCGCGGGCTCGACCGCGGCCCTCATCGGGGTGCTGTCCCGGCCGGGTGCCCGCCCCGGGCTGCGGCACGCGAGCGCGTCCGGCGTGGCCTCCGGGGTCGCCTCGGCCCTCACGCAGACCGTGACGGTGGCCGCGACGGACCGGTCCGGTCCGCTGCTGAGCGTCCAGGTGGTCGGGGTGGCGCTGCTCGTGGCGGCGTTCGCGGCCGGCGGGCTGCTGCTGTCGCAGACGGCCTACCGGGGCGGTCTCGGCGGCCCGCTCGCGATGGTGACCCTGGCCAATCCGCTGGCCGCCGCGGTGATCGGCCTGGTGCTGCTGGGAGAACGCCTCCAGGGCGGCCCGGCGGGCGTGCTGCTCGCACTCGCCGGGGCCGGCCTGGCGTCGTGGGGTGTGGTGCTGCTCAGCCGGACGACGCCCGCGGCCGTCCCGGCGGACGACGACCACCCGGTGGCCGCCGTCCTGGCCCTGGAACCCGGTTCGGCGGCAGCCGAACCGGCGCTGGTTCCCCGGCCGCACGATCCGGGGCACCTCACCGCGGCTACGCGGTGATGATCGCCGGGTCGCTCACGCCCGGCTGCCCGTTCTCGACGTGTCCCGCGAACCGCCGCAGGAACGCCTTGTCGCCCTCGGCGGTGACGGTCAGGTCGTACCAGCGGCGGCCCACGGCGAGGTCCACGGTCCGGCACACCGTCGCGCCCGGGCGGACGGAGACGGTCGAGGGCCGGCCGCCGTAGCCGTCGGAGAGCTTCAGCCGGGCCGTGCCGGAGCCCTTGTTGGTGAAGGTCAGCTCGATGTCGTCACCGGCGTGGCGTGCGGTGACCTCGCAGCCGGCCGTGGTGTTCGACCCCTTGAAGACCCGCACGAAGCCGTTCGGGCCGTGCACGGTCAGGTCGTAGGAGCCCGCCGACCAGGCCGAGTTCCAGGTGTCGGAGACCGTCTTGCCGGCCTCGGTGGTGTACATCCAGGGACCGTCGGTGCGGTTGCCCGAGGTGACGTGGAAGGCGGCGCCGGCCTTCGGTCCGGAGGCGAAGGCGAGGGTGAGCTTCCCGGCGGCCGCGTCGACCGAGGCGTCCACATGCGGGGCGTACTTCAGCGGCCGGGAGCGGCGCAGACCGCGTTCCTGGCGGGGCATGCGCGGGTCGGCGGGCGGGGTGGGCTTGTAGTCGGGGTGGCGTTCGCGGTCCTGCGGCTCGTACGCGTCCGTGCCGGGCAGCGGGACGGGGCGCGCGTCCTTGCGGGAGAAGTCGAACGCGGAGGTCAGGTCACCGCAGATCGCCCGGCGCCAGGGCGAGATGTTGGTCTCGCGCACGCCGAAGCGGCGCTCCATGAACCGCAGGACGGAGGTGTGGTCGAACGTCTCCGAGCAGACGTATCCGCCCTTGCTCCACGGCGAGACGACCAGCATCGGCACCCGCGGGCCGAGGCCGTAGGGGCCGGCCGTGTTCTTGCCGTCGCCCGGGAAGAGGTCGAGGGAGACGTCGACGGTGGACTTGCCGCGGGAGGCGTCCTTCGGCGGCAGCGGCGGTACGACGTGGTCGAAGAAGCCGTCGTTCTCGTCGTAGGTGATGAACAGGGCCGTCTTCGACCAGACCTCCGGGTCGGCGGTGAGGGCGTCCAGGACCTGGGCGATGTACCAGGCGCCGTAGTTCGACGGCCAGTTGGAGTGCTCGGAGAAGGCCTCGGGGGCGGCGATCCAGGAGATCTGCGGCAGCCTGCCGGCCTTGACGTCGGCCTTCAGCAGGTCGAAGTAGCCGTCGCCGGCCTTGGCGTTCGTGCCGGTGCGGGCCTTGTCGTACCAGGGGTCGCCGGGCTCGGCGTCGCGGTACTTGTTGAAGTACAGCAGGGAGTTGTCGCCGTAGTTGCCGCGGTAGGCGTCCTCGATCCAGCCCCAGGAGCCCTTCGCGTCGAGGCCGTCGCCGATGTCCTGGTAGATCTTCCAGGAGATACCGGCCTGCTCCAGGCGCTCGGGGTAGGTGGTCCAGCCGTAGCCGAGTTCGTCGTTGCCGAGGACCGGGCCGCCGCCGGTGCCGTCGTTGCCCGTGAACCCGGACCACATGTAGTAGCGGTTGGGGTCGGTGGAGCCGATGAACGAGCAGTGGTAGGCGTCGCAGACGGTGAAGGCGTCGGCGAGGGCGTAGTGGAAGGGGATGTCCTCGCGCGTCAGGTACGCCATGGTCGTGGTGCCCTTGGCGGGCACCCACCGGTCGTACGTGCCGCCGTTGTAGGCCTGGTGGCCGTCGGGCCAGGAGTGCGGAAGGCCTTCCAGGAACTGCATGCCGAGGTCGTCGGCGTCCGGGTGGAACGGCAGGATCTCCTTGCCGTCCTTCTCCTGGTGCCAGACCGGTGTGCCGTTGCCGAGAGTGACCGGACGCGGGTCGCCGAAGCCGCGCACGCCTCTCAGGGTGCCGAAGTAGTGGTCGAAGGAACGGTTCTCCTGCATCAGGACGACGATGTGCTCGACGTCCTGGATCGAACCGGTGCGGTGGTTGGCCGGGAGCGCGGCGGCACGCTGGATGCTGGCGGACAGCGCACTGAAGGCCGTGGTGGCACCCGCGAGTTGGAGAAAGCGGCGCCGGTTGACTTCGGACATGAAGGACAGACCTCTCATCCAGAGGTACGGGATGGCCGGAACGTGACGGAATCTGCGCGGAAGGAGTGTTTCAGGGACACCAAACGTCAAGGAAGGGGCCGGTGACAGTGGTGTGAAAGTCGCCGGTACGTGAGGTGTGCCGGGGCGTTGTCAGGGGAGGGTCATGGACGTGACAGAGACGCAGACGGTTTCCCCGCCGACGAAACGGCCCGTTCGCCAGCTCCTCGCCGCCTCCGTGGGCAACGCGGTGGAGTGGTACGACTGGTACGCCTACACGTTTCTGGCCACCTACATCGCCGCTCAGGTCTTCCCCAAGAGCGCGGACAACTCCCTGGTGCCGCTGCTGTCCACGTTCGCGGTGTTCGCGGTGGGCTTCTTCATGCGGCCGGTCGGCGGGCTGCTGATGGGCGCGGTCGCGGACCGGCACGGGCGGCGGGCCGCGCTGACGGTCACCATCCTGCTGATGGGCGGCAGCAGCCTGCTGGTCGGGCTGACCCCGACGTACGCGGCGGTGGGTGTGCTGGCGCCGGTGGTCCTCGTCCTCGCGCGGCTGCTGCAAGGCCTGTCCGTGGGCGGCGAGTTCGCTGCCTCGACGACCTTCCTGGTCGAGTCGGCGGCCCCCGGCCGGCGCGGGCTGTTCTCCAGCTTCCAGTACGTGTCGACGACCGTGGGACAGCTCGTCGCCTCCGGCATCGCCACGCTGCTCGTGGACACGCTGAACGACGGGCAGATGAACGGCTGGGGCTGGCGGGTGCCGTTCGTGCTGGGGGCCGTGCTGAGCCTGGTCGGCTTCTGGATCCGGCAGGGCGCTCAGGAGACCCGCAGCGCCGAGCAGCAGCAGGCCCCGCGTCCCGGCCTGTTCGAGGCGCTGCGCCGGCACCCGCGCGAGTCGCTCCTCATCGGCGGCATCACGGCGGGCGGCACCATCGCCTACTACACATGGACGTCGTACCTGCCGACGTACGCCGAACTCAACACGGGGCTGGACAAGTCGGACGCGCTGCTCGCGGGCACGATCTCACTGGCCTTCTTCGCCCTGCTGCAACCGCTCGGCGGCCTCCTGTCGGACCGCTTCGGCCGCCGCCCCCTGCTCCTCTTCTTCGGCCTGGGCTTCGCCCTGCTCACGGTGCCCCTGCTGCACGCCCTGCGGGACTCGTTCGCCGTGCTGCTGCTCGTGCAGTGCGCCGGCATGGTGCTGCTGACCGGGTTCACCTCGATCAGCGCGGCCGTGAACGCGGAGATCTTCCCGCCCCGGGTCCGCGCGGCCGGCATCGGCTTCCCGTACTCGCTGACGGTCGCCCTCTTCGGCGGCACGGCTCCGTACGTGGGCACGCTGTTCAAGGAGGTGGGCCACGCCGGGCTGTTCCCCTGGTACGTCGCTGCGCTGTGCCTGCTGTCGTCGCTGGTGTACCTGCGGCTGCCGGAGACGGCTCACACACCTCTGCGGCGATGAAGGGGGGCCCGTCGGTCAGGGCCCGGCTCGCGGGCGAGCCCCTTCCGCTCCCTCGCCCGCGGGCGCTCCCTCGCGTGTCCTCTCCTGTGCCCCCTCACGCGGTCCAGCGCCGTCCTGGAAGGCGGCCTGCGGTCCGGGCGCCCCGGTCTCTCCCGGCACGTCGCTGTCCTTGACGGCGGCTCTCTCTGAGTCGACCACGGCGTCGGTCGTCCTGCCCACCTCCGCCAGCGTCATCTGGGCGCGGTCGTCGACCAGCCGGGTCACCAGGTGCTGGGCGGCGCCGAAGGCCGCGGCCCAGCCGAGGACCTGCGCCCTGCTGTCGAGATCGCTGAGCCCGGGGACGAAGGCGCCCCGGATCAGCAGCAGTCCGAGGAAGGCGGACAGGGCGCCGGTGGGGAACTTCAGCACCGCCGACGCCAGGGGCAGCATGTAGGGCGCGTCGGTGCCCCGGATGCGGCGCAGTGAGGCGATGACGGTGAGTGCCGCGCCGGCGAGCCCGGCGATCTCGACGGTGAGGATGTCCCTCGGCTCGGCCAGGTCGCTGGCGGGGGTTCCCGCCGGCACATTGCGATGCTCCGCGGTGGGGCACACGACATCGATCCCGCCCGCGTTCCCGGGGTCGACCTTGGGCGTGAAGCACATGCTCAGCGACTGGGGGAAGAACCAGCCGTAGACGGCGAGGCCCGCGACGCCGAGCAGGACGAGGAACGTCGCGGTCCACAGGATGTTGCGCAGGCTGCGCACCCGGGCCAGTTCGTCGTCCAGCGCGTTGTACGCGGCGTCGAGCGCCCGGACCATGAGGTCACGGTCGCTCGGTGAGATCTCGCCGGAGAGGATGGAACGGAGCCGCCGGGCCAGACGGACACGTCGCGGGTCGTCCGCTTCCAGATGTTCCTTGACCAGCGCCATGACCTCGCCGGCACGGCCGGCGGCTTCCTCGTCGGAGACCAGTTGCAGGAGCATCACCTCCGCGCTGCGTATGTTCGACCAGACGCCCTCACGCGCGGCCGACCCGGACCAGGCACGCCGCCATCCGAAATCCTCGTCGGCAGCCGAGCCGGCCTTTTTCAAATGACCCCGCATTCCCTCGACGAGCGTCTTTCGGTCTTCGGAGCAGGGCTTGACACGCT
Source organism: Streptomyces africanus (assembly GCF_002150735.1). Taxonomy (GTDB): domain Bacteria; phylum Actinomycetota; class Actinomycetes; order Streptomycetales; family Streptomycetaceae; genus Streptomyces; species Streptomyces africanus. Next base: position 30,826 of record NZ_MUKA01000050.1, read on the forward strand.
CGCGCTCCAGCTGTGCTTCGAGATAGGCGATCCGGGTTTTCGCCCGTGCGCGCCAAGCGGTCCGCGGTGGCCGGCCCGGAGCAGTTCCGGTCACTCGAAGACGGCGGGCACGTGCAGCCTCTCCCACGAGATCCGGCCGGGTATGCCGTCAGCGTCCTGGCCACTGAATCCGAGTTTGCGCTGCCACTTCGCGAACGACTTCCGGTCCGCCTCGCTCCACTGCGAGTCGGGCCCGTCGGCGTACGCCGAGCAGCCCTCCTCGATGAGGCGGAAGCCCATGGCCTCGATGATCGGGCTGGTCACAGAGGACTGGAAGAAGTCGGGCCCAGGAAAGGGCTCGAACTCACCCTGCGTTTCCGGGGGAGCCACGCGGATCCGCTGTCCGGGGCGGATGATGTCCGGATTCGTGATCTGGGGGTTCCACTCCAGAATCTGGTCCAGCGTCACGCGGTGCATAACCGCGATCTTACTGAGTGTGTCGCCACGTTTCACTACGTAGAACTCTGCTGTCTTTTCCATGTGTCCACACTAAGCGTATTACCTGCCATGGAAAAGTCGAGAATTCCGTTTCAATTTCACTTTTTGATATGGAAACGGCTTTTGTTGAAACCGCCTCACAGGCGAACGACGACCAGGGCGATGTCGTCGTCCTGGCCACCGCCGGGGACTCCCATCCGGTCCAGCAGCCCGTCGGCGATGTCCTCCGCCGGGACCGTGCCGCATGGGGCCAGAGCGTCGATCAGCCGGGCCAGGCCGACGTCGATGTCCTCGTCGCGGCGTTCGATGAGGCCGTCGGTGTAGAGCACGAGGGTGTCCCCGCGGGAGTAGGACAGACCCGCCTGGGGGCGGGGCACGTGTTCCGGCCGGGCGCCCAGCGGCGGATCGGTGGCCTGGTCGAGCAGTTGGCAGCTGCCGTCCGGGCTGAGGAGTATCGGCGGTGGGTGGCCGGCGTTGCTGTAGATGATCAGCAGGCTGCGCGGGTCGATGAGCACCTTGGCCACGGTGGTGGCCAGCGCGCCGTCGACCGCCCTGGCGTACAGGCCCAGCACCTCCAGGGCCTGGGCGGGGCTGGGCACGGCCCGGATGGCGGCGCTCAGGGCGCTGCGCAGCATGCCCATCACGGCGGCGGCCTCCAGGCCATGGCCGACGACGTCCCCGATGGCGATGGAGTAGCGGTCGGGCGGCAGATCGACCACGTCGTACCAGTCACCGCACACGTTGAGCGATCCGCTGGCCGGCAGGTAGCGCACGGCGATCTCCCGGTGCCTGTCCAGGTCGGGCGAGCGGAGCATGACCTCCTGGAGGGTGACGGCGATCTCGCGTTCGCGGGCGTGCGCCTGGCGCAGCCGCTCGTTCAGCTGTTCAAGATCCTGGGAACGGGCGTACACCTGGGCCGCGATCCCCGTCACCTGGTTGCTCAGCGGCGGGGTGAGCTCCCGGATGAGGGGGGAACGCATCAACTCGGTGACGTCGTCGGCCCGCGCGATGATCCATTTCACGGCGCCGTCCGTCCCCAGGACGGGGCTGGACATCCCGCACCACCAGCGCTCCTCCACCTCGCCCGGCTTGCCGTCGACGGGAATGTCGAATCGCCGCGGTGCCACCACGTCGGTCGTGTGGGAGTCCAGCACGCGCTGGAGCGAGGCGCCGAAGTCACGCGCCGCCTCCGGCGCGCCGGGGCTGTCCGGAAACGCCTCCAGGATGTACCGCCCGGCCAGCTCTTCGCGGCTCCTGCCGGTGACCTGGAGGTAGGCCCGGTTCGCATGGCAGACCACCAGGTCGGCGTCCAGCACCAGGTACGGATTCGGTGCGGCGTCGAACAGCTCCTCGAAATCGATCTCCGCTGACGTCACGCGTGACCTGCCGATCTTTACAGGCGCGACCGCTGCAACTCCAACCTACGAGCAGCTCGCCGGGCACGCCCGCCGGACGACCCTCAAGGACAGGAGAATACGCCCGCCCGCACGGGTGCCCCGGCCCGCCGCTCGGGCCGGGGTGAGCCGACGGGCCGGCTCACCCGGAGTGACGGATCAGCGGTCGGCGGCGGCCCCCCGCACGGTGACCGTGTCCCAGATCAGCGGTGTGTCGTCGAAGACCACCGCGACCTTGATCCTCCTCCCGCCGGCGATCGTCGCGGGAAGCGTCACGCTGCCCTTCTGGTCCTCGTCGAAGGAGACCGGGCCGAGACCGGTGACCTTGCCGTCGGCCGCGACCACGTAGACGTGACCCGTCGTGTTCGCGTGCAGGGCACGACCCGAGGGGTCCGACGCCGCCGCGTCGAGCGGCACGGTCGCCTTCACCCCGACCTCGTTCGTCGCGATCAGTTCCTTCGACCGCTGGTCCCTCGTCAGGTCCGAGGAGGTCGGGGCCTGCTGGACGAGCTGCCACTCCTGCGAGCCGTCCTCGACCGCGTTCTGCAGGGTCAGCGCGGCACCTTGGGACGCGCCGGTCAGGTAGACGTTCGCGTTCTTGGCGGCCTGGAACTTGTAGTACCCGTCGGCGGTCTTGATCAGGTTCCAGACGCCCGTAGGGCTGTTGTCGACCCACTGGCCGATCCTCTGGCCGACCGTCGCGTTCCCGGTCCAGATGCCCGCCATCCGGCCGCCCGACTTGTTCAGCAGCGTCGTACCGCCCTTCGGCGCGGCCACCACGTGCCAGTACCGGGTGTCCTTGTCAGCCGCCGAGCCGGCCTCCTCCAGACGCACGTCGGGCACGTCTCCGTTGCCGATGTTCGCGTCGTTGGTCTTGCCTCCGGTGCCGATCACCTGACCGGTCTTGCGGTTCACCAACTGGTAGTAGGCGCCCGCCGAGTGGCCGAGGTCGACCTCGGCGTAGGCGAGCGTCGACGTGCCCTGGTTGTTGAGGATCGAGACGCGGCCGGTGCCCTCGACGTACTGCAGGTTGCGGGTGTAGCCGGCCCGCGAGGTCGTCTGGTACTCCTTCCACACGCCGTCGCTGCGTCCGCTGTCGTTGACCCAGACGTTGCCGCTGCCGGCGGCGTTGTAGACCAGCCGCCCGTCGGGGAGCCGGATGACGACCGGGCTGCCGCCGGTGGCGAGGGGACGGGAGCCGGCGTCGACCGGCAGGGAGGTGACGGGGTTGTCCGCCGAGCCGCGGTAGAACGTCAACGGGTCGTCGGCCAGGACGTACCGGACGTTGGTTCCGCCACCCCAGTACTCGTAGGTGAGCAGCCACTTGCCGTCCGTCGTCGGAACGACGTTCGTCATACCCGGGCGGCCACCGCCGATCTCCCTCTTGCCGCCGCCCATGTCCTGGGTCAGCCCCGCGACGTCGACGACGGGCTCGCTCCACCGGGCGGCGCGTCCGTCCCAGGTCTTGTGCACGAGGATCTGGCCGTGCGAGTCCGGGGCGGTGTCGTTCGCGGGGTCCGGCGTCGGCACGCCCGTGACGGGATCAAAGCCGAGGTAGTCGTTCTCGTCGGAGTAGTAACAGACGAGCCGGCCCTTGTGGACCATCAGGTACGGCTCCCAGAGGGGGTCCACCTGCCGGTGCGTGTTCGCGCTCGCGACGTTCCTGCCGATCGCGCCCGCGCTGCCGCCCTGCCAGCCACCGGTCGCGATGACGTTGACGACCTTCCACGTCACGCCGTCGTCGGTGCTGGAGTACAGGGCGATCGCCATGTCACTGCGGTCTCCGTCGTTGGACGGCGTCCAGTCGGGGTCGGCCGCCTTGTGCTCCGTGTAGTAGTGGTCGTCGCCCGTCACGACGCTGGCGAGGAGCAACGTGCCCTTCTTCAGGTTCCCGACGTCCTGCGGAAGCGCGTAGAGATAGGGGGCTCCCCAGTTGCTCTTGTACTTCGCGTACCGGGGGTCGCCGGAGAGGTACGCCGGAGCCTTGACCTCCGACAGCGGCTGCCACGACGTGCCGTGGTCGTCGCTCTTGTAGACCGGCAGCGTCTCCCCGTCCGCACTGCCCGTCGTCGGTACGACGGTGGCCTTCTCGAACGACGCGACGAGCCGTCCGCCCGGCAACTGCGCCGACTTCACGTAGATCGCGCAGTTGCCCCGCCCTTTCAGGCACGGTTCGTTGCCGAGCTGGTACAGGATCCCACCCGTGGGGTTGTATGCCTGCGCGCCTGTCATGGGGACCGCCACCATCGCTGATGCCGCGATGAAGGTTCCCAGCGCCTTTCCCAGCCGTCTTGTGTGCATGTGCCTCTCCTTCGGGGGATGACCAGGGGGATGTTCGTGCGTCACTGCTTGACGCTTCCGGTCGCCAGACCGCTCTGCCAGTAGCGCTGGAGCAGGAGGAAGGCGACGACGAGCGGGACGATGGAGATCAGGGAGCCGGTGACGACGAGCGGGAGCATGTCGCTGCCGGCTCCGGCCCCGCCGTTCTGCGCCTGGGCGGCCCAGGAGGAGAGGCCGACCGTGATGGGGTACAGACTCGGGTCGTTGAGCATGATCAGCGGCAGGAAGTAGTTGTTCCAGGTCGCCACGAGCGTGAAGAGCAGGACGGTCACCAGACCGGGGGCCAGCAGTCTCAGGGCGATCCGCAGGAAGATCCGCGCCTCCCCCGCCCCGTCGATGCGGGCGGCCTCGAGGAGGCTGTCCGGGACGGCGTCGGCCGCGTAGACGCGCATGAGGTACAGGCCGAAGGGGTTGACGAGGGAGGGCAGGATGATCGCCCACGGCGTGTTGACCAGGCCGACCTTGGCGAAGAGCAGATAGGTGGGGATCGCCAGCGCGGTGGCGGGGACCATGATGGCGCCGAGTACGAGGTTGAAGGCGGCCCGGTCGCCGCGGAAGCGGAACTTGGCGAAGCCGTACCCGGCGGCGGCTGCGAGCAGGGCCGCGCCGACCGCGCTGGCGACGGCGTACACGGCGGTGTTGAGCAGCCAGTGCACGAAGACACCGTCGTCCTGCGTGAAGGTCGCCCTGATGTTCGCGAACAGCCGCGGGGCACGGGAGAACCACAGGCCGAAGCTGTTGAACAGGTCCTGCGTGTTCTTGGTCGAGGCGACCAGCAGCCAGAACAGAGGGAGCAGGAAGTAGGCCAGGGCGGCCAGCATGGCGATCGTCAGCGGGGTGCTGCGGCGGCGGGAAGCGGTACGGCGCCGCGGGGTCGTGGGGCGGGCCGGTACGGTCGTGGGCTTCTCCAGGGTGGTCGTCACGCGGGCCTCCTGCGGTTCGCGGTGAGCAGTACGGCGTAGGAGGCGATGACGATGACGAGGCCGAGGAGGAAGGACACCGTGGCCGCGTAGTTGACCTGCTGGCCGGTGAAGGCGAGGGAGTAGGCGTAGAGGTTGGCCGTGTAGGAGCTGCTGATGACGTCGGGGGCGATCTTCATCAGCAGGCTCGGTTCGTTGAACAGCTGGAAGCTGCCGATGACCGAGAACAGCAGGGTCAGCAGGAGCGCGGGGCGCAGCGCGGGGAGCTTGATCGAATAGGCGACCCGCCAGGCGCCCGCCCCGTCCATCGCCGCCGCCTCGTAGAGGTCCTGCGGGACGGTGCGCAGGGCCGCGTACAGGATGATCATGTTATAGCCGACGAACTCCCAGGTCACGATGTTCGCCAGGCTGACCGGCATCCAGCCCTCGCTGAGGAACCGCGGGGCCGGCAGGTCCAGTTGCCGGGTCAGCTGGACGAACGGGCCGAAGTCCGGGCCGTACAGATAGCCCCACATGAGAGCGGCGACCACGCTCGGAACCGCGTACGGCACGAAGATGCCCAGCCGGATCACGCGCGCCAGCCGCAGCAGGCCGCTGTCCAGGGCGAGCGCGAACAGCAGGGCCAGCAGCAGCATCAGCGGCACCTGGATCACGAAGAACAGCGCCACGCGTCCCACGCCGTGCAGGAGGAGCGGGTCCTTCAGGGCGGTGACGTAGTTGTCCAGGCCGACGAAGACCGTGCCGCCGATGAGCCGTTGCTGGAAGAGGCTGAGGTAGCCGGCGTAGCCGAGCGGGGCCAGGAACAGCAGGACGAAGAGGATCAGGAACGGGGCGACGAACCAGGGCCCCGATCGGGAAGCCATGTCACGCCCCCTTGACGGTGAAGCCCTGGTTCTCGGCATACGCCGTGAGCCGCGACTGCCACGCGCCGAGCGCGTCGACGGTCCCGGACCCGCCGGCGAGGGACTTGCCGACGGTCTCCGTCCAGTCGGTCGCCGCCTGGTCCAGGAACGGCGGCCACTGGAACGACGTGGAGACCGTGTCGCTGATGTCGGCGAAGACCTGGTTGACCTTCTGGCCGCCGTAGAAGACGGGCGCATCGTCGGTGAAAGCCGAGTCCGTGAGCAGGGCCTTGGTCGCCGGGAAGGAGAACTGCTTGGTGACGAACATCCTGGCGCTCGCCGGGTCGCTGTTGAGGAACTGGGCGAACCGGGCTGCCGCGATCGGGTTCTTGGTGGAGCGGATGGCCGCGGTCGTGGAACCGCCCCAGTTGCCCGAGGCCGGCTTGGACGCGTCCCACTGCGGCAGCGGCGCCGCCCGCCACTTGCCGGCGGTGGGCTTGGCCGACCCGGACAGGAAGCCCGGGCCCCAGGCGGCGGTGAGCCAGGTGGCGTACCTGCCCTTGTTGAACCCGGCGTACCAGGCGTCGGTGAAGTCCGGGTCGGTGCTGATGACGCCTTCCTTCGCCAGCCCGCCCCAGTACCGGGCGAGCTTTTTCGAGACGGCGTCGTCGACGCTGATGGACAGGGAGCTCTTGCCCGAGACCGCATACGGCTCGGCGCCCGCCTGCCACATCAGGCCGTGCCAGGCGGCGGGCTCGTTCGCCGCGAGGTTGGTCAGGTAGACGCCGGGGTCGGCCTTGTGGAGCCCCCGTGCGGCGGCCGCGAACTCGTCCCAGGTCTTGGGCACTTGGATGCCGTGCCGGTCGAAGATGTCCTTGCGGTACAGCATGCCCATCGGTCCGGTGTCCTGGGGGATCGCCCAGACCTCACCGCCGGGGCCGCTGACCTGTCCCCACGTCCAGTCGACGAACCGGTCCTTCAGCGCCGAGGCGCCGTACGGGCTCAGGTTCAGCAGGTTGTTCGTGATCGTGAAGGTGGGGATCGCCTGGTACTCGATCTGCGCCAGGTCCGGTGCGCCGGTGCCGGCCTTGAGGGCGGTGCGCAGCTTGGTGTAGTGGGCGACGCCCTGGCCGGCGTTGACGACCTTGACCTTGATCGCGGGGTACTTCTTCTCGAAGAGCGCGACCTCCTGCTGGATGTTCGGAACCCAGGTCCAGAAGGTCAGCTCGGTCGGCGTCTTCATCGCCTTGTCGATGTCGGCCTGGCTCACCGGCTCGGCGGATCCGGAGGAGCCGGCCTCGCCGTCGCCGCCGCACGCGGCGAGTGCGGCGCCGAGGGACACCGCGCCGGTCGCGGCGAGGAACCGCCGACGGCTCAGGGAAGACGGGGGAAAGAAGGATCTGGGCATGGTGAACTCCCGCCGGTGGGCGAAGGGGCGCAGCGCCTGGCGAGGGCGCGTCGCAAGGGTGGGAAGAAAGGGTGTGTCGAGCGTGCGGGGCGCGTACGTCGCTACCGGGGCATCGGGGTCGCCATGTTCGGTCTGCGTCGCGCGGGCCGCACGCCGGCAGGCGCATCGCGTGCCGTACAGCGGAAGTCCACGGTGGTGGAGGGTTGTTGAGGGGCGGTGAGCGCGGGCGGCTCACCGCCCGGCCCTGAGCGGGTGCCGCTCCGGGCCGATGGGTCTGTGCGAGGGGTGCGACCGGCGGCTCACTCGTCGGCGGCCGCGCAGGGTGGTCAGGGGCCGGCCGCGCCGTCCGGAGGCCACCGCCCGTGCCGCGCACGGGCCACGTCCTCGCTGCGCGGCACGGGCGGACCCGCGCTGCGCCTCACTGCTCGTGCCATGGAGTCTCCCGACGGCGTTTGCCTGCATCAGGCGAGGTCGGCTGTATGACCGCGCGGTCACTGACCGCGCGGTCATATCTACGCAGCCGGAGGGGCACGCGTCAATAGACCGCACAGCACGACTCTCCTCCCGCGGTCCTTTCCTCCGGGGGGAAAGAAACCGGGCGCACACCCTTGACGCGCGATGGCGCGCTGCGTAGACAATGACCGCGCGGTCATACAGGTGACCTCGAAAGATCCCCGGGTTCGGCCAGAGGAGACACCATGACACGAGTGGCGGGACGGGGCGGAAGTCCCTCCGCGCCCCGCAGTGCCGATGTCGCCCAGCTGGTCGGCGTCTCGCGCAAGACGGTGTCGAGGGTGCTCAACAACGAGCCCTACGTCTCCGACGACGTACGGCGACGCGTCCTCGAAGCCGCCGAGGAACTCGGCTACCGGCTGAACAACGCGGCCCGGGCGCTGGCCTCGGGACGGAACCGTTCCATCGGTGTGGTGGCCCTGGGGACGGCCGGATACGGAACCGCCTCACTGCTCGTCGCCATCGAGAAGGCCGTGCGCGACTCCGGTTACGGACTCCGCGTGGTCAACACACTGGGCGGCGAGCCGGACGACATCGCCCGTGCCGTGGACTCGCTCCTGGAGCAGGGCGTGGACGGCATCATCGTCTCCGAGCCCGTCATCGAAGGAGAGGTGTCCGTCCGCGTCGACGTGCCGGTCCTCTTCCTCGGCGCACCGCCGGCCTTCGGCGGCCCTCGCGTGGTGACCGCAGGGGTCGGCGCCGATCTGCTGGCGCGGGCCGCCACGGACCACCTGCTCGATCTGGGGCACCAGACCGTCCACCACCTCGCCGGACCGCTGCGCTGGTACGCCGCCAGAGACCGTGTCGAGGGATGGCGCGCGGCACTGGCGGCACGCGGCAGGCACCAGCCGCCCCTCGTCGAAGGCGACTGGTCGGCCGACTCCGGTTACCGAGCGGGCCGCGCACTGGCCGCCGACCCCGAGGTGACCGCGGTCTTCGTCTCCGGCGACGACATGGCGGTCGGCCTGATCCACGCCCTGCGGGAAGCCGGGCGCCGTGTGCCGGAGGACGTCAGCGTCGTGGGCTTCGACGGCAACCCCGTCTTCGCCCACGTCACCCCGCCCCTGACCACCGTGCGCCAGCCGTTCGACGCCGCGGCCGGAGACGGACTCAGGCTGCTCGTCCACGCCATCGAAAAGCCCGACTCCGAGATTCCGCCGGCGAACGACCTACCGGTCGAACTGGTCGTCCGAGCCTCGACCGCACCACCGCCGTCGGCCCGCGGCTAGACGGCGCACCTCTTCGTCACGTTCTCACCCGTCGCAACGGTCAGACGTCTGATCGCTCCTGCCCCGAGAGGCTGACCTCCCTTGCCTGGATCCCGCCGCACCTTCATCGCCGCCTCCGGCGCGGCCGCCACCGCAACCGTGCTCGGCGCGGCGTCTCCGTCATCGGCGTCTCCGTCGTCGGCGTCGGCTGACGCCGATCTCATGCGGCTTCCCGACATGCCCCTGCACGACCCGTTCATCGTCGCCGACGACACGACGCGGACCTACTACCTCTACACGTCCAACGTCGCATCGGTATCGGGCGTGGACGGCACCGGCACGATGGTCTACCGCAGCCGCGACCTGCGCGACTGGACGCGCCCGGTCGTGGTCTTCCGCGCCGCCGACCAGAAGGGACTGTGGACGACCGACGGCGGATGGGCGCCGGAGGTGCACGCGTGGGGCGGCAAGTACTACCTGTTCACCACGCTGCACAACCAGAACAGGCCGCTCCCGGTACCACCGCCCAACCAATGGGGCACACCGTTCCCGGTCGGGAACTACATGCGCGGCACGGTCATCGCCGTTTCCGACTCGCTGCTGGGGCCCTTCACCGTCCTCGACCCCTCACGCCCCACCACTCCCGAGAAGCTCATGGCCCTCGACGGCACGTTCTACGTCGACCCGTCCGGGCAGCCCCACATGGTGTACGCGCACGAGTGGCTGCAGACCATCGACGGAACCATGGAAGCGATCAAGCTCGCTCAGGACCTGTCGAAGACCGTCGGCGATCCGACCTACCTGTTCAAGGCATCGGACGCATTCTGGATCAGCGAGCAGATCCCCAGCGGCGTACCCAACCAGCTCCCGCCTTATGTCACCGACGGCCCGCAGCTGTACCGCAGCCCTGACGGATCGCTGATCATGCTGTGGTCGACGTACGAGAAGAACTCGGCCAATCCGGACGGCACCGTCGGCGGCACCTACGTGCAGACCTATGCCGTCTCGAAGTCCGGTGACATCAAAGGGCCCTGGAGCCAGCGCCGGCCGCTGGTCCGCGACGACAGCGGTCACGGCATGCTGTTCCACACCTTCGACGGCCGGCTGATGATGGTCCTCCACCGCCCCTTCAACAACGCGCGGGGAAAGCTGTACGAGATGCAGCTTCTCGGCCACGAGCTTCGGGTGCTCCGGCAGCGTACCGATCTCGATGGCGGCGGGTGACACCCCTGTGGCAAGCCCGGACCGCGCAGGTCGCGCTGTCCCCGTACCGAGGAGCAGGATTGAGCACGATCGACTTCGGCGGACTCCCCTACTACGAGGACGTCTCGCCGGGCAGCGGGGCCCTGCCGCCCCGTGCCTGGGCGGGCGCCTCGGACGCGCGGCGGCTGAGCCTCGACGGGACCTGGCGCTTCCGGCTGTCCCCGACGGCGACGGCGCAGGACGAGTCCTTCGCCCGCCCGGAGTTCGACGACCGCGGCTGGGACGAGCTGCCGGTCCCCGGCCACTGGGTGCTGCACGGGCACGGAGCGCCCGCGTACACCAACACCGGCTACCCCTTCCCGGTCGATCCGCCGCGGGTGCCGACGGAGAACCCGACCGGTGACCACAGGTTCGCCTTCGATCTGCCCGGAGACTGGCCGGCAGCGGCCCCGGGCGGTGACGCGCTGCTGCGCTTCGAGGGCGTGGAGTCCTGCGCCCGGGTCTGGCTCAACGGGCAGGAGCTGGGCGTCTTCCAGGGCAGCCGGCTGCCGCACGAGTTCTCCGTCGGAGGGCTGCTGCGGCCTCAGGGCAATGTGCTGGCGGTACGGGTGCACCAGTGGTCCGCGGGCTCGTATCTGGAGGACCAGGACCAGTGGTGGCTGCCCGGCATCTTCCGGGACGTGACGCTGCTGCACCGGCCCGAGGGCGCGGTGCGTGACTTCTTCGTGCACGCCTCCTACGACCACCGCGACGGCTCCGGCACCCTGCGGGTGGACAGCGAGCCGGGCGGGCGCGTCACCCTGCCCGGGCTTGGCGTCGACATCGCGACGGGCGAGACCGTGACACTGCCCGTCGAGCCGTGGTCGGCGGAGCTGCCGCGGCTGTACGAGGGCGAGTTGGCCACGGCGGGCGAGCGGATCCCGCTGCGGATCGGCTTCCGCACGGTCGTCGTCGAGGACGGGGTGCTCAAGGTCAACGGCAGGCGGATCCTCTTCCGGGGCGTCAACCGGCACGAGTTCCACCCGGAGACCGGCCGGACCGTCTCGCTCGCGACGATGCGCCAGGACGTGCTGCTGATGAAGCAGCACAACATCAACGCCGTACGGACCTCGCACTATCCCCCGCACCCGGCCTTCCTCGACCTCTGCGACGAGCTGGGCCTCTGGGTGATCGACGAGTGCGACCTGGAGACCCACGGCTTCGTCGACCTCGGGTGGCGCGGCAACCCGGTGGACGACGACCGCTGGATCCCGGCCCTGCTGGACCGGGCCGAGCGGATGGTCGAGCGCGACAAGAACCACCCCTCGATCGTCCTGTGGTCGCTGGGCAACGAGTGCGGCACCGGCCGGGGCCTGACCGCCATGGCCCGCCGGATCCGGGAACGGGACACCTCCCGGCCCCTGCACTACGAGGGCGACCCCTCCTGCCCGGACACCGACGTCTACTCGCGGATGTACGCGGACCACGCCGAGGTCGACCTCATCGGCCGCCGCGCGGAAGCGCCGCTGGACGACCCGGAGTCGGACGCCCGCCGGCGCGCCCTGCCCTTCATCCTCTGCGAGTACGCCCACGCCATGGGCAACGGCCCCGGCGGACTCGACGAGTACCAGCGGCTGTTCGAGACGCACGAGCGCTGCCAGGGCGGCTTCGTCTGGGAGTGGATCGACCACGGCATCGCCCACCCGGAGCACGGCTACGGCTACGGCGGCGACTTCGGCGAGGAGCTCCACGACGGCAACTTCGTCTGCGACGGACTGCTCTTCCCCGACCGCACCCCCTCCCCGGGCCTGACCGAGTACAAGAAGGTCATCGAGCCGGTCCGCATCGACGGTGACGGCGCCGCCGGTACCCTCCGGATCACCAACACCCATGACTTCGCCGACCTGTCGCATCTCGCCTTCGTCTGGTCGTACGAGGTCGAGGGCGTGACCGTCGCCGACGGCCCGCTGTCCGTGCCGCCGGTCGCACCCGGCGAGTCGACGGAGCTCAAGCTCCCCGAGCCGCCCGCCGGCGACCGCGCCGGCGAGGCGCTGTGGACCGTGCGCGCCGTCCTCGACCAGGAAACCGCGTGGGCGAAGGCCGGGCACGAGATCGCCTGGGCACAGCTGCCGGCCGGCATCCAGGAACGGGCGAGCCGCCCGCGGACCGCCCCGGCGGCCCGTTGCCGGCGGGGCCCGGCCGGCAGCGGCACCCTCGCTCTCGGCCCCGGCACCTTCGACGCCGCGAGCGGAGCGCTCACGCACCTCGGCGGCATCCCGGTCACCGGCCCGCGCCTCGATGTGTGGCGGGCGCCGACCGACAACGACAACGGCGCGCCCTGGCAGCCGGATTCCCGCCACGGCCTGGTCTGGCGCGAGCTGGGACTGCACCGGATGCGCCACCGCCTCGACGCGGTGGAGCCGGCCGACGAGGCGCTGACCGTACGGACCCGCCTCGCCCCCGCCGCCACCGACCTCGGCCTGCGCGCCGAGTATCGCTGGACGGCGGACAGCGACCGGCTGCGCCTCGCGGTCTCGGTCACCCCGGAGGGCGAGTGGAGCTGCCCGCTGCCCCGGCTGGGCGTACGCCTCGGGCTGCCGGCGGCGTACGGCCGGGCCGAGTGGTACGGCGGCGGGCCGGGCGAGGCGTACCCCGACACCCGGGCCGCCTCCCGCACCGGGCTCTGGTCGTCCACGGTGGACGCCCTGCAGACCCCGTACGTACGGCCGCAGGAGAACGGCGCGCGGGCCGACGTCCGCTGGGCCCGGCTGATCGACGAGCACGGCTGCGGCCTGCGGATCGACGGCGAGCCCGTCTTCTGGTTCACCGCGCGCCGCTGGACCACCGAGCAGCTCGACGCCGCCGGGCACCTGACGGACCTGCGGCCCGGGGACACGGTGTGGGTCAACCTCGACCACGCCCAGCACGGCATCGGCAGCCAGTCCTGCGGGCCGGACGTCCTGCCGCAGCACCACCTCCGCGCAACCCCGGCCGAGTTCACCTTCACGTTCACCCTGACCTGAGACGGCCAGCGTGATCAGTGCTGGTGCCCCACGCAGTCCGGCATGACCGGCGCCTCAGCCGGCGGCCAGCTCTCCGAGCAGCTTCCAGGTGCGGCGCCGGTCGGCCTCACCACCCAGGTCCGTCGTGGTGATCACCACCTCCGTCGCCCCGGCCTCCCGGTACCGCTTCACCTCGGCGGCGACGGCCTCCTCGTCCCCGATCACGGCCAGGTCGGCGGCCCGGGTGCCCCCGGAGAGCCCGATGACCCGCTGGTAGGAGGGGAACCGCTCGTAGAACGCGAGCGCCTCGGTCGCGGTCTCCCGTGCGGCCTCGACGTCAGCGGTGACCACGCCGGGCACGAATGCCACGATGCGCGGCGCCGGCCTGCCCGCCGCCTCGGCCGCGGCGGTGACGGCCGGGACGATGTGCTCGGCGAGCGCGCGCGGGCCGGCCAGGTACGGAAGGATGCCGTCCGCGAGTTCGCCGGCGACGCGAAGCGCCTGTGGCGCCATGGCGGCGACCAGGATGGGCACCGGCGGTTCGGCGCCCGGCACCGTCGCCGGCAAGGGTGTGGTGGCGGTCAGCAACTCTCCGTGGAAGTCGGCACTGCCCGTTTCGACGAGTTGGCGCAGGGCGGTGAGGAACTCGCGGAGCAGACGGATGGGGCGCTCGTACGGGATGCCGAAACCGGCCTCCGTCAGCTGCTTGGTGCCGAGCGCGAGCCCGAGATGGTAGCGGCCGCCGGTGGCCGCTTGGGCTGTTTGGGCCTGGCTGGAGAGGAGAAGCGGATGGCGGCCGAAGATGGGGATCGCAGCTGTTCCGACGTGAAGTCCGGGCACTTCGCGGCCGATGATCGCGGCCAGCGAGGGGGAGTCGTACGAGAAGGTCTGCCCGAACCACGCAGAACGCAGTCCGGCCTCGTGGGCCTCCCGGGCGAGCTGCACCGTGGTGTCGATCCGGTTCTGATGAGGGAGCACCAATCCGATGGTCATATCCCTGGCAACCGGCTTGCCCACGACCGGCATTCCTGCGCGCGTATGACAAGTTCGTTTCCTGTCTTGACGCACTCGGCGGACGGGGGCCCGCGCAGGCCCTCCGCTCACCTCCGGCTCCACTCCTGCGCGAGCAGTTCGTACGACCTCACCCTGTCGGCGTGGTCATGGGTGATGGTCGTGATGAGCAACTCGTCCGCGCCAGTGGCCGCCGTTGCCCTTGCCGATGATCAACTCCAGGCGTCCGCCGGAGAGATGGTCGAGGGTGGCGTAGTCCTCGTAGGCGCGCACCGGGTCCAGAAGGCTGAGCGTGGTCACGGCGGTGAACAGGCGGATGCGCCGGGTCAGTGCCGCGATGTGGCTGAGGACGACGGTCGGCGAGGAGGAGATGAAGGGCCGCTCGTGCCGCTCCCCCACGCCGAAGCCGTCGAAGCCCAGTTCCTCGGCGAGCAGGGCGTTGTCGAGGACCTCGCGAAAGCGGTCCTGAGTCGTCTTCCGCACACCCGTGATCGGATCCGGGCGGTGCGCGATCAGGGTGATGGCGAGGAACTTCACGACGCCACCCGCTCGTCGCGGACGTCGTCCGGGTGAGCGAGGCCCAGCTGGTCGCGCAGGGTCGGGCCCTCGTACTCGGTGCGGAACACGCCCTGTTCCTGGAGCAGCGGGACGACCTTGTCGGCGAACTCGTCGAGGCCGCCCGGGGTGATGTGCGGGACGAGGATGAAGCCGTCGCTCGCGTCGGCCTGCACGAACTCGTTGATGGTGCGGGCGATCGTCTCCGCCGAACCGATGAAGTTCTGCCGGTTGCCGGTCTCGATCACCAGGTCGCGGATCGACCAGTTGTTGGCGGCGGCCAGCTCACGCCACTCGCGGGCGGTGGCCAGCGGGTCGCGGTACATACGGACCTGGGCGCGACCCTGGGAGACGTGGTTGTCGCTGACGTCCGGGTCGATGTCGGGGAGCGGCCCGTCCGGGTCGTAGGCGGACAGGTCCCGGTTCCAGACGAACTCCAGGTGCTTGAGGGCGGTGGCGCCGCTGACCTGCTGGCGGCGCACGACCTTGGCCAGCTCCTCCGCCTCCGCGTCGGTGTCGGCGAGGGTGAAGGTGGCGGCGGGCAGGATCAGCAGCTGGTCGTGGCGGCGGCCGTACTTGGCGAGGCGGTTTTTGACGTCCGTGTAGAAGGCCTGGCCCGCCTCCAGGGTGGCGTACCTGCTGAAGATCGCGTCGGCACTGGAGGCGGCGAACTCGCGGCCCTCGTCGGAGTCGCCGGCCTGGAAGACGACCGGGCGGCCCTGGGGCGAGCGCGGGACGTTGAACCGCCCGTGGATGTCGAAGTGCTCTCCGGTGTGGACGAAGGCGCCGGCCTGGGCGTCCCGCAGGAAGGTGCCGGTCTCCTGGTCGGCGAGGATCTCGTCGCCGTGCCAGGAGTCGAAGAGCTCGTTCGCCGTGGCCAGGAACTCCTTGGCGCGGGAGTAACGCTCCTCCTGCGGCAGGAAGCCGCCGCGACGGAAGTTCTCGCCGGTGAAGGCGTCCCAGGAGGTGACGACGTTCCAGGCGGAGCGGCCGCCGGAGAGGTGGTCGAGGGTGGCGAACTGGCGGGCCACCTCGTAGGGCTCGTTGAACGTGGAGTTGATGGTGCCGGTCAGGCCGAGGTGCTCGGTGACGGCGGCGAGCGCGGCGAGCACGGTGAAGGTGTCGGGCCGGCCGACGACGTCCAGGTCGTAGATCTTTCCGCCCTGTTCGCGCAGCCTGAGCCCCTCGGCGAGGAACAGGAAGTCGAACTTGGCCCGTTCGGCGGTCCGCGCGAAGTGCGCGAAGGAGCTGAACTCGATGTGGCTGCCGGCCCGCGGGTCGCTCCACACGGTGGTGTTGTTGACGCCGGGGAAGTGGGCGGCCAGGTGAATCTGCTTCAGCGGCTTGCTCATGGTCGTGGTCGTCCCTCCGGCTCAGGCGGTGGCAGCGGCGGCGTAGCGGTTGGCGGGGCGGGCCAGGCCCAGCAGGCCGCGCAGGGTGTCGGCCTCGTAGGCGTGGCGGAAGGCGCCCCGGCGCTGGAGTTCGGGGACCAGACCGCGGGTGATCGCCGGAAGGTCGTGGCCGGCGACGGCGGGCCGCAGCCGGAAACCGGTCAGCCCGGCGCTCTGCAACTCCTGCAGCAGATCGGCGAGTTCGGAGGGAGTGCCGGTGAAGATCAGGGCGTCACTCGTGTACGGCTGTCCCGCGAGCGCGTCGAGCCGGTCCCGGCGGGCGGTCGCGGCGGCCGGGTCGTCGTCGAGGAAGACCACCAGGTCGCCGAAGACATGCAGGGATTCGCCGGCTCGCCCGGCCGCGTTCTGCTCGGCGCGGATCCGGGCGACGATCGTGCGGGCCTCATCGGCGTCGAACGGGGTGACGTAGCCGATGTCGGCGGCGCGGGCCACGAGCCGGTAGGGGACGGTGTCATGGGCGAGGGCGCTGACGAGCGGCTGGCCCTGCGGCGGGCGGGGCGTGATCGAGGGGCCCTTGACGCTGAAGTGCCGGCCCTCGAAGTCGATGTAGTGCAGCTTGTCGCGGTCGATGAAGCGGCCCGTGGCGGCGTCCCGGATCTCGGCGTCGTCCTCCCAGCTGTCCCACAGGCGGCGCACCACCTCCACGTAGTCGGCGGCCTCGTCGAACAGGTCGGTCACCACCTCATGGGCGGCCGGGCTGTCGTAGGCCTGGATGCGCGCGATGGTGCGGCGGCCGAAGTGCGCGGACTCGTTCGGGCGGGCGGTGATCTGCACCCGCAGGCCGGCGCGGCCGGTGCTGACGTAGTCGAGGGTGGCGATCGCCTTGGAGATGTGGAAGGGCTCCGTGTGGGTGACCACCGCGGTCGGGACCAGGCCTATGTGCCGGGTCAGCGGGGCGATGCGGGCCGCGATCAGGACGGCGTCCAGACGGCCGCGCACCTGGTCGGTGCGCTCGTCCGGGTCCAGGAAGTGGGAGGACTGCGGGCCGAGGCCGTCCTCGATGGTCACGAAGTCGAGCAGGCCGCGCTCGGCCGCGGCGACCAGATCGGCCCAGTAGGCGGCAGTGAACAGGTCCCGGGGGCGGGACACCGGCTCACGCCAGGACGCGGGATGCCAGCCGGTGCCGTCCAGGGCGACGGCAAGATGCAGGGGAGAAGGGGGTGTCGAGGACACGAGTGGGTGCCTTCCTGGAAGTCCGTGACGAGAACGCCGACCCGCATCCTGCGGTGCGCGGCGGTGGAGGAACGGGTCAGGAACAACAGAGCGCGCCGGCCACGCGCTGGAGGTCTATGTGGGGCCGGGAGTGGAGGTGGACGGCGTGGAACAGGTGCGTCACGTCCTCCACCTCCCTCCTTCGGGGCGCGCGCTGCGGCGCCTCGCGCATCTCGTCGTGAGTCACAACGCCCCGGCTCCGCGGTGTGTTCCTGGCGTGCGCACCTGGAGGATCCTCGTCCGGCGGCGCAGGGTGAAGCCGATCGACTCGTACAGCCGGATGGCCTGTGTGTTGGTCGCGGAGGCGTGCAGCAGCGGGGTGTCCCCGCGTTCCCGGATGCCCGCGGCGACCGCGCGCACCAGCCGGGTGGCCAGTCCTCGGCCGCGGTACGCCGGGTCGGTGCAGACGGCGCTGATCTCCGTCCATCCGGGCAGCCTCAGCCGCTCACCGGCCATGGCTACGAGCCGCCCTTGGTGCCGGATGCCGAGATAGGTACCGAGTTCGACGGTCCGCTTCAGGAAGGGTCCCGGTCTGGTGCGGGCGACCAGGTCCAGGATCTCCGGTACGTCGTCGGGCCCCAGCCGCACCGCCTCCGGGGCGGGCTCGGCCCGCAACGCGGTGTCGACCAGCTGGGCGCCCCGTCCGTCGCCGACGACCTCCCAGCCACGCGGGACACTCTCGACTCCCTTGACGCGTACGACGGTTTCCGGTCCCACGAGCGTGTGCAGGTCCGCCCAGGCGGCGGGATCCGCCGGATCGGCGACTGCGGCGAACGCGTAGACGTCCGCCGGATACCGGGCGGCTCGGCCCACCCGTTCCGCGAAGCGGGCGTGCGGGCCGGCCAGTGCGGCCCAGACCGCGTTGTCCAGCAGGTGTGTGCTCGGGTTGGCCGGCGCTGAGGGGATCACGCGACGTCGGCGAGAAGGCTGCCTGGTGCCGGTGCCGGTGCCGCTCACAGCGTGCCGAACAGGCGTGAGGCGTTGCGCAGGGCGTGCGTCGCGACCCGCTCGCCGAGGACGAGACCGGCCTCGTCGGCCGAGCGGGTGTGGATGCCGGAGTACACCCGGGCATCCACGTTCTCCTGGGACAGCCGGCTCCAGGACGTGTAGGTGCGGGTCACTCCGGGGGCGGTGGGGCTGGTCAGCCGGAAGGGCGCCGTGCGCGGCCCGACGAGCGCCGAGAGGACCGCTTCGGCGGCGCCCGCGTACGTGTTGTGGCCGCTGGGGTAGTCGGGATGGGCCGGCGTGGTGTGCAGCGGCGTCCAGGCGGGGTCGGGGTCGATCGAACCGGTACGGATGGCCGTGACCGGACGCCACCGCGGGTAGGCGTACTTGGTGTCGGAGGTGGCGATCTGCGTGTCCACCAGGGCGACGTGGAACAGGGCCACCAGCCTGGCCCGTCCGGCGTCGGCATGCGGTGACCGGGCGAGGGCCACCCGCAGTGGCTCGGTGTACAGCGTCAGTGAGGAACCGAGCCAGAACGTGGCGGTCTCTGTCTGCTTCTCCGTGCGTACGGTGCTGTTCACCACCCCGTACGCACGGACTTCGGCCAGGTCGGCGCGGTAACGCGAGGAGTCCAGGGCGGGCGGTGCGGGCAGCCGGTACTGGTCGGGGCTGTCCAGCAGGAAGGGCCGGGCGAGCCGGTTGCCGTACTGCGCGGCCGGGGCATAGGCGGGAGGGGTCGGCTGCCACACCCCAGGGGCCGCCGGCGGCACGGTGAACGGCGCGTCGACCGAGGCCGGGTCGAGGCCGTCACCCTCGCGGGCGGCGAGCACCAGCCGCGCCTGGCGGGCACCGGCCGCCACGCCCTTCGACTCGGCCGGTCCGTCGGGAACGCCCTGAAGCGTCGTGCGCAGAGCGGCGTCCAGTTCCTGAGTACGGGAGGGGACCAGCGCCACCATGGCGTCGTGTACGGCGGATGCCAGGGCCGCGTCCTGGAAGTCGCCCCGGTCGACGCCGGACGGCACCTGACGGGTGGCCCGGGCCGCCGCCAGCCAACTGACGGCCCAGGTACGGCTGTTCGTGATCTGCGTCGGGGCGCCGCCCGCCGCGATGGTGGCCGCTGTCGTGTCGTACCAGTCGAGCGCCACGGACGAGCGCGGCTGCTCCTCCACCACGGCAGCCGCGGTGGACGGGACGGTGACGGAGGCGGCCAGCAGGACGGCCGAGCCCAGCGCCACCAGGACGGGACGGACGGGATGGCGGGTTCTGGACGGTTTCACGCGTACTCCTTCGCGGACATGCGGATGACCGGTGGTGTTGTTGACGTCGGGGAGTGAGCGGCGAGGTGGTGGCGGGTCCGGATCGGCTACTTGTCGGTCTTCGGCAGGCCGGGCGGGTTGATCTCCGACTTGGTCACGGCCTCGCCGGACAGGCCCCAGCGCTTGAGCACCTTCGCGTAGGTGCCGTTGCCGATGACGTGGTTCAGCGCGTCGGCGAGCGGCTTGGCCAGTCCGCTGTCCTTCTTCGTGGTGGCCGCGATGAGGCCCTGGAGCCGGGCGCCGGCGCCCGAGTACGTGCCGACGACCTCCGTCCTGCCGGTGGTGGCCGCGTGGTAGGCGGCGGTCGGGTTGGGGCCGAGGTAGAGGTCGATCCGGCCGGACTGGAGAGCGAGGTAGGTGTCGCTGTCGTTCTGGTAGTACTTGATGTCCACCGGCTTGCGGCCGGCCTTCTTGTTCTCGGCCGACCACTCGACCAGCAGTTTCTCCTGGTTGGTGCCGCTGCCCACCGCGACGGTCTTTCCGGCGACGTCCTTCGGCCCGGTGACCTTCAGGCCGCTGCCCTTCCTCGCCTCGAAGGCCAGGTTGTCCTCGCGGTAGGTGGCGAAGTCGTACTTCTCCTTGCGTTCCTCGGTGACGGTGATGTTGCTGAGGCCTGCGTCGTACTTGCCGCTGTCGAGGCCGACGAAGATGTTCTCCCACGACACGGTGTTGAGGTGCGCCTTGAGACCGAGGACGTCGGCGACCAGGTGGGCGATGTCGGGCTCGACGCCGATGACGGTCTTGTTGTCGGTGGCGTAGAAGGTCAGGGGCGCGGCGGAGCCGGACGAGGCGACGAGTTCCAGGGTGCCCTTCCTGCGGATGCGCTCCGGGACTTCGGCGGCGATGGAGTCGACCTTGCCGGTGGTGACGCGGTTCTGGTCGGGGCTGGTATTGATCTTCGTCTTGCCGCCCGACGTGGCCGCGACCTCGGTCGTGCCGCCGTCTTCGGGGTTGCTGCACGCGGCGAGGACGAGGGCTGCGGTGAGTCCCAGCGCGGCTGCGGCGGTGCGGCGGGTGGTCGAGGTGGACATGGTCGTGCTCCCTGCTTGCGGAAAAGGGTGAGGGGTGGTCAGAGGACCTTGGAGAGGAAGGCGCGGGTGCGCTCGTGCTGCGGGGAGTCGAGTACGGCCGAGGGCGGACCCTGCTCCACGACGACGCCGTCGTCCATGAACACCACGGTGTCGGCGACCTCGCGGGCGAAACCGATCTCGTGGGTCACGACGATCATGGTGGTTCCCGTACGGGCCAGGTCCTTGATGACGTCGAGGACCTCGCCGACCAGCTCCGGGTCGAGTGCCGAGGTGGGTTCGTCGAAGAGCAGCACCTTGGGTTCGAGGGCGAGCGCGCGGGCGATGGCGACGCGCTGCTGCTGGCCGCCGGACAACTGCCGTGGGTAGGCGTTGGTCTTGTCGGCGAGCCCGACGCGCTCGAGGAGCCGGCGGGCGGTCTCCTCCGCTTCCTTGCGTGGGCGGCGCAGCGCGGAGACCGGTGCCTCGATCAGGTTGTCCAGCACGGTCAGATGGGGGAAGAGGTTGAAGTTCTGGAAGACGAACCCGATGTGGGTGCGCTGCCTGAGAACGTCCTTCTCCTTGAGTTCGTGCAGCTTGCTCCCGGAGCGGCGGTAGCCGATGAGTTCGCCGTCGATGCTGATCCAGCCGCGGTCGACCTTCTCCAGATGGTTGATGGTGCGCAGCAGGGTGGACTTCCCGGAGCCGGACGGGCCGAGGACCACGGTGACCTCGCCGGCGCGGACCGTGAGGTCGACGCCGCGCAGCACCTGGAGGGGGCCGAAGTTCTTGTGGACGCCGTGGACGTCCACCATCACGCCGTCGGCCGTCGGCTTCGCGTCCTTGACGGCCACCGTCACGTCACTCATCGGCTGTCTCCCAAGGGCTTCAGGGGTATGACGGGCTGGTTGCGCTGTGCGGCGGCCGCGCGCAGGGTGCGGATGAAGCGCCGGGCGCGCTGGAGCGGGGTGGGCGGCGGGGTGCGGTCGGCGCCCCGGGCGTAGCGGCGCTCCACGTAGTACTGGGCGACCGAGAGCAGGGAGGTCAGTACGACGTACCAGGCGGTGGCGACCAGCAGCAGCGGGATCACCCGGCCGTTGCGTCCGTAGATCACCTGCACCTGGTAGAAGAGCTCGCCGATGGACATCACGTAGACCACCGAGGTGCCCTTGAGCAGGCCGATGATCTCGTTGCCCGCCGTGGGCAGGATGGCGCGCATGGCCTGCGGGAGCACGATCCGGCGGATCTGCCGCAGCCGGGGAATGCCCAGCGCGGCGGCGGCCTCCAGTTGCCCGTGCTCGACGGCGATGACACCGCCGCGGACGATCTCGGCGGCGTAGGCGGCCTGGTGCAGCGTCAGCCCGATGACCGCCGCTCCCATGGTGCCGATGATGCTGTTGCTGTCCACGGACCAGAACACCGGCCCGAAGGGGATGCCGAAGCCCAACTCCTTGTAGAGAGCGCTGAGGTTGAACCAGAACACCAGCTGGACGATCATCGGGATGGACCGGAAGATCCAGATGTAGGTCCAGGCGACGGTCGAGAGCACCGGGCTGCGCGACAGCCGCAGGAAGGCGAGCACAGTGCCCAGGAGGAAGCCGAGGACGGTGGCGTAGGCGGTGAGCTGGAGGGTCACCCACACGGCCTGGACGATCGTCTCGGAGAAGACGTAGTCGCGGAAGACCTGCCACTCCCAGACAGGGTTGGTGGCCAGGCCGTGGACGAACTGGGCGATCAGCACGACCACGGCGGCGCCGGCGGCCCAGCGGGCGTAGTGGCGGGTGGGTACGACCTTGAGCGAGGCCGGATCGCCCGCGGCGGGCGGGGCTTCGGGGCCGGTGCCCGGGGTGGCCGCGCCGGGCGGTGCGGTATCGGTGGTGGATGCCATCGTGATGTTCCTGCTCAACTCTTATGCGTGTTCGGGCGGGTTGATCCGCGACGTGTCGATCGCGGAGGCGGAGGTGCCCCACTTCTTGAGGATCCGGGCGTAGGTGCCGTCCTTGATCAGCTCGTTGACGGCCGCCTGGAACGCCTTGGTCAGCGGGGAGCCCTTCTTGAAGGCGAAGCCGACGTCGAGGCGGTGGAACTCCCCGAGGAAGGCGGTCTGCGAGGCGGGCTGTGCCGCCTGGTAGCGCAGGCCGTTGATGGTCGACATGATCACGTCGATGCGGCCCTGCTGGAGCGCGGTGAGCGTCGCCGCGTTCTCCGAGTAGACCTTCACGTCGTACGGCTTCTTGCCGGCCTTGGCGCACACCCCCTTCTGCGCGGTGAGGGTCGCCTCGAAGGTGGTGCCGGCGCCGGTGCCGATGGTCAGCCCGCACAGCTGGGTGAGGTCGGTGACCTTCTTGCCGAGCGCGGTGTTGCCCTTCTTCACCGCGAAGCCCTGGCCGTCGTTGATGTAGGTGACGAAGTCGACGGTCTTCAGGCGCTCGCTGGTGACACCGAAGTTGCCGGTGCCGACGTCGTACTTGCCGCTGCCGAGGGCGGGCAGGATCGTCTCGAAGGAGGCGTCCTGCCGCTCCAGCTTCACGCCGAGCACCTTGGCGACCGCGTCGGCGAGGTCGATGTCCTGGCCCGCGGGCGCCTTGTCCGTGCCGTTGGGGTAGTACGCCCCGGGCGGGAACCCGATCGAGCTGCCGACGCGCAGCGTGCCCGCCTTGCGTACGTCGGCGGGCAGCAGGGCGGCGACCGAGTCCACCGTGCGTACGGCGGCGACCGGGTCGTCGGAGGGCGCGGGAGAGGCCTGAGCACCCGCCGGTGCTGTGCCGTCGCTGCCGCCGGAGCCACAGGCGGTCAGCGCCAGGAGCGGCGGCAGCGCGAGGGCGGCGGCGAGACGCAGGCGGGCTCTGATGCCGGGAGGGTTCACAGGTCGGAGGCCTTTCGGGTGCGCGATGTGGCGTTGAGGTGCTTCTCGAACGGCAGCGGGCCGATGGATTCCGGGTCGGCTTCCGTGTCGAACAGCGGGGTGTAGCCGGTGGCCAGGTACAGGCCGCGGGCCTCGGGCTGTCGCGGGCCGGTGGTCAGGTAGATCCGCCGGTAGCCGCGTGCGCCCGCCTCGCGCTCCAGCTCGGCGACGACGCGGCGGGCGAGGCCGCGCCGCCGGTGGGCGGAGTGGGTCCAGATCCTCCCCCAGACTCCGTCCGGGGGGACCCCCATCAGCTCGGCCGTGCCCGCGTCGTACCGGCGGAAGGCGCCGCCCGCGACCGGCTCGCCTCGCTCCAGGAGCAGGAGCAGGACGCCACCGTGCGGCGCGGTGAACTCCTCGTCGGGGTAGCGGGCCATCTCGGCGTGGGCGTCGCCGCCGTAGCGCGCGGAGTACTCGTCGCCGAGTTCCTGCAGGAGCGGCTCCACCCGAGGGTCGGACACCGGCACTTCGATGACGGTCAACTCGGCTGCTGAAGACGGCGGTTGGGCAACCGAGGTCATCCGCTCACCGCCGCCGGGGTCTGCGTCCCGCGTGCCGCCCGCTCGGCGTCGCGCTTGGCGACCTCCTCGCGGACGAGGGGGATCACATACCGGCCGAAGTCGATGGCGTCGCCCAGCAGGTCGTAGCCGCGCGCGGAGAGGATGTCGACGCCGAGGTCGTAGTAGTCGAGCAGCGCCTCGGCGACCGTCTCCGGCGTGCCGACCAGCGCGTTGGAGTTGCCCGCACCGCCGGTCGCGGCAGCGGTGGGTGTCCACAGGGCGCGGTCGTAGCGCTCCCCCTCCTCGGCGATGGCGAGCAGGCGCTGCGAGCCGGCGTTTTGAGGTGTCGCGGCCTGCGGCCGGGCGTGTCCGTGGTGGCGCTTGGTGATCGCCTCGCCCCGCTCCTTGCGGGCCTTGATCGCGCCGACCGTGCGGTGGGCCTTCTCCCAGGCCAGTTCCTCGGTCGGGGCGATGATCGGGCGGAAGGCGACCTGGATGCGCGGCACGTCGGTGCGGCCGGCGGCCCTCGCGGCGGCCTTCACGTGTCCGATCTGCTCGGCGGTCTTCGCGAGGGGCTCGCCCCACAGGCAGTAGATGTCGGCTTCGGCGCCTCCTGCGGCGTACGCGGCGGGCGACGAACCGCCGAACGAGACGTTCGGGCGGGGCTGTTGGACCGGGAAGACGTCGCTGACGAAGTCGTGGAAGCGGTAGTGCTCGCCCTCGTGGTCGAAGGGCTCGTGCGTCGTCCAGATCTTCTTGACGATGCGGATGTACTCGCGGGTGCGGGCGTAGCGCTCGTCCTTGCTGAGGGTGTCGCCCTCGCGGCCCTGTTCCTGGTCGTTGCCGCCCGTGATGAAGTGCACGGTCAGGCGGCCCTCGCTGATCTGGTCGAGGGTGGCGAAGGTCTTGGCGGCGAAGGTGGGGTAGGAGACGTTGGGCCGGTGGGCGAGCAGGATCTGGAGGCGGTCCAGCCGGCTCGCGATGTACGCGGCGGCCGGAGCGGGGTCAGGGGACCCGGAGCCGTAGGCGAACAGCACCCGGTCCCAGCCGTGCTCCTCGTGCGCCCGGGCGAGCCGGAGCGTGTACTCCTTGTCGAACGCGGCGCCGGAGCGCGGCGTGGTCTCGGAGCCGTCATGGGTGGCGGCGATGCCGAGGAACTCCACGGGCATGGGCATGGCCTTTCAGGGATGGCGGCGGCACGCAGGCATGGCGGAATCGCCTTGTGTGCGGGCATGAGTGACAGACCGTCAGGAAGACGGGTCGGTGCAGTCGTGACGACGTCGAGCGTCGGGAGAAGCAGAGCTGCGGCAGCGCGCGTGAAGAGAGAACTCGGCCCGCGACGGGGTCACCGAGGGAGGGAAGGGCCGGTCAGACGGCCCGCTGCCGAGTCAGGCGCAACACGCTGCGGACCACACCCGACCGAAGTCGATGTGATCGCGCGTGACCAAGCGCTGCTGGGCATTCATGCGACTACTTGAGCAGTACATTGTGGCGCTCGTCAAGCAGCGCCCGGATACCGGACCGCCCTGACCAGCGCCTCCCCGCGCGCTGTTGACACATGGATGCCATGGGCACATACGATCGACGGCGGACCGGCTCCGCGATGCGCGGCAGCCCCTCCGGCCGCGTTGAGGGACGCGGCGCATGTGACGACGCCGAGCCCCGGCCGCACCGGAACGCACGCAGCGCCAGTGCCGTTGCGCTCCCGACGAGTGCCACCGGGCGGTCACCCACGCCTGCGATTCCCTCCCACGGAGAGCCCTTCGATGGTCACGTCTTCCGAAGTCACGCCTGCCCCTGTCACGAAGCCACCGAAGCGCACGGGCGCTCTCGGTTCCGACGTGCCGCGGATCGTGCCACGCCGCCACCTCGGCCGGTGGCTGACCGCCGCGGTCGCCCTGCTGCTCTTCGCGATGGTGCTCAACTCCGTCGTCCGCAACCAGGCTTTCCAGTGGGACGTGGTGGCCCGGTACTTCACCACCGCCGCCGTCCTTGACGGGCTGCTGCTCTCCCTGTGGCTGACCGCCGTGGTGATGGTGCTCGGATTCCTGCTCGGCACCGTACTCGCGGTCATGCGGCTCTCCGCCAACCCGGTGCTTCGTACGCTGAGTTGGGGTTACGTGTGGATCTTCCGGTCCACCCCGCTGCTGGTCCAGCTGCTGTTCTGGTTCAACGTCGGCGCCCTGTACCCGACGCTGGGCCTCGGCATCCCGTTCGGCCCGCAGTTCCTCACCGTCAAGACGGTCAACCTGCTCGGCCCCACCCTCACCGCCGTCATCGGCCTGACCCTGCACGAGACCGCCTACGCCGCCGAGGTGGTACGCGGCGGCATCCTCTCCGTGGACGCCGGGCAGACCGAGGCCGCCCAGGCCCTCGGTCTGAGCAGACGCCGCACCCTGCGCCGGATCGTCGTCCCGCAGGCGATGCGCTCCATCGTGCCGACCGCCGGGAACATGCTGATCGGCACCCTCAAGGGCACCAGCATCGTGAGCGTGCTGGCCGTGCACGACCTGCTGTACTCCGTGCAGCTGATCTACAACCAGACCTACCAGGTCATCCCGCTGCTGATGGTCGCCACCCTGTGGTACATCGCGGTCACCACGGTGCTGAGCGCGGGACAGTTCTACGTCGAGCGGTACTACACCCGCGGCAACTCCCGCGCCCTGCCGCCCACTCCACTGCAACGGCTGCGCGGGCACCTGACCGCCGTACGCCACCGGCTGAGCGCGGCGACGGCCGCCGACGCCCGCCCGGTGATCGGCGGTGACCGGTGAGCAGCACCCCCTCCACGGCCGTCCTGGTCGTCGTCGGCGCGGGGCCGCGCGCCACGGGGCTGCTGGAGCGCATCGCCGCCAACGCGCCCGAACTGTGGGACGGCACACGGGAGTTGCGCATCCATCTGGTGGACCCGCACCCGCCCGGCCCGGGGCGCATCTGGCGACACGAGCAGTCGGCGCTGCTCAGGATGAACTCCATGGCCGAGGACGTCACCATGTTCACCGACGAGTCGTCCACCATCGAGGGCCCGGTACGGCCCGGCCCCTCGCTGGCCGAGTGGGCCGCCCAGTTCTCCGGCCGGAGCCCGCGTCACGCCCCGTACACCGAGCCCGCCGACCCGGAGGTACTCGCCGAACTGCGCACGCTCACCGGGGCGGACTTTCCCACCCGCCGTGCCCAGAGCGCCTACCTGGACTGGGTGTTCCGCAGGGCGCTGACCGAGCTGCCGCCCTCGGTCACCGTCGAATGGCACCGCACCACCGCCACCGCCGTCACCGGTCCTGCGGACGGCCCGCAACACGTGCACCTGGCCGACCGCACCACGCCGCTCACCGCCGACCTTGTGGTCCTCGCCCAGGGACACATCGGCGCCACGCCCACCGCCGAGCACCGCAACCACGCTGCCTTCGCCCGCCGCCACGGCCGCTTCCACCTCCCGCCGGAGTTCTCCGCCGACGCCGGCCTGTCCGGGCTGCGGCCCGGCGAGCACGTCATGCTGCGCGGTTTCGGGCTGGCCTTCATCGACCTGATGGCACTGCTCACCGAGGGCCGGGGCGGCAGCTTCCGCCCCGAGGCCGACGGCACCCTCACCTACCTCCCCTCGGGCCGCGAGCCCGTCCTCCACGTCGGGTCGCGACGCGGGGTGCCGTACCACTCCAAGA